>NZ_CP108106.1:6447500-6747500 GCF_041435195.1 Streptomyces sp. NBC_00224
GCCCGGGGCATGGTGGCCCGCTGGGGCATGAGCAAGAAGATCGGCCCCCTCACCGCCCTGCCGAGCGACGCCCAGCAGGCGTACGGGCTCGCCGCGGCCCCCGAGACCCTGGACGCCATCGCCACCGAGATGCGCCGCATCGTCGACGAGTGCTACGCCGAGGCGTGCCGCCTGCTGCGCGAGCACCGCCCCAAGCTCGACGCCCTCGCCGAGGCGCTGCTCAAGAACGAGACGCTGGAGGAGGAGGCCGCGTACCGCGCGGCGGGCATCCCGCGCCTGGCGAAGACGGAGTCCTGAGCGGCGCGGGGCTCGTGAGCCCCTACGCGCGCGTAGTCCGAAGAGTCCGGGGGCCCCGGAGCCCTACGGCGTACGCGCGATCAGATACCGGAACACGTTCGGCATCCACACCGTGCCGTCCCGGCGCAGATGCGGATGCAGCGCCTCCGCCAGCTCCTTCTCGACCTGGACCTGGTCGGTGGCCCTGGCCGCCGCGTCGAACAGACCCGTCGAGAGCAGCCCGCGCACCGCGCTGTCCGCGTCCGCGTAGCCGAACGGGCACGCCACCCGCCCCGACCCGTCGGGCCGCAGACCCGCCCGCGACGCCAGGTCCTCCAGGTCGTCGCGCAGGCTCGGCCGCCAGCGGGGCGCGTCGGTGAGCCGGGCCGCGACCCGCAGCACGCCCGAGGTGGCACACCGCTCCGGCGGACCCCAGCCCGCCAGCACCACCGCGGCGCCGCGCTCGGCGAGCCGCACCGCGGCCTCCAGGGCCGGGACGAGACCGTCCGCGTCGCCCGCCGCGCAGCCGACCGGCTCGAAGGCGGTCACCAGGCCGTAGCGGGCCCCGGACGGATCGGCCGCGGCGTGCGGACCGCCCGCCAGGACCCGGGCGTCGTCGCGGTCCCCGGCGCGCCCCCACACCCCCTCCGGCAGCAGCCGCTCACGGGCCAGCGCGAGCCGCTCCGACCGGGTGTCGACACCCGTCACGCGCGCGCCGCGCGAGGCCGCCATCAACAGGGCGAGCCCGGAGCCGCAGCCCAGGCCGAGCAGCCGGGTGCCGGGTCCCACCTCCAGCCGCTCGTACACCGCCTCGTAGAGCGGTACCAGCATCCGCTCCTGGATCTCCGCCCAGTCACGCGCGCGTGCACACGCCTGCGCGGGCGGGGCGGAGGCCGAGGGGGACTGGTGCCGGACGAGCGTAGGTGTCATGGAAAGCGCCCCAATCCGCAGAAGAGGTCAGCCGTGCGCTGATGGAAAGCCCCCGTACACGTGCGGTCGCACTCCCCCCGTATGCCAGGGAACTCCGCATCCGCCATCGCGTCCAGAGGGAGGGCGATTCACGTTCGGGGCCGCCGGGCCCGTACCATTCGCGCCATGGCAAAGGCACCCGTTCTCACGCCCCAGGCGGAAGACTTCCCCCGCTGGTACCAGGATCTGATCAACAAGGCCGAGCTCGCGGACAACGGTCCGGTGCGCGGCACCATGGTGATCCGACCGTACGGCTACGGCCTGTGGGAGCGGATGCAGCAGGAGATGGACGCACGCATCAAGGACGCGGGCGCCCAGAACGCGTACTTCCCGCTGTTCATCCCCCAGTCCTACCTGACCCGCGAGGCCGAGCACGTCGAGGGCTTCGCGCCCGAGCTCGCGGTGGTCACCCACGGCGGCGGCAAGGAGCTCGACGAGCCCGTCGTGGTGCGCCCCACCTCCGAGACGATCATCAACGACTACTTCTCGAAGTGGGTGCAGAGCTACCGCGACCTGCCGCTGCTCATCAACCAGTGGGCCAACGTGGTCCGTTGGGAGATGCGGCCGCGCGTGTTCCTCCGTACGAGTGAGTTCCTCTGGCAGGAGGGCCACACCGCGCACGCCACCTACGAGGACGCCCGCGACTACGCGGCGCGCATCCACAAGGACGTCTACGCGGACTTCATGATCAACGTCCTGGGCATCGACGTGGTCCTGGGCCGCAAGACGGCCAAGGAGCGGTTCGCCGGCGCCATCAACACCCTCACGCTCGAAGGCATGATGGGCGACGGCAAGGCCCTCCAGATGGGCACCAGCCACGAGCTGGGCACCAACTTCGCCAAGGCCTTCAACACCCAGTACCTGTCCAAGGACGGCAAGCAGGAGCTGGTCTGGCAGACCTCGTGGGGCGTCTCCACCCGCATGGTCGGCGGTCTGATCATGTCGCACGGCGACGACAACGGCCTGCGCGTGCCGCCGCGGCTCGCCGCCGTCCAGGTCGTCGTCATGGCGATCAAGGGCGACGAGGCCGTCGCCAAGGTCCGTGAGCTCGGCGACCGCCTGAAGGCGCTGGGCATCCGCGTCCAGGTCGACGACCGGGTGGACACCCCCTTCGGCCGCCGCGCGGTGGACTGGGAGCTCAAGGGCGTTCCGGTCCGCATCGAGATCGGCCCGCGCGACCTGGAGGCCGGCACCGCGATGCTGGCCCGCCGCATCCCCGGCGGCAAGGAGCCCGTCTCCATCGACGCGCTCGGCGAACTGCTGCCCAAGGTCCTCGAAGAGGACCAGGCGCAGCTGCTGCGCGAGTCGCGCGAGCGCCGCGAGTCCCGTACGAGCGAGGTCACCACCATCGAGGAGGCCGCCGAGGCGGCCACCGCCGGCGGCTGGGCGCGCATCCCGTGGGCCACCCTCGGCGCCGAGGGCGAGGCCAAGCTCGCCGAGCAGGCCGTGTCCGTACGGTGTCTGGTCGCCGAGGACGGGTCCGTCCCCGACGCCGACGACGCCCCCGGTACGGTCGCCATCGTCGCCCGCTCCTACTGAGCGGCCCGCGGCCTGTTCCGGTCGGCCGAAAACGCCTCTTGCGCACCGGCTGATTTCTGGAACCCCGGCGTGTTGACATCATCTACGCGCCGGGGCGTACGCGCCGCTACGTACTACCTTGGTGTGAGCTGTGAGGCTTCTCCGCAGATCAGCGCACCCGCCCTCGTCCGGACGCATCAACGGCAACTGACGGGTACGTGCAAATTATTTGGGATGCCCCGGAATAGGAACACCGGGGCACTCCGGCTCGTTGTCACGACGTGAGCACGACACCACCTGTTCTCGCCGCAGAGCTGGCGCAGGCGTGGGCCGACATTCAGCGGTACCACTCCGAGCTGCCTGACCTTGCCGCGCCCGAGTCCCTGATCGGAGAGTCCTCGTCCGCCTGCGGCGCCGAGCTCTCCTTCGAGCGACTGCTCCACGAGGCAGTCCACGGCATTGCCGCCGCCCGGGGTGTCCGCGACACATCCCGGGCCGGGCGGTACCACAACCGCAGATTCCTGGCCATCGCCGAGGAGCTCGGCCTCGACCATCCCGAGGAGCCGCACCCCAGCAGTGGCTTCTCACTGGTCGCGCTGAACCCCGAGGCGAGGCGCCGCTACCGGCCGACGATCGAGCGGCTGCAGCGCGCCCTCAAGGCACACACCGTGGCCACCGCCGCCGACACCAAGCGCTCCTTCCGGGGCCCGGCGGCACGGCACGGCTCCTCAGGCGGCGGCGTCCGCGTCAAGGCCGTCTGCGACTGCGGCCGCAACGTGCGCGTCGTCCCGTCCGTGCTCGCCCAGGCGCCGATCGTCTGCGGCGGCTGCGGCAAGCCGTTCCGTATCCCCGAGGTCGTGGCCGCGGCGAGCTGATCCCGGGCCGGTCGCCGGACGGGGGCGGCGCGGGCCGGAAGGCGGACACAGCGCTGACGCGCCGCCCGGGGGTGCCCCACGGACCCCCGGCGTGCCCGGCGCCGGGCATGTGGCACAATGGCTAGCTGTACTCGACAGCCGCATAGGAACCCTCTCGCCTCCGGCTGACGCGTCCATCGGGCACCCCGAGTACCGCAACCCCACGTGGCATCCCGTTGTGCCCAACCACGTCAAGACCAGGAGACACCACTCCAGTGGCAGTCAAGATCAAGCTCAAGCGCCTCGGCAAGATTCGCCAGCCGCACTACCGCATCGTCGTCGCCGACGCCCGCACCCGCCGTGACGGTCGCGCGATCGAAGAGATCGGTATCTACCACCCGACGTACAACCCGTCGCGCATCGAGGTCAACGCCGAGCGTGCGCAGTACTGGCTGTCCGTCGGCGCCCAGCCCACCGAGGCTGTGCTCGCCATCCTGAAGCTGACCGGTGACTGGCAGGCGCACAAGGGCCTCCCGGCCCCCGCGCCGCTGCTGCAGCCGGAGACGAAGGAGAGCAAGCGCCGCTCCTTCGACGAGTTCGCCGCGGCCCTCGCGGGCGACGACGTCAAGGGTGAGGCCATCACCCCCAAGGCCAAGAAGGCTGACAAGAAGGCGGACGAGGCTCCGGCCGACGCCGCCGAGTCGACCGAGGCCTGAGCATGCTCGAGGAGGCTCTTGAGCACCTCGTGAAGGGCATCGTCGACAACCCCGACGACGTGCAGGTCGCCTCGCGCACCCTGCGCCGGGGGCGCGTGCTGGAGGTCCGGGTCCACCCCGAAGACCTCGGCAAGGTGATCGGCCGCAACGGCCGCACCGCCCGCGCCCTGCGTACCGTCGTGGGCGCCATCGGTGGCCGTGGTATCCGCGTCGACCTCGTCGACGTGGACCAGGTCCACTGACAAAGTTGGTTGTTTTACCAGATGCGCCGGCTCGGGCCGGGGAGGGCCATAGCGCCCGCCCCGGCCCGCAGTCGTCTGTGGAGCCCCCGCAGCCGCCTGTGAAGCCGTAGCCACCGAGAAGCCGCAGGCCCCGACAGGAAAGTTGAACGACGTGCAGCTGGTAGTCGCGCGGATCGGCCGCGCCCACGGCATCAAGGGCGAGGTCACCGTCGAGGTGCGCACCGACGAGCCGGAGCTGCGGCTCGGCCCCGGCGCCGTACTGGCCACCGACCCGGCCTCCACCGGGCCGCTCACCATCGAGACCGGCCGCGTCCACAGCGGCCGTCTGCTGCTGCGCTTCGAGGGCGTACACGACCGGACCGCCGCCGAGGCCCTGCGCAACACCCTGCTCATCGCCGACGTGAACCCGGACGAGCGCCCCGAAGAGGACGACGAGTACTACGACCACCAGCTCATCGACCTCGACGTGGTCCTCACCGACGGCACCGAGGTCGGCCGGATCACCGAGATCTCGCACCTGGCGTCCCAGGACCTCTTCATCGTCGAGCGGCCCGACGGCACCGAGGTCATGATCCCGTTCGTCGGGGAGATCGTCACCGAGATCGACCTGGACGAGCAGCGCGCGGTCATCGACCCGCCGCCCGGTCTGATCGACGACCAGGCCGAGATCGCCTCCGCGCGCGACGAGGACGAGAGCGGCGCCGAGGAAAGCCGGGGCGAGAACTGATGCGCCTCGACGTCGTCACGATCTTCCCCGAGTACCTGGAACCCCTGAACGTCTCCCTCGTCGGCAAGGCACGCGCGCGTGGACAGCTCGACGTCCACGTACACGACCTGCGGGAGTGGACCTACGACCGGCACAACACGGTCGACGACACCCCCTACGGCGGCGGCCCCGGCATGGTCATGAAGACCGAGCCCTGGGGCGCCTGCCTCGACGGCGCGCTGGCCGACGGGTACGAGGCGGGGGCCCACGGCCCCGTCATGGTCGTGCCCACGCCCAGCGGACGGCCCTTCACCCAGGAACTCGCCGTCGAGCTCTCCCGGAAGCCGTGGCTGATCTTCACGCCCGCGCGCTACGAGGGCATCGACCGCCGTGTCATGGACGAGTACGCCACGCGGATACCGGTGTACGAGGTGTCCATCGGCGACTACGTCCTCGCGGGCGGGGAGGCCGCCGTCCTGGTGATCACCGAGGCCGTGGCCCGGCTGCTGCCCGGTGTCCTCGGCAACGCCGAGTCCCACCGCGACGACTCCTTCGCCCCCGGCGCCATGGCCAACCTCCTCGAAGGGCCGGTGTACACCAAGCCCCCCGAGTGGCGCGGCCGCGGCATCCCGGACGTCCTGCTCAGCGGGCACCACGGCAAGATCGCCCGCTGGCGGCGGGACGAGGCGTTCCGCCGCACCGCCCTGAACCGGCCCGATCTGATCGAGCGCTGCGACCCCGCGGCCTTCGACAAGAAGGACCGCGAGGTGCTGTCCATCCTCGGCTGGGCACCGGAGCCCGGCGGCCGATTTTGGCGCAGGCCCCAGGACGTGGAAGAATAAGCCGCTGCTGTACGCCCGGCCCACGCCCCTGCCACAGGGGGAAGGGCAAAGCGTTCCCCGCGCACGCGGGAGTCGCCCCACGGCGGTCCGGTGCGAACGGCATCCTGAACCCCATCACGATATTCCGCTGATGACCTGTGGCATCGGCGAGGAAGCAGAAGAACATGGCCAGCCTGCTCGACTCCGTCAACGCCGCGGCGATCCGCAGCGACGTCCCGGCCTTCCGCCCGGGTGACACCGTCAACGTCCACGTGCGCGTGATCGAGGGCAACCGCTCCCGTATCCAGCAGTTCAAGGGCGTTGTCATCCGCCGCCAGGGCGCCGGCGTCTCCGAGACCTTCACGGTCCGCAAGGTCTCCTTCTCCGTCGGCGTCGAGCGCACCTTCCCGGTGAACTCCCCGATCTTCGAGAAGATCGAGCTCGTCACCCGCGGTGACGTCCGCCGCGCGAAGCTGTACTACCTGCGCGAGCTCCGCGGCAAGGCCGCGAAGATCAAGGAGAAGCGCGACAACTGAGCTCCGGCTCGGCGGTGAGCTGCGGCCCACCACACTCGCGCACGGTTCCACAGGACGGGCGGATAGGCTCTGCCCCCGATGGACACCGAAGCACAGCACACGGAGCGCGACCTCCCCTCCACCCCTCAGCCGGGGCCGGAGCGGGGGTCGCGCTCCGCGCGTTTTCCCGCCGTCGCCGCCCACCTGGAAGGGCCCTGGCGCAAGACCGCGGCCCTGTTCGCGGTGTGCCTGCTCTTCCTGCTGCTGTTCAGCCACTTCGTCGTCCAGCCCTTCCTGATCCCCAGCGGCTCCATGGAACCCACCCTGAAAGTGGGCGACCGGGTCCTGGTCAACAAGCTGGCGTACCGTTTCGGCAGCCATCCGGCCCGCGGTGACGTCGTCGTCTTCGACGGCCGGGGCTCTTTCACGGACGAGGCGCCCGAGGGGAACCCCGTGGGCAGGGCCCTTCGTTCAGCCGTTGCGGCCCTGGGGCTGACGGAGTCCGCCGGGAACGTCTACGTGAAACGGGTCGTCGGCGTCGGCGGCGACCGGATCGTGTGCTGCGACAAGGGCGGGAGGGTCCAGGTGAACGGGAGACCGGTGACCGAGGAGTACGTGCACCCGGGCGACGCCCCCTCCCAGGTGCCGTTCGACATCGTGGTGCCCGACAGCACCCTCTTCGTCCTGGGCGACCACCGCTCGCGCTCCAGCGACTCCCGCGACCACCTCGGCTCCCCGGGCGGCGGCATGGTGCCCGTGGACCACGTGGTGGGGCGGGTCGACTGGATCGGCTGGCCCTTCGGCCGCTGGTCGGGGATCGGCGGCTCCGGCGCCTTCGCGCGCGTGCCCGCACCGGGCGGCGCCCATGGGTAACCGCGGGCGCCCGCGCTCGGCGCCCCGCCCGGCCGACGAGCCGCTGCCCACCGGTACCCGGCCGACGTCGCGTGCGACGGCGCGAGGAGCGAGAGCTGCCGCGGGGCCCACCCCGCAGCCCGACGCCTTCGCGGCATCCGAGGCACCCACGGCCGAACCGACGGGCCCCGACGGCCCTTCGGGACCCTCCGGGCCCGCCTCGCCTCCCACGGAGGCGGCGGCCGCCGAGCGCCCACCCGGCCGCCGGGCCCAGCAGGGCCGGGCCGACCGGCGCAGGCTCGCCCGGAAGGTGAAGCGCCGTCGGCGCAGGTCCGCGGTGAAGGAGATACCCCTGCTCGTCGGGGTGGCGGTGCTCATCGCCCTCGTACTGAAGACGTTCCTCGTCCAGGCCTTCGTGATCCCGTCCGGCTCGATGCAGCAGACGATCACCATCGGCGACCGGGTGCTCGTCGACAAGCTCACGCCCTGGTTCGGCTCGAAGCCGCAGCGCGGCGACGTGGTGGTCTTCAAGGACCCCGGCGGCTGGCTCAAGGAGGAGAAGAAGACCACCGGCGGCAGCGACCCGGTGGTCGTCAAGCAGGTCAAGCAGGCCCTCACCTTCATCGGGCTGCTGCCCTCCGACAACGAGCAGGACCTCATCAAGCGGGTCATCGCGGTCGGCGGCGACACCGTGAAGTGCTGTGACGCGGGCGGCAAGGTCACCGTCAACGGCGTGCCCCTGGACGAGCCCTATGTGAACCCGGGCAACCCGCCCTCGGAGATCAACTTCGAGGTGAAGGTGCCCGAGGGACGGCTCTTCATGATGGGCGACCACCGCTCGAATTCGGCCGATTCCCGCTTCCACCTCGACGAGGCGTACCACGGGACCGTCTCCGAGGGCGGGGTCATCGGGCGGGCCGTCGTCATCGGCTGGCCCTTCGACCGCTGGAAGTGGCTGGAGGAGCCCGGGACATTCGGCTCGGTGCCGGACGCGCCCGGCAGGTCGGATAACGCGCTCGGTGCGTCGCATAGGGTGTCTTCCCGGGATCCGGCTGCGGATCCCGACAGATCACATGAAGTAGCAGTAAATAAATCGATATCGGATGACCCGAAATCGAACGAAGCGATCCTGCCCCCGAGCCCTGCGGAACTCCCGCTCGTTATGGGAGTGGTGGGCCTGCGCCTGGCACGGCGCGGGCGGTGGCACGGAGTGAGGAGTGGATGTGGGGGATTTGGCGGTCGGCGCACGATCCGGACACGACGAGCCCGAGGAGCGGCCGGACCGGCACGCCGACTCTCCCGCACAGGCTCAGGCCGACAGCGGCGGTGGCGGCACCGCCGACGGCGGCTCGGGAGGTGACGGCGAGCCGGGCGGCGGCCCGGACCCCACCCCCTCGGACCCCGCCCCCAGAAAGCAGCGCTCCTTCTGGAAGGAGCTGCCGCTGCTCATCGGCATCGCGCTGATCCTCGCGCTGCTGATCAAGACGTTCCTGGTGCAGGCGTTCTCGATCCCCTCGGACTCGATGCAGAACACCCTCCAGCGCGGTGACCGCGTCCTGGTCGACAAGCTGACGCCGTGGTTCGGCTCCACGCCCGAGCGCGGCGAGGTCGTCGTCTTCCACGACCCGGGCGGCTGGCTGGAGGACCAGAAGCCGGCCGAGCCCAACGTGGTGCAGAAGTTCCTCAGCTTCATCGGCCTGATGCCGTCCGCCGAGGAGAAGGACCTGATCAAGCGGGTCATCGCGACCGGCGGCGACACCGTGGAGTGCAAGAAGGGCGGCCCGGTCAAGGTCAACGGCCACGCCCTGAACGAGCCGTACATCTTCCCCGGCGACAGCGCCTGCGACGACATGCCGTTCGGCCCGATCAAGGTCCCCAAGGGCCGGATCTGGGTGATGGGCGACCACCGCCAGAACTCGCTGGACTCCCGCTACCACCAGGAGCTGCCGGGCGGCGGCACCGTCTCCAACGACGACGTCGTGGGCCGCGCGTTCACCATCGCCTGGCCGCTCAACCGCCTCGACTGGCTCGGCATCCCGGGCACCTTCGACCAGAAGGGCCTCAACGGCATGGGCTCGGCGGCCCCGGTGGCGGCGGGGCTCGCGGGCGCGGTGCCGATCGTGCTGTGGCGCCGCCGGCTCACCCGGCCGAGTGACGCGATCGAGGGCACCGACCTCACCCGGGAGGGCTGACCGCGCGGGATACCGCCGGGTAGGGTGCCGTCCCAGATCGTCGATCTCCGGGGCCCGCGCAGGACGCGGATGACCGGGGGAGGAGCACTGGGATGAGCGGAACAGGACGTACGGACGACGGCCGCGGCCGCGGTCTCGGCAATCTGCTGTCGGGACTGGCCGTGGCCGTCGGCTGTGTGCTCTTCCTCGGCGGGTTCGCCTGGGGCGCCGTCGAGTACAAGCCGTACACGGTGCCGACCCAGTCCATGAACCCGACGGTCAAGGCAGGCGACCGGGTCCTCGCCCAGCGGATCGACGGCGCTGACGTCAAGCGCGGCGACGTGGTGATCTTCAAGGACAAGGTCTGGGGCGACGTCCCCATGGTCAAGCGCGTCGTCGGTATCGGCGGCGACACCGTCAAGTGCTGCGACCAGGGCGGCAAGCTGACCGTCAACGGCCAGGCGATCGACGAACCGTATCTGCACAACACGGCCCCCTCCACGACCAAGTTCAGCGCCACCGTCCCCAAGGACCAGCTCTTCCTCCTCGGCGACGAGCGCGACGTCTCGCTGGACTCCCGGGTGCACCTGGAGGACGCGGCGAACGGCTCGGTGCCGCGCTCGGCCGTCAGCGCGCGCGTGGACGCCGTGGCGTGGCCGCTGGACGGCATGCTGAAGCGTCCGACGGGCTTCAAGGCGCTGCCGGGCGGCATCTCGCAGCCCGGCCCGCTCATGCTGGTCGTGGGCGCGGTGGTCGCCGGAGCCGTCCTGATCGTGGTCGGCGCGGCCTACGGACCGCTGGCGCGAAGCCTTGGCCGGCGCGGGGCCGGGAAGCGGGGCGGCGGCGCGGTGGGGCGGGAGGTGCCGGTTGCGGGGCAGTGAGGTTGGTGGGTCCGGTGGGGCTAGGGGGCTTCGGCCTGAGGCTGGCGAGGCCGGCGGCGCTGGTGGGACCGGTGAGGCTCGTGGGCGTCGGCCTGAGGCTGGCAGGACTGGTGAGGCCAGTGGGCCTGGCGGGCTGTATGGCGGCGAGGCGCCGGGGTTTCGCAAGGTCGCCCGGGTCGTGCTGCTCGATCCGCAGGACCGCATTCTGCTGATGCACGGATACGAACCGGACAATCCCGACGACACCTGGTGGTTCACCCCCGGCGGCGGCCTGGAGGGCGACGAGACCCGGGCCCAGGCGGCGCTGCGCGAGCTGGCCGAGGAGACGGGGATCACGGACGTGCAGCTGGGGCCGGTGCTGTGGCGCCGGATGTGCTCGTTCCCCTTCGACGGGCGCCGCTGGGACCAGGACGAGTGGTACTTCCTGGCCCGTACCGCTCAGACCGAGGCCGCGCCGACCGACCTCACCGAGCTGGAACGACGCAGTACCGCGGGGCTGAGGTGGTGGACCTCCGCCGAACTGTCGGCGGCCCGTGAGACGGTGTACCCGACCAGACTCGCCGAGCTGCTGCGCACGCTGCTCGACGAAGGTCCTCCGGGTGCGCCGGTGGTCCTGGCTCCGGAAATCGTCTAGGGGTCCGGGGGGCTGACGCACAATAGGGGGACGCACGGCTGAAGGGGAACATGCCATGAGCGCCGAGGACCTCGAAAAGTACGAGACCGAGATGGAGCTGAAGCTCTACCGGGAGTACCGCGACGTCGTCGGTCTGTTCAAATACGTGATCGAGACCGAGCGGCGTTTCTACCTCACCAACGACTACGAGATGCAGGTGCACTCGGTCCAGGGCGAGGTGTTCTTCGAGGTGTCGATGGCGGATGCCTGGGTCTGGGACATGTACAGGCCGGCCCGCTTCGTCAAGCAGGTCCGCGTCCTCACATTCAAGGACGTGAACATCGAGGAGCTCAACAAGAGCGACCTGGAGCTTCCGGGGGGCTGATCCTCCGCGTCCACGGCGCTCGCGGCGTTTCGGGGAGTTCGGGGCGTCAACCGATTTCGCCGCGTCCACCGTGCGGATGGCCGGGTTATCCACAATGGCCCGACTGTCCACCAAGATCCACTCGATGGCGGCGGGTGCGTGACAGTCGGTGCCGGAGGTGGTGCCGAAATGAACGCACGAGGAGCACTCGGGCAGTACGGCGAAGACGTGGCGGCCAGACTGCTGGCCGACGCCGGAATGACAGTGGTCGCCCGCAACTGGCGCAACGGCAGGACCGGAGAGATCGACATCGTCGCCCGTGACGGCGACGTGCTGGTGGTCTGCGAAGTCAAGACACGCAGAGCGGGCCCGTTCGAACACCCCATGGCGGCCGTCACCCCCGCCAAGGCCGAGCGGCTCAGACACCTCGCCGAGCGATGGCTGGCCGACCACGGAGGACCGCCGCGCGGCGGCGTCCGCATCGACCTCGTCGGCGTCGTCCTGCCCCAGCGCGGCGCCCCCCGCGCCGAACACGTGCGGGGGGTGGCGTAGATGGGATTCGCCCGCACCTGCTCCGTGGCGCTCGTCGGCGTCGAGGGCGTCGTCGTGGAAGTCCAGGCCGACCTGGAACCGGGCGTCGCCGCCTTTACCCTCGTCGGCCTGCCCGACAAGAGCCTCAGCGAAAGCCGCGACCGCGTCAGAGCCGCCGTCGTCAACTCCGGCGGCGACTGGCCCCAGAAGAAACTCACCGTCGGCCTCAGCCCCGCCTCCGTCCCCAAGAGCGGCAGCGGCTTCGACCTCGCCGTGGCCTGCGCCGTCCTCGGCGCCGCCGAGCGCATCGACCCCAGAGAGCTCGCCGACCTGGTGATGATCGGCGAACTCGGCCTCGACGGCCGAGTGCGCCCCGTCCGCGGCATCCTGCCCGCCGTCCTCGCCGCCGCAGAGGCCGGATACGAACAGGTCGTCGTCCCCGAACAGACCGCGGCCGAAGCGTCCCTGGTCCCCGGCATCTCCGTCCTCGGCGTGCGGAGCCTGCGCCAGCTCATCGCCGTCCTCACCGACGAACCCGTGCCCGAGGAGGAACCCGACCAGCAGGGCAGACCCGACGCCATGCTCGCCGGACTGGTCGTCCCCGGCGCCGGAGTCGGCACCGGCCTCTCCATCGACGCCGACACCAGCCCGCCCGACCTCGCCGACGTCGCCGGCCAGCGCACCGCCCGCACCGCCCTGGAAGTCGCCGCGGCCGGCGGCCACCACCTGATGCTGTACGGACCGCCCGGCGCAGGCAAAACCATGCTGGCCGAACGGCTCCCCGGCATCCTGCCGCCACTCACCCGCCGGGAATCCCTCGAAGTCACCGCGATCCACTCGGTCGCCGGAATCCTGCCCCCGGGCAAACCCCTCGTCCACAAAGCCCCCTACTGCGCACCCCACCACTCGGCGACCATGCAGTCCCTCGTCGGCGGAGGCAACGGCCTGCCACGGCCCGGAGCCGTCTCGCTCGCCCATCGAGGCGTCCTGTTCCTCGACGAAGCCCCCGAGTTCACCGGCAAGGCCCTCGACTCCCTGCGCCAGCCCCTGGAGGCCGGACACGTCGTCGTCGCCCGCAGCGCTGGCGTCGTCCGTCTTCCCGCCCGGTTCCTCATGGTCCTCGCCGCCAACCCCTGCCCCTGCGGCCGCCACACGCTGCACGGCGCGGGCTGCGAATGCCCCCCGTCCGTCATCCGCCGCTACCAGGCCCGGCTCTCCGGACCGCTCCTCGACCGCGTCGACCTGCGCGTGGAGGCCGAGCCTGTCCGGCGCGAGGACCTGCTCGCCCAAGGCGGACGCGGCGAAACCACGGCGCTGGTCGCCGAACGCGTCCTGGCCGCCAGGGAACGGGCCGCCGCCCGCCTCCAGGGCACGCCCTGGACCACCAACAGCGAAGTCCCCGGACACGAGCTGCGCACCCGCTGGGTCACAGCCCCCGGAGCCCTCGCCGCGGCCGAACGGGACATGGAACGCGGCCTGCTGACCGCCAGAGGCCTCGACCGCGTCCTACGCGTCGCCTGGACCCTCGCCGACCTCTGCGGCGACGACCGCCCGGACGAGACCCACATCGGCCTCGCGCTGGAACTGAGAACGGGCATCTCCAGGGGTGCGCCGCTGCTGGTGGGGGGTGCGGGGTGACGGGGGCCGGGCCTGGGGGTGGGCTTGGCCCCGGGCCGGGGTCTCTTCCCGTCCCCGGGACCGGCCCTGGCCCCGGTTCCAGACCCGCCCCCGACCCCCTTCCCGGCCGAGCGGGGGAACTGCCCACCGGGGCGGCCGCTGGGCCGGACGGGGAGGGCCTGGTCGGTGGCGGAGTCGGCGACGATGTCGGCGCGGGCGAGGGCGGCCAGGCCCGGGGCTGCCCGGGCGACGACCGTGAGCGGCTGGCGCGGGCCGCGCTGACCAGGGTCATCGAGCCCGGGGACGAGCGGGGCGGCCGATGGCTGCGTACGTACGGGGCGGTGGAACTGATGCGGCGCCTCACCTCGCCCGAGGACGCCGACGACCCGCTCACCGGAGTGAGCGCCGCACGGCTCGCCGGGTACCGCAGACGCGCGGCGGGCATCGACCCCGAGCGGGACCTGGCCACGCTGGCCGCGCTCGGCGGGCGGTTCATCTGCCCCGAAGACCACGAGTGGCCGGGACAGCTCGACGACCTGGGCGACACCCGCCCGGTCGGGCTCTGGCTGCGGGGCCCGGCCGACCTGCGGTTATGGGCACTGAGATCCGTCGCCGTGGTCGGCGCCCGAGCCTGTACGCCCTACGGCGCCCACATGGGCGCCACCCTCGGCGCAGGGCTCGCCGAAAAGGGCTGGGTGGTCGTCTCCGGCGCCGCCGCGGGCGTGGACGGCGCCGCCCATCGCGGCGCCCTCGCGGCAGGCGGCGCCACCATCGCCGTCCTCGCCAGCGGGGTCGATGTCGTCTACCCGCGCGCCCACGCCGAGTTGATCAGCCGTATCGCCGAACAAGGCGTACTCGTCGCGGAGTTGCCGCCGGGTGACCATCCAACCCCCAGCCGGTTCGTCCAGCGCAACCGCGTGATCGCGGCCCTCACCAGAGGCACCGTCGTGGTCGAGGCCGAGTACCGCAGCGGCTCCCTCGTCACCGCGCGCAACGCCCAACGGCTCGGCCGCCACACCATAGGCGTACCAGGCCCAGCCACCAGCGGACTCTCCGCCGGAGTCCACGAACTGCTGCGCGGCGACGCCGCCCTGGTCACCGACGCCGCCGAAGTCGTCGAACTCGTGGGGGAGATGGGCGAACTCGCCCCGGCCCGCCGGGGCCCCGTCCTGCCCAGGGACCTCCTGGCCCCCGCCACCGCACGCGTACTCGACGCCCTGCCCGGCCATGGCGAAGCCCCCGTACGGGACATCGCCCGCGAGGCCGCGACCACGCCCGAGGAAGCCCTCGGCAGGCTGTACGAACTGCACTCCCTGGGGTTCGTCGAACGGGAAGGGGACGGCTGGCGGTTGACGTCAAGCCCCGTCCGTACGCCCGGCACGCGGCGAGGCGGTGCTTGACCTGGAGCATTCGGGTGAAAAGGTAAGGCCGATGACCACCGAGGGCCGCACGCCAGCGCTTTCGGGGCCGACGCACCCCGCGACGGCCCCCACCCCCGCGCGTGACCGGCCGCCCGCACCGGGCAAGCCCGATCCCCCGACGTTTGCGCACCGCAACAGCCCGGTCACGCTACGCTCACGAGAACCCCGCAGCAGAGACAGCTCCCCGCTCACGTCACAGCAGAACGGCTCAAGGCAACGAATGCCCCAGCACACCTCCGGGTCTGATCGCACGGCAGCTCCCCCCGCTGCCCGCGCCGGCGGCACCGTGCGACCACCGGCGCCCTCGTCCGTCGACGAACTGTGGCGCTCGTACAAGAACAGCGGCGACGAGCGCCTGCGCGAACAGCTGATCCTGCACTACTCGCCGCTGGTCAAATACGTCGCGGGCCGGGTGAGCGTCGGGCTGCCGCCCAACGTCGAACAGGCCGACTTCGTCTCCTCCGGAGTCTTCGGACTCATCGACGCCATCGAGAAGTTCGACATCGAGCGGGCCATCAAGTTCGAGACGTACGCCATCACGCGCATCCGGGGCGCGATGATCGACGAACTCCGCGCACTCGACTGGATCCCGCGCTCCGTACGGCAGAAGGCCCGCGCCGTCGAGCGCGCCTACGCGACCCTCGAAGCACAGTTGCGCCGTACGCCATCGGAGAACGAAGTCGCGGCCGAGATGGGCATCGCGGTCGAGGAACTGCACGCCGTATTCAGCCAGTTGTCGCTCGCCAACGTGGTCGCGCTCGAAGAGCTGCTGCACGTCGGCGGCGAGGGCGGCGACCGGCTCAGCCTCATGGACACCCTGGAGGACACCGCCGCCGACGACCCCGTCGAGGTCGCCGAGGGCCGCGAGCTGCGCAGACTGCTCGCCCGCGCCATCAACACGCTGCCGGAGCGCGAGAAGACGGTCGTCACCCTCTACTACTACGAAGGCCTCACCCTCGCCGAGATCGGCAACGTCCTCGGCGTCACCGAGAGCCGCGTCAGCCAGATCCACACGAAGTCCGTCCTCCAGCTGCGGGCCAAACTCGCCGACGTGGGCCGCTGAGCACAACCCCGGTAAAGCGTCCCTCCGCGGATCCCCGCCCCAGCCTTACAGTGGAGCGGTGCCAAGGATTCGAGCGGCCTCAGTGGCCGAGCACCGCGCCATGCAGCGCGCCGCCCTGCTGGACGCCGCACGCTCTCTGCTGTCCCAAGGCGGCACCGACGCCCTGACCTTCCCCGCCCTGGCCGAGCGCACCGGGCTCGCCCGGTCCTCCGTGTACGAGTACTTCCGCTCCCGGGCCGCCGTCGTCGAAGAGCTCTGCTCCGTCGACTTCCCGCAGTGGGCGGCCGACATCGAAGCCGCCATGCAGCAGGCCGCTGGCCCAGAGGAGAAGGTCGAGGCGTACGTACGCCGCCAACTGGAGCTCGTCGGCGACCAGCGCCACCGCGCCGTCGTCGCCATCTCCGCCAGCGAGCTCGACGCGGGCGCCCGCGAGAAGATCCGCGCCGCCCACGGCGGCCTCATCGCCATGATCGTGGAAGCCCTCGGCGACCTGGGCCACACCCAACCCCGCCTCGCCGCGATGCTCCTCCAGGGCGTGGTCGACGCCGCAGTCCGCCGCATCGAACTCGGCGCGGCGGAAGACCCGGCGGCGATCACGGAAGCGGCGGTAGGAATGGCCTTGCGAGGCGTGGTCGGCTGACCCCGGGGGGCCTCCCCTCCCCTCCCCCCCCCGCCCCCCACCCCCCCCTCCCCTCGTCCTAACCCCCCACCCCAACCCCCATCACCGGCAGCAGCCGCGAATGCCCCCCGCGCATCAAAGCCAGCGGGTTCACATAGGCATCCCCCCGTTTCAGCCCCCAGTGCAGGCACCCTTCCTCCCCGCAGTGCGGCGGTTCCGCGTCCAGGACCGCCACCGGCTGGCCCGCCGACACGCGTTCGCCCGGGTGGACGAGGGCGTGGACCGGCTCGTACGTCGTCCGGAGTGGTGGGCTTCCGGAGCCGTCCAGGGTGATCGTGAGGACGCCCTGGCCCGCGACGGGGCCCGCGAAGGTCACCCGGCCCGCCGCGACCGCACGGATCTCCGTCCCCGGTGGTGCCGCCAGGTCGACGCCTCGGTGGCCGGGGCCGTACGGCGTGGCCGGGGGGTCCCAGCCTCGTACGACCACCGGTGGGCCGGGGACGGGCCAAACCCTGCCGACGACGACCAAGCCCGGGGCCCCCATGGCCCTGGCCAAGGCCACCGGGGCCGACACGTCCCCCACCCCCGCCCCCACCGGCCCGCCTGCCGCCAGCGATGCCCCCGCCACCCCCGTCGCCCCCAGGGCGAGCAGGGCGCGGCGTAAGCGGCGGCGGCCTGGTGTGTGGTGCTTGCGGTTCATGGAGGAAGCATCGCGAAAACCGGCGTTTCGCGGTGATCATGGGCCGGGGCTGTGGACAACCAGCCGGTTGTGGACAGTGGCGTCACCCGGCACGGTGAGGGTCCCGTACACTTCTTGTGGCGATCCGGGTCACCGGGTCGACTTCGCACGCCCCGCCGATGGTCCAGACCACCGGCCGCGTCTCTCGGTCCTTCACCTGTCACACGGTGCGGGGCACGGCGCATTGGGGCGTCAGGCGCGGCAGCCGACCGGCAGCCGCGATAACCGAGTACCTCAAGGAGTACGGCCATGGCCGTCGTCACGATGCGGGAGCTGCTGGAGAGCGGCGTCCACTTCGGTCACCAGACCCGTCGCTGGAACCCGAAGATGAAGCGCTTCATCTTCACCGAGCGCAACGGCATCTACATCATCGACCTGCTCCAGTCGCTGTCGTACATCGACCGCGCCTACGAGTTCGTCAAGGAGACCGTCGCGCACGGCGGCTCCATCATGTTCGTCGGTACGAAGAAGCAGGCTCAGGAAGCCATCGCGGAGCAGGCGACTCGCGTGGGCATGCCCTACGTGAACCAGCGCTGGCTCGGCGGCATGCTGACCAACTTCTCCACCGTCTACAAGCGTCTGCAGCGCCTCAAGGAGCTTGAGCAGATCGACTTCGAGGACGTCGCGGCCTCGGGTCTCACCAAGAAGGAGCTCCTGGTCCTCTCGCGCGAGAAGGCCAAGCTGGAGAAGACCCTCGGTGGTATCCGCGAGATGTCGAAGGTTCCCAGCGCCGTCTGGATCGTCGACACCAAGAAGGAGCACATCGCCGTCGGTGAGGCGCGCAAGCTCCACATCCCGGTCGTCGCGATCCTCGACACGAACTGCGACCCCGACGAGGTCGACTACAAGATCCCGGGCAACGACGACGCGATCCGCTCCGTCACCCTGCTCACCCGCGTGATCGCCGACGCCGTCGCCGAGGGCCTGATCGCCCGTTCCGGCGTCGCCACCGGTGACTCGAAGCCGGGCGAGAAGGCCGCTGGCGAGCCGCTCGCCGAGTGGGAGCGCGACCTGCTTGAGGGTGACAAGAAGGCCGACGACGCCGAGGCCCCCGCGGCCGAGGCCGTTGCCGCCGAGGCTCCGGCCGCCGAGGCCGAGAAGCCGGCCGAGGCCGCTGCCGAGGCTCCGGCCGCTGAGGCCCCGGCCGACGAGGCTCCGGCCGCGGACGCCGAGCAGGCCTGACCTTCACGGTCTTCGCTTCGGCGGTGACGGCGGGGGCACAGGCTGTGCCCCCGCCGTCACCCCGTAGCCCCGTAGATCTTTCAGACTTCGAGTCAGACTTCGAGAGAGAAACACAGACTCATGGCGAACTACACCGCCGCTGACGTCAAGAAGCTCCGCGAGCTCACCGGCGCCGGCATGATGGACTGCAAGAAGGCGCTGGACGAGGCCGACGGCAACGTCGACAAGGCCGTCGAGGCGCTGCGCATCAAGGGCCAGAAGGGCGTCGCCAAGCGCGAGGGCCGTTCCGCCGAGAACGGTGCGGTCGTCTCCCTCATCGCCGAGGACAACACCTCCGGTGTCATCCTTGAGCTGAAGTGCGAGACGGACTTCGTCGCCAAGGGCGAGAAGTTCCAGGCCACCGCCGCCGCGCTGGCCGCGCACGTCGCCGCGACCTCCCCGGCCGACCTGGAGGCGCTGCTCGCCTCCGAGATCGAGGCCGGCAAGACCGTCCAGGCGTACGTCGACGAGGCCAACGCCAACCTGGGCGAGAAGATCGTCCTGGACCGCTTCGCGCAGTACGGCGACGGCTTCGTCTTCGCGTACATGCACCGCACCATGCCCGACCTGCCGCCGCAGATCGGTGTTCTGGTCGAGCTGGACAAGGCCGACGCCGACGTCGCCAAGGGCATCGCGCAGCACATCGCCGCGTTCGCCCCGAAGTGGCTGTCCCGCGAGGACGTCCCGGCCGAGATCGTCGAGACCGAGCGTCGTGTCGCCGAGGAGACCACGCGCGCCGAGGGCAAGCCCGAGGCCGCGCTCCCGAAGATCGTCGAGGGTCGCGTCAACGGCTTCTTCAAGGACGCCACGCTCCTTGGCCAGCCGTACGCGCTCGACAACAAGAAGTCCGTCCAGAAGGTTCTGGACGAGGCCGGTGTCACCCTGAAGCGCTTCTCGCGCATCAAGGTCGGCATCTGAGTCCGTTCAGCGATCGACGGAAGACCCCGCTAGGGTCTGAGGCAGTCGTCGGCCGCGCTCGCGACGGACGACCGCAGATCTGACGAGGAGGCCATTGCCGCTCAGGGACACAGCACCCACCGGCAATGGCCTTCTTCGTATGTGTACGAGGAGATCCCCATGAATCAGGGCGCGGACGCCGCCACCCAGGCTGACCACAAGCGCGACGACGGCAAGGTGACCGGGCGCTTCATGCTGAAGCTCTCCGGTGAGGCGTTCGCCGGCGGAGGGGGTCTCGGCGTGGACCCCGACGTCGTGCACGCCATCGCCCGCGAGATCGCCAATGTCGTACGGGACGGCGCGCAGATCGCCGTCGTCATCGGCGGCGGCAACTTCTTCCGTGGAGCCGAGCTCCAGCAGCGCGGCATGGACCGGGCCCGCTCCGACTACATGGGCATGCTCGGCACGGTCATGAACTGCCTCGCTCTCCAGGACTTCCTGGAGAAGGAGGGCATCGACTCCCGGGTCCAGACCGCCATCACGATGGGCCAGGTCGCGGAGCCGTACATCCCGCTGCGCGCGGTGCGCCACCTGGAGAAGGGACGCGTCGTCATCTTCGGCGCGGGCATGGGCATGCCGTACTTCTCCACCGACACCACGGCCGCCCAGCGCGCCCTGGAGATCGACGCCGAGGCCATGCTGATGGGCAAGAACGGGGTGGACGGGGTCTACGACTCCGACCCCCGCGTCAACCCGGACGCCGTGAAGTTCGACGCGCTGGAGTACGGCGAGGTCATCACCCGCGACCTGAAGGTGGCGGACATGACGGCCATCACCCTCTGCCGCGACAACAACCTCCCCATCCTTGTCTTCGAACTGCTCGCCGAGGGCAATATCGCTCGCGCGGTCAAGGGTGAGAAGATCGGCACGCTCGTGAGCGACCAGGGCACCCGGGCCTGACCGGGGGATGGACAATCCCCTGACGGTCGGACACCGTGCAGGGGAAGACGCGGGTTACGCAGGGCCGTTGAGCACCCCACGGAGCACTCCCGGCCCACTCAAGACATGCAGGAGCAAGTGGTGATCGAAGAAATCCTCCTCGAAGCCGAGGAGAAGATGGAGAAGGCCGTCGTGGTCGCCAAGGAGGACTTCGCCGCGATTCGCACCGGCCGTGCGCACCCGGCGATGTTCAACAAGATCGTGGCTGACTACTACGGTGCGCTGACGCCGATCAACCAGCTGGCCTCGTTCTCGGTGCCCGAGCCGCGCATGGCCGTGGTGACCCCGTTCGACAAGAGCGCGCTGCGCAACATCGAGCAGGCGATCCGCGACTCGGACCTGGGCGTCAACCCGAGCAATGACGGCTCCATCATCCGGGTGACGTTCCCGGAGCTGACGGAGGAGCGCCGCCGGGACTACATCAAGGTCGCCCGGACCAAGGCCGAGGACTCCAAGGTGTCGATCCGTTCCGTGCGCCGCAAGGCCAAGGACGCCCTCGACAAGCTCGTCAAGGACAAGGAGTCCGGCGAGGACGAGGTCCGCCGTGCGGAGAAGGAGCTCGACGACACCACCGCGAAGTACGTCGCGCAGGTGGACGAGCTGCTCAAGCACAAGGAAGCAGAGCTGCTCGAAGTCTGATGAACGACTCTTCCTGGGGGGCTCCGCCGCGCCCCGAGCACTGGGGGCCGTCCGACCAGGGGCCTTCCCAGGAGGTGCCTTCGGCGGGCGCTGCCTACGATGCGTATGACGCCCCGTCCCGGACGCACCGATCGCCCGCAGTGCCAGACGCGGGCAGAGACGCCGTAGACCGCGAACAACGTGACCGGGGGGCCGCTCGGGTGAGCGGTCCCCTGTTCCGCGAAGAGACGCCGCAGGAGCCCATGCCCAGCTCGGTACCACCTTCGACTCCGCAGCAGCCGCAGCGGCCCGCGCAGCCGGAGAAGAAGCGGGCCGGGCGCGACCTGCGGGCCGCGATAGGGGTCGGCGTCGGGCTCGGCGCGGTGATCCTGGCGTCGCTGTTCGTCGTCAAGGCCGTCTTCGTCGGGGTGATCGCGGTGGCGGTCGTCGTCGGCCTGTGGGAGCTCACCTCCCGGCTCGACGAGCGCAAGGGCATCAAGGCGCCGCTGGTGCCGCTCGCGGTGGGCGGCGCGGCGATGGTCGTCGCCGGCTACGCGCGCGGTGCCGAAGGCGCCTGGGTCGCGATGGCGCTCACGTCGCTCGCGGTGCTGGTGTGGCGGATGACGGAGAAGCCCGAGGGCTATCTCAAGGACGTCACCGCGGGTGTCTTCGCGGCGTTCTACGTGCCGTTCCTGGCCACGTTCGTCGCGATGATGCTGACCGCCGACGACGGGCCCTGGCGGGTCTTCGTCTTCCTGCTGCTGACCGTGGTCAGCGACACCGGCGCGTACGCCATCGGCTGGCGCTTCGGCAAGACGAAGCTGGCGCCGCGCATCAGCCCCGGCAAGACCCGTGAGGGCCTGCTCGGCGCGGTGACGTTCGCGATGGCGGCGGGCGCGGTGTGCATGCAGTTCCTCATCGACGACGGCCAGTGGTGGCAGGGCCTGCTGCTCGGCCTCGCGGTCGCGGCGAGCGCCACGCTCGGCGACCTCGGCGAGTCGATGATCAAGCGGGACCTCGGCATCAAGGACATGGGCACGCTGCTGCCCGGCCACGGCGGCATCATGGACCGCCTGGACTCCTTGCTGCCTACGGCACCAGTGGTGTGGCTGTTGATGGTCGCCTTCGTCGGCAGCTGACCGGCTGCTTCACCAGGCGCTGACCTGCTGTTTCATCGGTCGGGGGCTCGTTGTCCACAGGACGGCGAGCCCCTTTCCGTATGTCTGAGACACTGGTGGGACCATGCCGAAGCCCGGAGAACTCACTTTCGTCGCCCCCCGCGGAGCCAAGAAGCCGCCGCGGCACCTCGCCGACCTCTCGCCCGCCGAGCGGAAAGAGGCTGTCGCCGCGATCGGCGAGAAGCCGTTCCGCGCCAAGCAGCTCTCGCAGCACTACTTCGCGCGGTACGCGCACGACCCGGCCGAGTGGACGGACATCCCCGCGGCCGCGCGCACCCGGCTCCAGGAGGAGCTGCTGCCGGACCTGATGTCGGTGGTGCGGCACATCTCGTGCGACGACGACACCACCCGCAAGACGCTGTGGCGGCTGCACGACGGGACGCTCGTCGAGTCGGTCCTGATGCGCTACCCCGACCGGGTGACCATGTGCATCTCCTCGCAGGCCGGCTGCGGTATGAACTGCCCGTTCTGCGCGACCGGCCAGGCGGGCCTGGACCGCAACCTGTCGACCGCCGAGATCGTGCACCAGATCGTCGACGGCATGCGCGCACTGCGCGACGGCGAGGTCCCCGGCGGCCCGGCGCGCCTGTCGAACATCGTCTTCATGGGCATGGGCGAGCCGCTCGCCAACTACAAGCGGGTCGTCGGCTCCATCCGCCGCCTCACCGACCCCGAGCCCGACGGCCTGGGCCTGTCCCAGCGCGGCATCACCGTCTCCACCGTCGGCCTGGTCCCGGCCATGCACCGCTTCGCCGACGAGGGCTTCAAGTGCCGCCTCGCCGTGTCGCTGCACGCGCCGGACGACGAGCTGCGCGACACCCTGGTCCCGGTCAACACGCGCTGGAAGGTCCGCGAGGTCCTGGACGCGGCGTGGGAGTACGCGGAGAAGTCCGGCCGCCGCATCTCGATCGAGTACGCACTGATCCGCGACATCAACGACCAGGCCTGGCGCGGTGACCTGCTCGGCCGCCTCCTCAAGGGCAAGCGCGTCCACGTCAACCTGATCCCGCTGAACCCGACGCCGGGCTCGAAGTGGACCGCCTCGCGCCCCGAGGACGAGAAGGCGTTCGTCGAGGCCATCGCCGCCCACGGGGTGCCGGTCACCGTCCGGGACACCCGTGGCCAGGAGATCGACGGAGCGTGCGGACAGCTCGCCGCGTCCGAGAGGTAGTCTGGGCTCGAAATTTGCATATTCCGACAGGGGAGCGCCACAGCGCTGAGAGTGCGACACCGTCAGGTCGCAGACCCTCTGAACCTTGCCCAGGTCATTCTGGGTAGGAAGTTCGGTCATCACTCAAGCTGTTGCGCCCTGCTCGCCGCCGCCCGGTGAGCAGGGCCGCGTCTCTTCCTGGTCCCACCAGGAGGATCCACAACCATGCGCAGTACGAAGAAGTTGGCGGCCGGCGCGCTCGCCGCCGCCCTCGGGGTCAGTACGCTCGCCGCGTGCGGCGGCAAGGACGACGGCGCCGGCAAGTCCGACGGCGGCACCATGTCCAAGACCGTCACGCTGGTCAGCCACGACTCGTTCGCCGCCTCCGACGCGGTGCTCAAGGAGTTCACCGCGCAGACCGGCTACACGGTCAAGGTCCTCAAGAGCGGCGACGCGGGCGCGGCGCTCAACCAGGAGATCCTCACCAAGGGTTCCCCGCGCGGCGACGTCTTCTTCGGCGTCGACAACACCCTGCTCTCGCGCGCCCTCGACAACGGGATCTTCACCCCGTACGAGGCGAAGGGCCTCGCCGCCGTCCCCGCGGCCGTCCAGCTCGACCAGGGCAGGCACCGGGTCACGCCGATCGACACCGGCGACATCTGCGTCAACTACGACAAGAAGTACTTCGCGGACAAGAAGCTCAGCCCGCCGAGCTCCTTCGCCGACCTGATCAAGCCCGAGTACAAGAACCTGCTGGTCACCGAGAACGCGGCGACCTCCTCGCCGGGCCTGGGCTTCCTGCTCGGCAGCGCCGCCCAGTACGGCGACGACGGCTGGCAGGACTACTGGAAGAAGCTCAAGGACAACGGCGTCAAGGTCGTCGACGGCTGGGAGCAGGCCTACAACCAGGACTTCTCCGGCTCGGCCGGCGGCAAGAAGGCCAAGGGCGACCGCCCGCTGGTCGTCTCCTACGCCTCCAGCCCGCCCGTCGAGGTCCTGTACGCCAAGCCGCAGCCCACCGAGGCCCCCACCGGCGTCGCCACCGGCACCTGCTTCCGCCAGACCGAGTTCGCCGGGCTCCTCAAGGGCGCCAAGAACGAGGCGGGCGGCAAGGCGCTCCTCGACTTCCTGATCTCCAAGAAGTTCCAGGAGGACATGCCGCTCAACATGTTCGTGAACCCGGTGCTCAAGGACGCCAAGCTGCCCGAGCTGTTCACCAAGTTCGGCGCCACGGTCACCGAAACGCACGACGTCGCTCCGGAGAAGATCTCCAAGAACCGTGAGCAGTGGGTCAAGTCGTGGTCCTCGCTCGTGCTGAAGTAAGCCGCACGCCCGGCGCGAAGAGGGTGCGCGCGAACGCGGTGCGGCTCGGCCTGATGGCCCTGCCGCTCGCGTTCTTCGCGCTCTTCTTCGCCTGGCCCGTGGCCGCGATCGTCGGCCGCGGGCTGCGCGTCGACGGCGTCTGGCACCTCGGCCGGATCGGCGAGGTGATCACCGACCCGGACATCGGGCACGTCCTGTGGTTCACCACCTGGCAGGCGCTCGCCTCCACCGCGCTCACCCTGCTGATCGCGCTGCCCGGCGCGTACGTCTTCGCGCGCTTCGACTTCCCCGGCCGCCAGCTGCTGCGGGCCGTGGTCACGGTCCCCTTCGTGCTGCCCACCGTCGTCGTCGGCACCGCCTTCCTGGCGCTGCTCGGCCGGGGCGGGCTCCTTGACGAGCTGTGGGGCGTACGGCTCGACACCACGGTGTGGGCGATCCTGCTCGCGCATGTCTTCTTCAACTACGCGGTCGTCGTACGGACCGTCGGCGGCCTGTGGGCACAGCTCGACCCGCGCCAGGAGGAAGCCGCCCGGGTCCTCGGCGCCTCCCGGTTCGCGGCGTGGCGCACGGTGACCCTGCCCGCGCTCGGGCCCGCCGTGGCGGCCGCCGCCCTGATGGTCTTCCTCTTCACGTTCACCTCGTTCGGCGTCGTGCAGATCCTCGGCGGCCCCACCTTCTCCACGCTCGAAGTGGAGATCTACCGCCAGACCGCCCAGCTCCTCGACCTGCCCACCGCCGCGGTCCTGACCCTCGTCCAGTTCGCCGCGGTCGGCGCGGTCCTCGCCGTGCACGCCTGGACGGTACGGCGGCGCGAGAGCGCCCTGAAGCTCGTCGACCCCGCGCGCACGGCCCGGCGCCCGCGCGGCGCGGGACAGTGGACGCTGCTCGCGGCGGTGCTGGCCGTGGTGGCCGTACTGATCCTGCTGCCGCTGGGCGTGCTGGTCGCCCGCTCCCTGGACACCCCCGACGGCTACGGCTTCGGCTACTTCCGCTCCCTCCAGTCGGTGGGGGCGGGCGGAACGTTCCTGGTGCCGCCGCTGGAGGCGGTGTGGAACTCCGTGCAGTACGCGCTGGCCGCGACCGGGATCGCGGTGGTCGTCGGCGGACTGGCGGCCGCGGCCCTCACCCGCCGCGGAGGACGCCTGGTCCGAGGCTTCGACGCGCTCCTGATGCTGCCGCTCGGGGTCTCCGCCGTCACCGTCGGCTTCGGCTTCCTGATCACCCTGGACCGGCCGCCGCTGGACCTGCGCACCTCCTGGATCCTGGTGCCGCTGGCCCAGGCGCTGGTGGGTGTGCCCTTCGTCGTACGGACCATGCTTCCCGTACTGCGCGCGGTCGACGGACGGCTGCGCGAGGCGGCCGCCGTGCTCGGCGCCTCGCCGCTCAGGGTCTGGCGGGAGGTGGACCTGCCGCTGGTGCGGCGGGCGCTGCTGATCGCTGCGGGCTTCGCGTTCGCGGTCTCGCTCGGGGAGTTCGGTGCGACCGTGTTCATCGCCCGCCCCGACCGCCCCACCCTGCCGGTCGCGGTGGCGCGCCTGCTCGGCCGGGCCGGGGACCTCAACTACGGCCAGGCGATGGCACTCAGCACGATCCTGATGGTGGTGTGCGCCCTGTCCCTGCTGCTCCTCGAACACCTTCGTACGGACCGGACCGGAGAATTCTGATGCTGAAGCTCGACGGGGTGACGGTCCGGTTCGGCGAGCGGGCCGCGCTCGACGCGGTCGACCTGGAGGTCGCCGAGCACGAGACGGTGTGCGTGCTCGGGCCCAGCGGCAGCGGCAAGTCCACGCTGCTGCGAGTGGTGGCCGGGCTCCAGCCGGCCGACGCGGGGCGGGTGCTGCTCGCGGGCGCGGACCAGACGAGTGTGCCCGTGCACCGGCGGGGCGTGGGCCTGATGTTCCAGGACCACCAGCTGTTCCCGCAGCGGGACGTCGCCGGGAACGTGTCCTTCGGCCTGCGCATGCGCGGTGTGCCGCGAGCCCAACAGGCCGCCAGGGTCGAGGAGTTGCTGGAGCTCGTGGGGCTGCCCGGGGCGGGGCGGCGGGCGGTCGGGGCGCTCTCCGGCGGCGAGCAGCAGCGCGTCGCCCTCGCACGCGCGCTCGCGCCCTCGCCGCGGCTGCTGATGCTGGACGAGCCGCTGGGCCAGCTGGACCGTACGCTGCGGGAGCGGTTGGTGGTCGAACTGCGTTCCATGTTCGGCCGGTTGGGCACGACCGTGCTCGCCGTCACGCACGACCAGAGCGAGGCGTTCGCGCTCGCCGACCGGGTCGTGGTGATGCGGGACGGCCGCATCGCCCAGACCGGTACGCCGCTCGACGTCTGGCAGCGGCCGGCCTCGGAGTTCGTGGCGCGTTTCCTCGGCTTCGAGAACGTGGTCGCGGCGACGGTGTCGGGGTCGGTGGCGTCGACGGAGTGGGGCAAGGTGCCGGTGCCGGCGGGCTCGCCGCAGGGGTCCGTACGCCTCCTCGTCCGCCCGGCGGGGGTCCGGCTGCTCCCGGCCGAGGAGGGTCTGGAGTGCGAGGTCCTGGCCCGCACGTTCCGGGGCAACCACGTCGCCCTGCGCCTGCGCCCTCGCTCCGGTCCGCTGTTGGAGGCGGAGTGCGGGGTGCGGGACGCGGTGGGGGTGGGGGAGTTGGTGGGGGTGGGGTTTGTGGGGGCGGAGGTTGTGGTTCTGGAGGGTTGAGCCCCTCCCCGCCGGGGCTGCGCCCCCCGGACCCTCTTGTTTGTCTGCGGGTTCGGTGGGGGCTGGTCGCGCAGTTCCCCGCGCCCCTAAAGGGGCCTGGGCAAAATCAGCCCCTCCGGCGTTTGAGGAGCGGGGTCCGGGGCGGAGCCCCGAAGCGGGGTGCAGGGGCCGCAGGCCCCGCCCGGGGGTCTGGGGGCGAAGCCCCCAGGAAAAACCTTCCCCCCTCACCCCCGGAGGGTCTCGGGAAGGGGCGGGGTGGGGGAGAACTCCCGCCCGGCCTCACCCGCACCCGCACCCTCCGGTTCCGCCCCGAACCAGGCCACCCCCACCGCCCCCGCCACCGCCAGGACGAAGCCCAGTACCGCCATCCACGCGAATCCCGCCCGGGACGCGTCGCCCAGCCAGAGGACGCCGATCGCGCCCGGCAGAACCGTCTCCCCGACCACCAGCGCCGCCGTCGCCCCGTTGACCGAGCCGATCTGGAGCGCCACCGTGTGCAGGTACATCCCGCCGACCCCCGCCACCAGGATCGCGTAGAGCGCGGGGTCCGAGAGCAGGCGGCCCAGGTCGAAGGGGTCGACGCCGTTCAGGACGCGGACCCCGACCCCCAGCGCGCCGAAGCCGAGGCCGGACAGCAGGCCCGCCAGGATCGCGGCGCGGGCGCCGAGGAGGCGTACCGCCACCGCGCCGCCCGCCATCAGCAGCACCGACACCACCAGCAGCCACCAGTGCGTGGCGAGGGACGTGTGGCCGCCGCCCTCCGCGCCCGCCGCCGTGGCCAGCAGCACCAGGGCGGAGCAGACCACCGCGATGGAGCCCCACTCGGCCCGGCTCAGCCGGATGCCGAGGAGCTTGACGCTCAGCACCGCCGTGATCACCAGGTTCGCGCTGATCACCGTCTGGGAGAGGAAGAGGGGGAGCAGGCGGGCGGCCAGGGCGCCCAGGCCGAAGCCGACGAAGTCCAGCACCGTGCCCACCATGAATTCCCAGGTCATCGCCGCCTTCGCGGTGGACGACAGGCTCGGGCCGCCGTGCTGGGTACGGGCCGTCGCGGCCGCCTCGCGGCGCGCGGACTTACGGGATCCGACGGCTTGCAGGACCGAGCCCGTGCCGTAGCAGATCGAGGCCGCGATCGCGGTGAGTAGGCCGATCAGCACCAAAAGCTCCGTTCCAGGGGATCAACAGGAGCACGATTCCGCTCCTCAGCAGCAGACGTGCGCGGACCGCCCCGCGTTGCCTGGTGTGATCTATGCGTCGCCGCTCACGCCGACAGGCGTGCCAGCTCCGCCGCCGCCTCGTCCACCGAGTCCACCAGCGCGATCCGCGCCGCCATCGGGCGGTCCTGCGCGAGCGCCTGGAGCAGCGGCCACGCGGGCAGCCGCTCCGTCCAGTGCGCCCGGTCGACCAGCACCATCGGCGTCGGCTCGCCCCGCGACCCGTAGTAGTTCGGGGTCGCGTTGTCGAAGATCTCCTGTACGGTCCCGGCCGCGCCCGGCAGGAACACCACGCCCGCGTTGGAGCGGGCGAGCAGGCCGTCCTCGCGGGTGGCGTTGGCGAAGTACTTGGCGATGTGGCCGGCGAACGCGTTCGGCGGCTCGTGGCCGTAGAACCAGGTGGGGATGCCCACCGACACCCCGCCCCCGGGGTGGCGCCCGCGCACCTCGAAGGCCGCCCGCGCCCAGTCCGAGACGGACGGCGCGAAGGACGGCGCCTTGGCGAGCAGTTCCAGCGCCTCGCCGAGCACGGCGTCCGTGAACGGCGCCGTGTAGGCGCCCAGGTTCGCGGCCTCCATCGCGCCGGGCCCGCCGCCCGTGGCGACGGTGAACCCGGCCCGGGCCAGCGTGCGGCCGAGCCGGGCGGCCCCGGCGTACGCCTCGCTGCCCCGGCCCATCGCGTGCCCGCCCATCACGCCCACGACCCGCGCCCCGGCCAGGAACTCGTCGAGCGCGTCCGAGACCGAGTCGTCGTGGATCGAGCGGAGCATCGACGCGAAGACGTCGCCGTCCGACTTGGCGCGCTGGAACCAGGCGTACGAGCGGGCGTCGGGCGTGTGCTCGTAGCCGGCGTCGAGGTCCTCGAACAGCTCGTCGGGGGTGTAGAGCAGGCCCCGGTACGGGTCGAAGGGCAGATCGGGCACGGGCGGGAAGACCAGCGCCCCGTCGGCGCGCACCTTGGCGGTGGCGTCCGGCTCCATCCGGCAGCCGAGGAAGACGGCGCCCGCGGTGTCGGTGGACAGGAGCGCGAACGTACGGTCCGTCAGATCGAGGGACTGCAGGCGGTGTCCGACCAGCGTCCCGCCCGCGACGACCTCGTCGAACTCGGCGACGGACTCGATCTCCCGGTCCCGCGCGCTCGGAACCCGCTGAAAGTCTTCACTGGCCATCCGGCCACGATAGGCCGTACCGGGACGGCTTATCGTGGCCGGGGCTCAGCCCGTCAGGGGCAGCGCCGCGAGCTCGGCGATCCCCCAGGTCACCGGGCCGAACAGGGCCAGGACCGCCGCCGCGCGCAGGGCGGCCGAGGCGCGCAGCAACTTGGCCGGGGTGCCCAGGCGCAGCAGCGCCGCCGTCGTCTCGCCGCGGGCGTGCTTGGACTCCAGGGCAGCCGTCAGCAGCGTCGCCACCGTGCACCCCGTCACCAGCGCCGCGCCCAGGCCGGTGAGCGGGCCGAAGGGGTGCGGGCCCGCCTCGTCGCCGTACAGCGTGGCGGCCGCGATCGTGGCCGAGGCCACCGCGCACACCACGCCCAGCGGACGTCCGATGCGGCGGGCCTCCTCCATCAGGACGCGCCCCGCAAGGAGTCGGGCCGCCCCCGGGCGCGCCGCCTGGAGCAGCCGGCCGCACAGATGGGTCAGGGCCGGGCCCGCCACCGCGAGGCCCAGCGCGGTGAGGATCCAGCCGGCCAGCACTCCGGCGGGGCTGCTGTCGGGGTGGCCAGGCATGGGGATCGCGGAGCCCGGGGTGCCCCGGCTCGCGAACGACTCCATCGCCAGGCCCGCCGTGATCAGGGTGATCCCCCACGGCAGGCCCGCCGGGACGGACGCCGGGGGCCGTTCCGCGCCGGTCGGCCGGGGCCGGGGCGGCTCCTTGCGGGGGCGCAGGGCGAGCCCGGCCGCCGCCGACGCGGTCAGCGGCAGTACGCAGAGCAGGGTGAGGGCCGCGGCCAGCGGCAGCGGCCGGTCGGCGGCGAGCAGCCCGGCCGCCGCGCCGTCGAAGGGCAGCCCGGTGATGTCGCCGCGCAGATGGAGGTAGACGAGCAGGGCGACCGTCGAGCCGAGCGTGCAGGCCACCGCCGTCGACGCCGCCGCGATCGCGGTGAGCCGCGCGGGGCCCAGGCCCACCGCGGAGAGCCCGGGGCGCGGGCGGGTGCTCGGGTCCGTACGGGCCACGGCGACCGCGAAGTGGACGGTCGCGGCGAGCGGCACCGCGCACCACAGCAGCCGCAGCACCGAACCGCCGGGGTGCGCCACCGCGTGGCCCAGGGTGCACAGGAGCAGGAAGCCGACCCCCGCCGAGGCCGCGGCCACCAGGAGGCGGCGCAGCAGGACCAGCGGGTGGGTGCCGCGGGCTAGACGGAGAGCGAGCACGTGGCGCGGCCCTCCGCGTCGGGGGCCCCGGCGTGCCCGACGGAGTTGACCCGGCGTCCGTCGAGCAGCCACACCGTGCGGTCGGCGAGCGCCGCGACCTCCGCGTCATGGGTGGCCAGGACCGTGGTGATGGCGTGCGAGCGGGCCGCGGCCGTCAGGGTGCGCAGCACCTGGGCGCGGTCGGCGCGGTGCAGGGTCGCGGTCGGCTCGTCCGCGAAGAGCACCGCGGGCGAGGTGACCAGGGCACGGGCGATCGCCACGCGCTGGCGCTGCGCGGTGAGCAGGGCGTGCGGGCGGCGGCGGGCGCAGGCGCCGATGTCGAGCCGCTCCAGCCACTCCAGGGCGGCCTTCTTGGCGGTGCGGTGCGAGATGCCGCGCAGCAGCAGGGGCAGCGCCGCGTTCTCCCAGGCGTTGAGCTCGGGCACCAGGGTCGGCTCCGGGTCGATCCAGCCGAACCGGTCCCGGCGCAGCCGCTCGCGCGAGAGCGCTCCCATGGTGTGGACGGGGGCGCTGTTGAACCACACCTCGCCCTGGTCGGGCACGAGCTGGCCGGACAGACAGCGCAGCAGGGTCGTCTTGCCGCTGCCGCGCGGGCCCCCGACGGCCAGGATCTCGCCCTCGCGGATCCCGAGGGAGACTCCGGTCAGGGCGGGCGAGCCGCCGTGGGAGTGATGCAGGGAACGTCCCCAGAGCACATCGTTGTCCGGCGGGGCCACCATGGCGTACACCTCGGTTCAGATCAGATTTCCTGTTCCCCCGTACGGGGGAACGAAGGCAGGGCCGATCGGTCACTGGGCACCGTAGGGACTCGTACGCTCCGGCCTTGACAGCACGCGGCCCGGTGGCGCCCATCTCACTCGGATGGGCGCCACCGGGCCGGTGCGTTCAGACGAATCGCAAAGACGATCCGGGGGACGGCTACAGCTTCGTCCAGGCCTCCGTCAGGACCTGGCGCAGGATGCCCTCGATCTCGTCGAAGGTCTCCTGGTTGGAGATCAGCGGCGGGGCCAGCTGGACCACCGGGTCGCCCCGGTCGTCGGCGCGGCAGTACAGGCCGTTGTCGTACAGCGCCTTGGAGAGGAAGCCGTACAGGACGCGCTCGGTCTCCTCGTCGGTGAAGGTCTCCTTGGTGACCTTGTCCTTCACCAGCTCGATGCCGTAGAAGAAGCCGTTGCCGCGGACGTCGCCGACTATCGGCAGGTCGTGGAGCTTCTTGAGGGTGTCGAAGAAGGCGCCCTCGTTGTCGAGCACGTGCTGGTTGAGGCCCTCGCGCTCGAAGATGTCGAGGTTGGCGAGACCGACCGCGGCCGAGACCGGGTGGCCGCCGAAGGTGTAGCCGTGCAGGAAGGTGTTGTCGCCCTTGTAGAACGGCTCCGCGAGCTTGTCGGAGATGATGCAGGCGCCGATCGGGGAGTAGCCCGAGGTCATGCCCTTGGCGCAGGTGATCATGTCCGGTACGTAGTCGAACTTGTCGCACGCGAACATCGTGCCCAGGCGGCCGAAGGCGCAGATGACCTCGTCGGAGACGAGCAGCACGTCGTACTTGTCGCAGATCTCGCGGACCCGCTGGAAGTAGCCGGGCGGGGGCGGGAAGCAGCCGCCCGCGTTCTGCACGGGCTCAAGGAAGACCGCCGCGACCGTCTCGGGGCCCTCGAAGAGGATCTCCTGCTCGATCTGGTCGGCGGCCCAGCGGCCGAAGGCCACCGGGTCGTCGGCGTGGATCGAGGCGCGGTAGATGTTGGTGTTCGGCACCTTGTGCGCGCCGGGGACCAGCGGCTCGAAGGGGGCCTTCAGCGCGGGCAGACCGGTGATGGACAGGGCGCCCTGCGGGGTGCCGTGGTAGGCGACCGCGCGCGAGATGACCTTGTACTTCGTGTGGTTGCCGGTGAGCTTGTGGTACTGCTTCGCCAGCTTCCAGGCGGTCTCGACGGCCTCGCCGCCGCCGGTGGTGAAGAAGACCTTGTTGAGGTCGCCCGGGGCGTAGTTGGCGAGACGTTCCGCCAGCTCCACCGCCTTGGGGTGGGCGTAGGACCACACCGGGAAGAAGGCCAGCTCCTGCGCCTGCTTGTAGGCGGTCTCGGCGAGCTCGTGGCGGCCGTGGCCGGCGTTGACGACGAACAGGCCGGAGAGACCGTCGAGGTACTTCTTGCCCTTGTCGTCGTAGATGTAGGTGCCCTCGCCCCGCACGATGGTGGGAACGGGCGCGTTCTCGTACGACGACATGCGGGTGAAGTGCATCCACAGGTGGTCGTAGGCGGTCTGGCTCAGGTCCTTGCTCACGGCTATCGGGTTCCCCACATATAGGTCTGCTTCTTCAACTTGAGGTAGACGAAGCTCTCGGTGGAGCGCACGCCGGGGAGGGCGCGGATCCGCTTGTTGATGACGTCCAGCAGGTGGTCGTCGTCCTCGCAGACGACCTCCACCATCAGGTCGAAGGAGCCCGCTGTCATCACCACGTACTCGCACTCGGCCATGGCTGTCAGCGCCTCGGCGACGGGGTCGAGGTCTCCCTCGACATTGATGCCGACCATCGCCTGGCGCCGGAACCCCACGGTGAGGGGGTCGGTGACGGCGACGATCTGCATCACGCCCTGGTCGAGCAGCTTCTGCACGCGCTGGCGTACGGCCGCCTCGGACAGGCCGACGGCCTTGCCGATCGCGGCGTACGGGCGACGCCCGTCTTCCTGGAGCTGCTCGATGATCGCCAGGGACACGGCATCGATCGACGGGGACGATCCGTTCCCGGTCCTGGGGTCTGCGCTTCGACTGGCCACGGAGCCACTGTGCACCCGACTCGTCTGTCCCGCAACCCCAAAGCGATGAAATTCGTTGTTCTGTGACCTCAGAAGCACTGAATCCGAAGTTGCCGGGCGGTGGGTCTGTCGAAAGCGACACTGGACCGACTAGGGTGGGTTGTCTCACCCATCGGACATCGGACCGGGAGGCCAGCGAAGTGACCACCGAACTGCGTCGTTTGCGCAACTACATCGACGGAGAGTTCCGCGATGCTGCCGACGGGCGGACCATCGAGGTGGTCAACCCGGCCACGGGCGAGGCGTACGCCACCTCGCCGCTCTCCGGCCAGGCGGACGTCGACGCCGCCATGGCCGCGGCCGCCGTGGCCTTCCCGGCCTGGCGCGACACCACGCCGGCCGAGCGCCAGCGGGTCCTGCTGAAGATCGCGGACGCCTTCGAGGAGCGCGCCGAGGAGCTGATCGCCGCCGAGTCGGAGAACACCGGCAAGCCGCTCGCGCTCACCGCCAGCGAAGAGATCCCGCCGATGGTGGACCAGATCCGCTTCTTCGCGGGCGCCGCCCGGCTGCTCGAAGGCCGCTCGGCCGGCGAGTACATGGAGGGCATGACCTCGATCGTCCGCCGTGAGCCGGTGGGTGTCTGCGCGCAGGTCGCGCCGTGGAACTACCCGATGATGATGGCCGTGTGGAAGTTCGCCCCGGCGCTCGCCGCGGGCAACACGGTCGTCCTCAAGCCCTCGGACACCACCCCCGCCTCCACCGTCCTGATCGCCGAGATCATCGGCGCGATCGTCCCCAAGGGCGTCTTCAACGTCATCTGCGGCGACCGCGACACCGGCCGCGCGATGGTCGAGCACCCGACGCCCGCGATGGCCTCCATCACCGGTTCCGTACGGGCCGGCATGCAGGTCGCGGAGTCGGCGGCCAAGGACGTCAAGCGCGTCCACCTGGAGCTCGGCGGCAAGGCCCCGGTCGTCGTCTTCGAGGACGCCGACATCGCCAAGGCCGTCGAGGACATCGCGGTGGCGGGCTACTTCAACGCGGGCCAGGACTGTACGGCCGCGACCCGCGTCCTGGTCCACGAGTCCATCCACGACGAGTTCGTGACCGCGCTCGCCAAGGCCGCCGCCGACACCAAGACCGGCCAGCCGGACGACGAGGACGTGCTGTACGGCCCGCTCAACAACGCCAACCAGCTCAAGCAGGTCACCGGCTTCATCGACCGCCTCCCGGCGCACGCCAAGGTCGAGGCGGGCGGCCACCGGGTCGGCGACAAGGGCTACTTCTACGCCCCGACCGTCGTCTCCGGCCTCAAGCAGGACGACGAGATCATCCAGAACGAGGTCTTCGGCCCGGTCATCACGGTCCAGTCCTTCACCGACGAGAAGCAGGCGCTCGAATACGCCAACGGCGTCGAGTACGCACTGGCCTCCTCGGTCTGGACGAAGGACCACGCCCGCGCGATGCGCATGTCCAAGTACCTGGACTTCGGCTGCGTCTGGATCAACACGCACATCCCGCTCGTCGCGGAGATGCCGCACGGCGGCTTCAAGAAGTCCGGCTACGGCAAGGACCTCTCGGCGTACGGCTTCGAGGACTACACCCGCATCAAGCACGTGATGACGTCGTACGAGGGCTGATCCCCCCGGCACGGCTCGGACTTGTGGTGCGGCACCGGACGGGGTGCCGCACCACACGTGTGTGCGGGGGCCGTTGCGGTCGACAGGGTGTCGGGCCTGCCGCGTACGGCTGTACGCAGCGTCCATTGCCCCGTACACCCGCGCCCCGGCATCCTTCCGGGGTGCGAGCGACCCCCAAGAACCCCCTCTCCCGCCGTCAACTGCTGCGCGCGCTCGGCGGTGGCGCCCTGGCCACCGCGCTGGCGGGCTGCGGAGTGCCCGCGGCGTACGTCGGACCCGGCGACCGCGCGGCGCGCGACCGCTCGGCAGCCGACCACCGGCTCACCTTCGCCAACTGGCCGCTGTACATCGACACCGACGAGGACGACAAGTCGAAGCGGCCCACCCTCGCGGCGTTCACCAAGGCCACCGGGATCTCCGTCACCTACACCGAGGAGATCAACGACAACGACGAGTTCTTCGGGAAGATCAGCCCGGCTCTGATGAACCATCAGGCGACCGGCCGGGACATCGTCGTCGTCAGCGACTGGATGGCGGCCCGGTTCGTCCGGCTCGGCTGGGTGCAGGAGATGGACCGCGCCCGCCAGCCCAACGTCGCCAAGTACCTGGATCCGCAGCTGACCTCGCCCGCCTTCGACGAGGGGCGGCTGCACAGCGTTCCCTGGCAGTCCGGGATCACCGGCATCGCGTACAACAAGAAGAAGCTCGGCCGCGAGATCAAGCACACCGGTGACCTGTGGGACCCGCGCCTTGCGGGCAAGGTGACGCTCCTGTCCGGGCTCGACGAGTCGTTCGCGCTGCTGATGCAGGGCGACGGCGTCGATGTGACGCGGTGGACGGCGGACGACTTCCACCGGATGTGCGACCGCGTCGAGAAGCAGGTGCACAAGAAGCAGATACGCCGCTTCACCGGCAACGACTACATCAAGGACCTCTCCACCGGCGACGTGCTCGCCTGCCAGGCGTACTCGGGCGACGTGATCCAGCTCCAGGCGGACAACCCCGACATCGAGTTCGTGGTGCCCGAGGAGGGCGCCGAGCTGTGGGCCGAGTCGATGATGATCCCCAACCTGGCCCGCCACAAGGCCAACGCCGAGGCGCTGATCGACTACTACTACGACCCGCACGTGGCGGCGGAGCTGGCGGTCTGGGTCAACTACGTCTGCCCGGTCCCGGCCGCCCGCGAGGTCCTCGCGGCCTCCAAGGACAAGGACCGCGCGGAGCTCGCCGAGGACCCGCTGGTCTTCCCGGACGCCGAGATGCGCCAACGGCTCGCGATCGCCCGGGACATCACGTCGGAGGAACGGATGGAGTTCGCGAAGAGGTGGAACGCGATCGTGGGGCTGTAGGGGGTCGGGGATCTGCAGTTTGAACACGTTCAAACCGCGGCGTAGGCTGCGGTCATGAGCGAGCGAAGAGCTGCCCTCGTGCGGCGCATACGCCTGTGGCTTGTCGTCTTCATCGTCTGCCTCGTGCTGAGCGGACTGACCGCGTTCCCGCTGGTGCACGAACTGCGCTGGACGCAGAGCCTGTTGCGTTCCACACCGGCGGGGGACTGGTTCCCGGGCCTGACGGGCTGGATCGACAGGGTGCGCGAAGGGCTCGACGCGACGGACGCGGAGTACCCCTTCGTGCTCTACGGAACGGACTGGCTGGCGTTCGCGCACCTCGTCATCGCGGTCGCCTTCTACGGGCCCTACCGCGACCCGGTGCGCAACATCTGGGTGATCGAGTTCGGGATGATCGCCTGCGCCGGGATCATCCCTCTGGCGCTGGTCTGCGGGCCGGTGCGCGGGATCCCCTTCTGGTGGTCGGTGATCGACATGTCGTTCGGCGTGTTCGGGGTGATCCCGCTGTACGTCGTACGCCGGAAGATCAAGGAGCTGGAGGCGCTGACGGCGCCGGCCGCCGCGGGGGCACCGGCGTCGGCGTGAGCCGGCCGCGGGCCGGGAGGCCGAAGGTCAGCCGTCTCCCCTCCCACCCGTACCCCGCGCCAGGACCGCGCGCAGCGCGTCCACCCGGTTCGTGGTGACCGAGTCCACGCCCTGCCCGATCAGCCGCCGCATGGTCCGCCCGGTGTCCGCCGTCCACACGGACACGAGCATCCCGTCGCGGTGGATCCGGGCGGCCAGCTCCGGACTCATCAGCCCGAAGCGGTAGTTGAGCCACCGTGGCTTCACCGCCGCGATCAGCTCCGGGCGCGGCGGGGCCAGTGTCGTCCACGTCAGGGCGATCTCGGCGGACGGGTCGGCGGCGCGGACCTTCAGCATGGTGGCGGCGCCCGCGCAGTAGTACACGCGGTCGCCCGCCCCGCACTCCTGCACCGTGCCCACGACCGCGCGCACCGCCGCCTCCGTGGCACCGGGCAGATCGATCATCACCCGGTGGGCGCCCGCCGCCATCAGGGCCGCGCGCAGGGTCGGGACGCCGGAGCGGGTCAGCTCGCGCACGTCCTCGTACACGAGGGAGGACAGCGGGCGGTCGTGGCCCCACAGCCGCTCCAGCGTGTCGTCGTGGAGCAGCACGGGGACGCCGTCGCGGGTGAGCCGTACATCGATCTCGACCGCGTCCGCGCCGCGCTCCAGCGCCGAGTGGATCGACGGGAGCGTGTTCTCGCGGACGCGGTACGGGTCGCCGCGGTGGGCCACGGCAGTCACGGTGCGCATGGGCCCATTGTCGTCGGGCGTTACGGCGCCAGCCACTTGGTGGTGTAGTCGTCGATCTCGGCCGCGAGCCTCGTCTTGCCCGCCTCGTCGAGGAAGGACGCCTCGACCGCGTTCTTGGCGAGGCCGGCCACGCCGCGCTCGTCCAGCTCCAGGAGGCGGGCGGCGACCGCGTACTCGTTGTTGAGGTCGCTGCCGAACATCGGCGGGTCGTCGCTGTTCACGGTGACGAGCACGCCCGCCTGGACCATCTCCCTTATCGGGTGCTGGTCGATGTCGGCGACGACGCGGGTCGCCAGGTTGGAGGTCGGGCAGACCTCCAGGGCGATCCGGTGGTCGGCGAGGTGCCTGAGCAGGTCCGGGTCCTGGGTGGCGCTGGTGCCGTGGCCGATGCGCTCGGCGCGCAGGTCGCGCAGGGCGTCCCAGATCGACTGCGGGCCGGTGGACTCGCCCGAGTGCGGCACCGAGTGCAGTCCGGCGGCGATCGCCCGGTCGAAGTACGGCTTGAACTGCGGGCGCGGTACGCCGATCTCGGGGCCGCCGAGGCCGAAGGAGACCAGGCCCTCGGGGCGGATGCCGTCGTCGGTGGCGAGCCGGGTCGTCTCGGCGGCCGCCTCCAGACCGGCCTCGCCCGGAATGTCGAAGCACCAGCGCAGCACTGTGCCGAGCTCCTTCTCGGCCGCCTTGCGGGCGTCCTCGATCGCGTCCATGAAGGCGCGCTCGTCGATGCCGCGGCGGGTGGAGGAGAAGGGGGTGATGGTCAGCTCGGCGTACCGGATGTTCTGCCGGGCCATGTCGCGGGCGACCTCGTACGTGAGAAGCCGCACATCCTCCGGGGTGCGGATCAGGTCGACGACCGAGAGGTAGACGTCGATGAAGTGCGCGAAGTCGGTGAACGTGAAGTAGTCCGCGAGGGCCTCGGGGTCGGTGGGGACCTTCGAGTCGGGGTGGCGGGCCGCCAGTTCGGCGACGATACGGGGGGAGGCCGAGCCGACGTGGTGCACATGGAGCTCCGCCTTGGGCAGGCCCGCGATGAACGGGTGCAGGTCGGTCATGGTTTCCTCCGCAGGCTGTCGGCTTCGCTCTTCGAGGATCATGTTAGGCCGGGCGGATCCCCCGGAACCCGTGGATCCCGCGGATCCTGCCGAGGGCGGGAGCTTTAGCATGTCGGAACCACGATGGGGGAGGCCCATGTCAGACAACCGCGATCAGCCGTCCGGGGGCGCCGAGCCCGTGGACCCGTGGGCACCGCCGGAGCGGAAGGTTCCGCTGGAGAAGCCGGTGCGGCCGGCGCAGCCGGTACACGACCAGCCCACGGTGACGTCTCTGCCTGCGGCCGGGGCGGAGCCGGGTCCTGGTGCTGGTCCTGGTCCGGTGGGCGGGCCCGGGTGGGGTGGGCCGGTGCCGCCGCCCCCGACCGCGCCGGGCGGTCCCGGCCAGGCGGTCCCGGGCAGCTACGGCTACCCGGCGTACCCCGGCTATCCCGACTACCCGGGCTACGGCTACGGGCACCCCGGCTGGACCGGAATGGCCGCCCCGCTCAACGGCTTCGGCACCACCGCGCTGGTCCTCGGCATCGTCTCCGTCGTGCTGTTCTGCATGTGGGGCCTCGGGATCATCCTGGGCATCCTCGCGCTGATCTTCGGGTTCCTGGGGCGGGGGCGGGCCAAGCGGGGCCAGGCCACGAACGGGGGGCAGGCGCTGGCCGGGATCATTCTGGGGGCGGTGGGGATCGTGGTCAGCGGGGTGTTCCTCGGGCTGATGATCTGGGCGGTCACGAATGACGAGGACTCGGACGACTCGTCCACGTACGACGACCCGTTCGCGACGTCGCTGGTCGTGAGGGATGTGGGCCCCACCCCGCCCCTTCCCTAAACCCTCCGGGGGTGGGTGGGGGTGGGGGTGGCTTCCCGGGGGCTATGCCCCCGGACCCCGTGGGCGGGGGCTCCGCCCCCTGCACCCCAGTGGGGCTTCGCCCCTGCGCCCCTTGCGGGGCCTGCGGCCCCTGCACCCCGCTTTCGGGGCTCCGCCCCGGGCTTCGTTCGTCTGCGGGCCGTCTGTGGCTGGTCGCGCAGTTCCCCGCGCCCCTAAAGGGGCTCGCATCTCGCACGCCGGAGGGGCTGGAGTTACCTAAGGGGCGCGGGGAACTGCGCGCTCAGCCCCCACCGACCCGCAGGCGAACCCCACCCCCACTAAGCCCCCAACCTCCCCCGCGCCTCCATCAACGCGAACCCCAGCAAGTTCTCCCCCCGCCACTTCGACGGGTCCTCCGCCTCGGGGGCGTCCGCTGCCAGGCCTATGCCCCAGATTCGGTCCAGGGGGCTGGCCTCCACCAGGACACGGTCGCCCGTGGCCAGGAGGTAGGCCCTCAGCGCGGGGGACTGGCCGAACTTGTGGAGGCTGCCCGCCAGCACGATCCCGTACCGCTCCCGCTTCCACACCTCGTCGTCGAAGCCGCGGACCAGGCGGCCCGCCTTCTTCGCCGCCGCCGGGCTCGTCGCGGTGAGCGCGGCGCGCTCCGCCTCCGCGTCGCCGAACAGGCGCGCCTTGGCCGCCATCATCCAGTGCTCGGCCGTCGCGTACGCCACGCCGTCCACCTCGAACGGCGACGGCCACCACTGGCTGAAACAGCTCGGTCCGAGTGTCCCGTCGCGCCGGGGCGCGTGGCCCCAGAAGTGCAGGAACTTGACCCTTTCACCATCCTTGACCTGCGCGATCAAATTGTCGATCTTCTCCATACACGCGAGTCTGGCATCCGCCACTGACACTCCGTACGGGTATTTACAGCCTGACCCGACACATGGTCGACAGATTCCGTCGCGTAACCAAAAGGCAACAACGGAATCACTTGTTGGTCAGATGCTGCTCTGTCAGGATCGGCACTCAAATCGAGCTGGAGCTACGGAGACCGTGAGCGAGATGGGCAACAGCAACAGCAGTCGCTTCCCGGCGCAGGACCGTTTCGAAGGCGGCGCCCAGTACATCGGCGGGCGGTTCGCCCCCGGCACCTCCGGGCGCAAGCAGGATGTCGTCGACCCGGCCACCGGCCACGTCGTCCACACCTATGAGCTGGCCGGCACGGGAGACGTGGACGCCGCCGTCGCCGCCGCCAAGGACGCCTTCCCGGGGTGGGCCGGCGCCACCCCCGCCGAGCGCTCCGACGCCCTGCACCGCTTCGCCGCCGTCCTCGCCGACCGCGCGGAGGAGTTCGCGCAGGCCGAGTCGCTCCAGTGCGGCAAGCCGATCAAGCTCAGCCGGGAGTTCGACGTCCCGGGGACCGTCGACAACACCGCGTTCTTCGCCGGGGCCGCCCGCCACCTCCAGGGGCAGTCCGCCGGGGAGTACTCGGGCGACCACACCTCGTACGTCCGCCGCGAGGCCATCGGGGTCGTCGGCTCCATCGCACCCTGGAACTACCCGCTCCAGATGGCCGCCTGGAAGGTGCTCCCGGCGATCGCGGCCGGCAACACCATCGTCCTCAAGCCCGCCGAGATCACCCCCCTCACCTCGCTGCTCTTCGCCGAGGCAGCCACCGCCGCCGGGATTCCGGACGGGGTCGTCAACATCGTCTCGGGCGCCGGGCGCGATGCCGGGGAGCACCTCGTCGGGCACCCCGACGTCGTCATGACCTCCTTCACCGGGTCCACCGCCGTCGGCAAGCGCGTCGCGGAGATCGCCACCGCGACCGTCAAGCGGACCCATCTGGAGCTCGGCGGCAAGGCGCCCTTCGTCGTCTTCGACGACGCCGACCTCGAAGCCGCCGTCCACGGCGCGGTCGCCGCCTCGCTCATCAACTCCGGCCAGGACTGCACCGCCGCCACGCGCGCGTACGTACAGCGTCCGCTCTACGAGGCGTTCGTCGCCGGGGTCGCGGACCTGATGGCGAGCGTCCGGGTCGGCGACCCCTTCGACCCGGCCACCGACCTCGGCCCGCTGATCAGCCACGTCCACCGAGACCGAGTCGCAGGCTTCGTCGACCGCGCCCGCTCCTACGCCCGGATCGTCACCGGTGGCACGGCCCCGAGGAGTGAGGGGGCCTTCTATCTGCCCACGCTCATCGCCGATGCCCCGCAGGACAGCGAAGTCGTCCAGTCCGAGATCTTCGGGCCCGTCCTCGCTGTCCTTCCCTTCGACTCCGATGACCAGGGCATCCGGCTCGCCAACGACACCCCGTACGGTCTCGCCGCCTCCGCCTGGAGCCGGGACGTCTACCGGGCGGGCCGCGCCACCCGGGAGATCAAGGCCGGGTGCGTCTGGGTCAACGACCACATTCCGATCATCAGCGAGATGCCGCACGGCGGCTACAAGGCGAGCGGCTACGGAAAGGACATGTCGGCTTACTCCTTCGAGGAGTACACGCAGGTCAAGCATGTGATGTACGACAACACGGCGGTCGCCGCGAAGGACTGGCACCGCACGATCTTCGGGGACCGATAAAGCATCCGATCAGCGGCGCCGCCGCGTGGCGGCCGTCCGACCAGCGGCCGTCACCTCCACCCGAAAGGGCACACAGCGCATGGAGCAGTACGAGCCGGACCGCCTGTCCGGGGCCCAACTGGCCGCCATACAGCGCAGCCTGACCAGCGGCCGGGGCGCCCTGACCCGCCGTTCGCTGATGCGGGCCACGGGCTTCGGCGCGCTCGCCGTCGGCGGCCTCGCCGGGCTCACCGGGTGCGGCATCCCGGCCGCCAAGAAGGCGGACGGCCAGGCCCCCGCGTCGACGGACCACTCGGCCAAGGAGAAGGTGATCAACTTCTCCAACTGGACCGAGTACATGGACGTCAGCGACGACAAGAAGCACCGGCCGACGCTGGACGCGTTCACCAAACGGACCGGCATCCAGGTCAAGTACACCGAGGACATCAACGACAACGTCGAGTTCTTCGGCAAGATCAAGCCGCAGCTCGCGGCCGGCCAGGACATCGGCCGGGACGTCATCGTCGTCACCGACTGGCTGGCCGGGCGGCTCATCCGGTTCGGCTGGGCGCAGAAGCTCAACGCCTCGAACCTGCCGCACGCCTTCGCCAACCTCGCCGCGCCCTTCCGCACCCCCGACTGGGACCCGGGCCGGGCCTACTCGTACCCCTGGACCGGTATCCCGACCGTCATCGCCTACAACTCCAAGGCGACCGGCGGGCGGACCGTCGACTCGGTCACCCAGCTGCTCGACGACCCCTCCCTCAAGGGGCGGGTCGGCTTCCTCACCGAGATGCGCGACACCGTCGGGATGACCCTGCTCGACATGGGCAAGGACCCGGCGAAGTTCACCGACGCCGACTACGACGCGGCGATCGGCCGGCTCCAGAAGGGCGTCGACAAGAAGCAGATCCGGCGCTTCACCGGCAACGACTACACCGGCGACCTGGACAAGGGCGACCTCGCCGCGTGTGTGGCGTGGGGCGGGGACGTCACCCAGCTCCAGTCCGACAACCCCGACATCAAGTACGCGATCCCCGCCGCCGGATACATGCTCTCCAGCGACAACCTGCTGATCCCGGCGAAGGCCCGGCACCAGTCCAACGCCGAGCGGCTGATCGACTACTACTACGAGCCGACGGTCGCGGCCCAGCTCGCCGCGTACATCAACTACGTGTGCCCGGTCGACGGCGTGCGCGACGAGCTCACCCGGATCGACCCCAAGCTGGCCGAGAACACGCTGATCCTGCCCGACAAGGCCATGGCCGCCAAGGCGCACTCCTTCCGCTCGCTCAGCAGCGAGGAGGAGACCAAGTACGAGGAGAAGTTCGCCAAGCTCATCGGCGCCTGACCCCTCAGTTCCTTCCCCTCGTCCCTCTCCACCCCTGGGATCGCAACCCATGACTGACGACAAGAACGGCGGCGACGTCCGCCTCACCGGGATCAGCAAGACGTACGGCTCCTTCACTGCCGTCCATCCGCTCGAACTGACCGTCCCGCAGGGCTCGTTCTTCGCTCTGCTCGGCGCCTCCGGGTGCGGCAAGACCACCACTCTGCGCATGATCGCCGGACTGGAGGAGCCCACCACCGGGACCGTCTTCCTCGGCGACAAGGACGTCACCGATCTGCCGCCCTACAAGCGGCCGGTGAACACCGTCTTCCAGTCGTACGCGCTCTTCCCGCACCTCGACGTCACCGAGAACGTCGCCTTCGGGCTGCGCCGCCGGGGCATCAAGTCGGTGAAGAAGCAGGTCGACGACATGCTGGAGCTCGTCCAGCTCGGCGACTTCGCGAGGCGCAAGCCGCACCAGCTCTCCGGCGGCCAGCAGCAGCGCGTGGCGGTCGCCCGCGCGCTCATCAACCACCCGCAGGTGCTGCTCCTCGACGAGCCGCTCGGCGCCCTCGACCTCAAGCTGCGCCGCCAGATGCAGCTGGAGCTCAAGCGCATCCAGACCGAGGTCGGCATCACCTTCATCCACGTCACCCACGACCAGGAGGAGGCCATGACCATGGCCGACACGGTCGCGGTGATGAACGGCGGCCGCGTCGAACAGCTCGGCGCCCCCGCCGACCTCTACGAGAACCCGAAGACCACGTTCGTGGCGAACTTCCTCGGCACTTCCAACCTCATCGAGGCCGAGGTCGTCGAGAAGAGCGGCGAGGACCTCGTCGTCACGGCGGGCGGGGCCAAGCTGCGGCTGCCCGGTGGGCGATGTTCGGCCCCCGACACCAGTGGCGGGAAGATCCTCGTGGGTGTGCGCCCGGAGAAGATCTCCCTCGCCCACAAGGACGACGAGGCCTCGATAGCGGAAGGCCGCAACCGGGTCCCCGGACGGATCGTCGACTCCTCCTTCATCGGCGTCTCCACCCAGTACGTCATCGACTCCCCGGCGGGCCGGGGGCTGGCGGTCTACGAGCAGAACATCGAGCGCGACACCCGTCTGGTGCCCGGCGCCGAGGTGATCCTGCACTGGAACCCGGCGCACACCTTCGGCCTCGACGCGGCGCAGGCGATCGACGCGGGCGTGGAGAAGGTCGAGGACGCCGCGTGAGCGCCCTGACCGAGGCGCCCCCGGCCGCCGACCTCCCCGTACGCAAGGCGTCGGTGCGCAAGCGTCTGGTGCCCTACTGGCTGCTGGTGCCCGGCCTCCTGTGGCTGATCGTCTTCTTCGCGCTGCCGATGGTCTACCAGGCCTCCACCTCGGTGCAGACCGGCTCCCTGGAGAAGGGCTTCCAGGTCACCTGGCACTTCCAGACCTACTGGGACGCCTTCAAGGAGTACTACCCGCAGTTCGTGCGCTCGCTGCTCTACGCGGGGACCGCGACGCTGCTCTGCCTGCTGCTCGGCTATCCGCTGGCGTATCTGATCGCCTTCAAGGCGGGGCGCTGGCGCAATGTGATCCTGGTGCTCGTCATCGCGCCGTTCTTCACCAGCTTCCTGATCCGCACCCTCGCCTGGAAGACGATCCTCGCGGACGGCGGCCCGGTGGTGCACGCGCTCAACTCGCTGCACGTCCTCGACGTGACGAGCTGGCTGGGCTGGACCGAGGGCAACCGCGTCCTGGCGACGCCGATGGCGGTGGTCTGCGGCCTCACGTACAACTTCCTGCCGTTCATGATCCTGCCGCTCTACACGTCCCTGGAGCGGATCGACTCCCGGCTGCACGAGGCCGCCGGTGATCTGTACGCGACCCCGGCGACCACCTTCCGCAAGGTGACCTTCCCGCTCTCCATGCCGGGCGTCGTCTCGGGCACGCTGCTCACCTTCATCCCGGCGAGCGGCGACTACGTCAACGCCGAACTGCTCGGCTCCACCGACCAGAAGATGGTCGGCAACGTGATCCAGTCGCAGTTCCTGCGGGTCCTCGACTATCCGACGGCCGCCGCCCTGTCGTTCATCCTGATGGCGATCGTCCTGGTCATGGTCACCGTCTACATCCGCCGAGCCGGGACGGAGGACCTGGTCTGATGCGCTGGCTCCGACGCAATGTGATCGTCATCGCCGGGCTCGCGACCCTCGCGTACCTGATCCTGCCGAACGTCGTCGTGATGGTGTTCTCGTTCAACAAGCCGAACGGGCGCTTCAATTACTCGTGGACGCGGTTCTCCACCGACGCCTGGCAGGACCCGTGCGGCGTCGCCGACATGTGCGGCTCACTGTCGCTCTCGCTCCAGATCGCCACCTGGGCGACGGTCGGTGCGACCGTGCTCGGCACGATGATCGCCTTCGCGCTCGTCCGCTACCGGTTCCGGGCGCGCGGCGCGATCAACTCGCTGATCTTCCTGCCGATGGCGATGCCCGAGGTCGTCATGGCCGCCTCGCTGCTGACGCTCTTCCTCAACCTGGGCGCGCAGCTCGGCTTCTGGACCATCCTCATCGCCCACATCATGTTCTGTCTCAGCTTCGTGGTGACGGCGGTCAAGGCGCGGGTGATGTCGATGGACCCGCGTCTGGAGGAGGCCGCGCGCGATCTGTACGCGGGGCCGGTCCAGACGTTCGTCCGGGTCACCCTGCCGATCGCCGCCCCCGGAATCGTCGCGGGCGCGCTGCTCGCCTTCGCGCTCTCCTTCGACGACTTCATCATCACCAACTTCAACGCGGGCTCCACCGTGACCTTCCCCATGTTCGTCTGGGGATCGGCACAGCGCGGCACGCCCGTGCAGATCAACGTCATCGGTACGGCCATGTTCGTCATCGCCGTGGTGGTGGTCGTCGCCGGCCAGCTCGTCGCGAACCGGCGCGGCAACAGTGCGAAAGCCTAGGCAGTAACCGACCGAACCCTTTGAGGGAGTTGGAAGTCATGGCCGTCACCCGAGCCATGCGCAGTGCGGCAGCCCATTCACTGACGGACGCCCAGCCCGTCCCCTTCTGGCTGGAGGACCCGGGCAGGCCCGGCGCCCACCCCGCCCTCGCGGGCGACGAACGGTGCGACCTGCTCGTCGTCGGCGGCGGCTACAGCGGACTGTGGACCGCGCTCCTGGCCAAGGAGCGCGACCCCGGACGCGATGTCGTGCTCATCGAGGGCAAGGAGATCGGCTGGGCGGCCTCGGGCCGCAACGGCGGCTTCTGCGCCGCCTCCCTCACCCACGGCCTGGGCAACGGCCTCGCCCGCTGGCCGGACGAGCTGCCCCGGCTTGAGAAGCTGGGCGCGCAGAACCTCGACGCCATCGAGGCGGCCGTCGCCCGCTACGGCCTGGACTGCGACTTCGAGCGCACCGGTGAGATCGACGTGGCCACCGAGCCGCACCAGCTCGACGAACTGCACGAGATGCACGAGGAGGCGGTGGGGCTCGGATTCGAGGGCCTGGAACTGCTCGACGGGGACGCGATGCGGGCCGAGGTCGACTCGCCGACCTTCCTCGGCGGGCTCTGGGACCGGCGCGGTGTGGCGATGCTGCACCCCGCCAAGCTCGCCTGGGGCCTCAAGCGCGCCTGTCTGGAACTCGGCGTACGGATCTACGAACACACCCCCGGCCTCGATCTGGTCGCGGCAGGTCCCGGCATGGCGGTGCGCACCCCGTACGGGCGGATCCGCGCCCGCCGGGTCGCGCTCGGCACCAATGTGTTCCCCTCGCTGGTCAAGCGGGTGCGCGCGTACACCGTCCCGGTCTACGACTACGCGCTGATGACCGAGCCGCTGAGTGCGGAGCAACTGGCCGCGATCGGCTGGAAGAACCGGCAGGGGCTCGGTGACTCGGCCAACCAGTTCCACTACTTCCGGATCACCGCGGACCACCGCATCCTGTGGGGCGGCTACGACGCTATCTACAAGTACGGCGGGAAGGTGCGGGCCGAGTACGACGACCGGCCCGCCACCTATCTCAAGCTGGCCGAGCACTTCTTCCGCTGCTTCCCGCAGCTGGAGGGGTTGCGTTTCAGCCATGCCTGGGGCGGGGCGATCGACACCTGCTCGCGCTTCTCGGCGTTCTTCGGCACGGCCCACGGCGGCAGGGTCGGGTACGCCGCCGGGTACACCGGCCTCGGCGTCGGCGCGACCCGCTTCGGCGCGGACGTGATGCTCGACCTGCTGGCGGGGGAGCGCACCGAACGTACGGAGCTGGAGATGGTCCGCAAGAAGCCGCTGCCGTTCCCGCCGGAGCCGGTCGCCTGGGCGGGCATCGGCATCACCAAGTGGGCGCTGGCGAGGGCGGACGCGAACGGAGGGCGCCGCAATCTGTGGCTGAAGGCGATGGATCGGGCCGGGCTGGGCTTCGACAGCTGACGGTTCATCAATGATGTGTGACGGGTGGCGGATCGGGGAATCGGCCACCCGTCACCTTTTCAACCAGATCATTCCGCGCCGGTGCCGCGCCGGGGGCGCACAACGGTGATCTTGGTGTGAGCCGGTTCACTACCGTTAAGTAGCGAAACCCGCGTCATAGCCGGGCCCCACCCCGCTCTCCCCACGTGAACGCAGGTCCGCGCTCACGGAAGGAAGACCGGGTGATGAATGGCTCGGGGCCGAAGACAGCGGTGGAATGGCTGGCGTCGGTGGCGCCGGATCCCGACGCCTGCCGGTGGGAGTGGGAGCGCAACCCCCTCGGGGTCGCCCTCCTGCCGGCCGGCAGGCGCTGGGACGTACTGATCCTGCCGGGCGAACTGGGGCACCTGGCGCTCGACGTACTGCTCCGGCTCGTCGACCGGCCGGGCCCCGTCCTCGCCGACTTCGGCGACGCGCGCCTGGGGTTCTTCGTGCCCCCCGGTACGGCCGCGCGCTGGCTCGGCACCGGGGTGCGCGGGGCCGGGCAGGGCACTTGGATCGTGGTCCCGTACCCGGGCCGGATCAGCGGCGGGGTGCGCTGGCTGGTCCCGCCCGACGGTTCGGGCACCCTCACCGATCCGGCGCTGCTCGAACTCGCGATGCACGAGGCGGCGGCCCGGATCGCGCGGGAAGGGCGGGAGGGACGGGACTGAGCGAGGTACTGCCAGAGGTCTTGACAACCCGATTGGTCTGGACCACATTGTGGCGGGCTCGGCCTCATCCCCGCCATTCCCGGATCCGACCCCCCCCATGCCCGGAGGACGTTGTGGACCGCACCGGACGCCTCGCCAGAACCTCCAGACCACCCAGACTCCTCGCCGCCGTCACGGCGGCCGTCCTCGCCGCGGGCGCCCTGGTCGCCTCCGCGCAGACCGCCCGCGCCGCCGACACCGAACTCGCCCTCAACGGCGGCTTCGAGGCCGCGCTCGACGGCTGGAGCTGTACGGCGGGCAGCGGCACGGCGGTCGCCTCGCCCGTGCACGGCGGCGCCAAGGCCCTCAAGGCCACCCCGGCCGGGAGCGACAACGCCCAGTGCTCCCAGACCGTCACGGTCAAGCCCGACTCCACGTACACCCTGAGCTCGTGGGTGCAGGGCAGCTACGTCTATCTGGGCGCCTCCGGCACCGGCACCACCGACGTCAGCACCTGGACCCAGTCCGCCCCGTCCTGGCAGCAGCTGACCACCACCTTCAAGACCGGCGCGAACACCACCGCGGTGACGATCTACACGCACGGCTGGTACGGCACCGGCGCCTACCACGCCGACGACGTGAGCCTGCTGGGCCCCGGCGGCGGGCCCGTCCAGCTCCCGGCCGCCCCCACCGGCCTGACCGCGGGCTCCGCGACCTCCTCCAGCATCGCCCTCAACTGGGCGGCCTCCTCCGGCGCCACCGGCTACAACGTCTACCAGGGCGGCTCCAAAGTCCTCTCGGTGAGCGGGACTTCGGCCACCGTGACGGGCCTGACCGCCTCCACCGCGTACACCTTCCAGGTCACCGCCACCAACACGGCCGGTGAGTCCGCGAAGTCCGCCGCCGTCACCGCCTCCACCACGAGCGGCGGGGGAGGGAACCCGGGCGGCGGTCTGCCCACCCACGCCCTCGTCGGCTATCTGCACTCAAGCTTCGCCAACGGCTCCGGCTACACGCGGATGGCCGACGTCCCCGACTCCTGGGACGTCATCGACCTGGCCTTCGGCGAGCCGACCTCCGTCACCTCCGGCGACATCAGGTTCAGCCTCTGCCCGGTCAGCCAGTGCCCGGGGGTCGAGTCCGCCGCCGACTTCAAGGCCGCCATCAGGGCCAAGCAGGCCGCGGGCAAGAAGGTCCTGATCTCCATAGGCGGCCAGAACGGCCAGGTCCAGCTCGCCACCACGGCCGCCCGCGACACCTTCGTCTCGTCGGTCTCGAAGATCATCGACGAGTACGGACTCGACGGCCTGGACGTCGACTTCGAGGGCCACTCGCTCTCGCTGAACACCGGCGACACGGACTTCCGCAACCCGACCACCCCCGTCGTCGTGAACCTCATCTCGGCGCTGAAGACACTGAAGGCCAAGTACGGCGCGAAGTTCGTGCTGTCGATGGCCCCGGAGACGTTCTTCGTGCAGCTCGGCTACCAGTACTACGGATCCGGTCCCTGGGGCGGCCAGGACCCGCGCTGCGGCGCCTATCTGCCGGTGATCCACGCCCTGCGCGACGATCTGACCCTGCTGCACGTCCAGGACTACAACTCGGGCTCGATCATGGGCCTGGACAACCAGTACCACTCGATGGGCGGCGCGGACTTCCACATCGCCATGACCGACATGCTGCTCACCGGCTTCCCGGTGGCGGGCGACACCGGCCGGACGTTCCCGGCCCTGCGCCCCGACCAGGTCGCCATCGGCCTCCCGGCGTCCACCAACGCGGGCAACGGCCACACGGCTCCCGCCGAGGTCACCAAGGCGCTGGACTGCCTCACCAGGAAGGCGAACTGCGGCTCGTACCAGACCCATGGGAGCTGGCCGGGGCTGCGCGGCCTGATGACCTGGTCCGTCAACTGGGACCGGTTCGGCGGCGGGGAGTTCTCGAAGAACTTCGACGCATACCCGTGGAGCTGAGCAGCAGGAGCAGCTCGCACAGGCAGCCGCTCGCCAGTACGTCCAGGGGCCAGTGGTAGCCGTGCAGCACCAGACCGATGCCCGTCGCCGCGGTGAGCACACCCGCGGCGGCGGGCATCACCCATGCGCGGCGCGGGGCGGTGTACGGGGCGAGCAGCAGGGCCGCGCCGCCGTACGCCACCATCGCGGTGGCCGTGTGGCCGGACGGGTAGTAGCCGGTGTCGGAGGTGAGCGGGCCCGCGCGGTCGGTCCAGATCTTCAGCGGGACGACCAGCGCCGGGACCAGGGCCATCGTGACTGCCGCGATCAGCGCGTCCAGGCGGGCGCCGCGCCACACCGCGTACCCCAGGGCGAGCGCGAGCACCGGCAGGGCGACGGGCATCGAGCCGAGGTCGGCCAGGGCCTGGGCCACGTCCTGCGGGCCCCGGCCCGCGAGGTGGCCGCCGACGCGCTCGTCGAGCCGGCGCAGTGGGCCGTCGGCGACGACCTGCCAGGTCAGGAGCGAGAAGAGCGCCGCGAGGGCGGCGAAGGCCGGCAAGAGGAAAGCCGGCCGCCCCGGAACAGGGGGGGAGGTTCCGGGGCGGCCGCCTTGACCGGTGTGCCGTGCGCCCCGGGGGGTGTGGGGCGGACGGCCATCCGATCGGTGAGGAGTTCCGGAGCCAGAAGCACCGGTGGTGTGCGCCAGGGCACGACCAGAACGAGGCTGGGGATGCGCCGCCCTGGAGCCGCCCGCAGTCTCCTGCGGGCGAGGTGTTTCTCTCATCTGCAGAAACCGTACGGCAGTGGGAGGGGGACCGACAGCCGGAACTCCATCCCGCCATCGGCCCCCCACACGTTCTTCACAGGCCGGACCTCCGGCCCGGTGATCAGAGCGCGGAGAAGGCCTGCTCGATGATGTCGAGGCCCTCGTTCAGCAGGTCCTCGCCGATCACCAGCGGCGGCAGGAAACGCAGGACGTTGCCGTAGGTGCCGCAGGTCAGGACAAGGAGGCCCTCAGCGTGGCAGGCCTTGGCGAGCGCCCCGGCGGCGGCCGCGTTCGGCTCCTTGGTGGCGCGGTCCTGGACCAGCTCGATGGCGATCATGGCGCCGCGGCCGCGGATGTCACCGATGATGTCGAACTTCTCGGCCATGGCGGACAGGCGGCCCTTCATGACCTCCTCGATGCGCTTGGCCTTGCCGTTGAGGTCGAGCTCCTTCATGGTCTCGATCGCACCGAGGGCGCCGGCGCAGGCCACCGGGTTGCCGCCGTAGGTGCCACCGAGGCCGCCCGCGTGCGCGGCGTCCATGATCTCGGCGCGGCCGGTCACGGCGGAGAGCGGCAGACCGCCCGCGATGCCCTTGGCGGTGGTGATCAGGTCCGGGACGATGCCCTCGTCCTCGCAGGCGAACCACTGGCCGGTGCGGCAGAAGCCGGACTGGATCTCGTCGGCGACGAAGACGATCCCGTTGTCCTTGGCGAACTGTGCGATCGCGGGCAGGAAGCCCTTGGCGGGCTCGATGAAGCCGCCCTCGCCGAGGACCGGCTCGATGATGATCGCGGCGACGTTGTCGGCGCCGATCTGCTTGTTGATCATGTCGATGGCCTGGGCGGACGCCTCGGCACCGGCGTTGTCCTGACCGGTCGGCCAGCGGTAGCCGTAGGCGACCGGGACGCGGTAGACCTCGGGCGCGAACGGGCCGAAGCCGTTCTTGTACGGCATGTTCTTGGCGGTCAGCGCCATCGTCAGGTTGGTACGGCCGTGGTAGCCGTGGTCGAAGACGACGACGGCCTGGCGCTTGGTGTACGCACGGGCGATCTTGACCGCGTTCTCGACGGCCTCGGCGCCGCTGTTGAACAGGGCGGACTTCTTGGCGTGGTCGCCCGGGGTCAGCTCGGCGAGCGCCTCGGCGACCTCGACGTAACCCTCGTACGGCGTGACCATGAAACAGGTGTGGGTGAAGTCCGCGAGCTGCGCGGCGGCGCGGCGCACGACGGCCTCGGCGGAGGCGCCCACCGAGGTCACGGCGATGCCGGAACCGAAGTCGATCAGACGGTTGCCGTCGACGTCCTCGATGATGCCGCCGCCCGCGCGCGCGGTGAAGACGGGCAGGGTGGAGCCCACACCGGCGGCGACCGCGGCGACGCGGCGGGCCTGCAGCTCCTGCGACTTGGGGCCGGGGATCGCGGTGACGATGCGGCGCTCCTGCGGAATCGCGCTCATGGGGGCTCCTGGATGATCTGCGTCTTCGGACGCGGGGGTTTTGGACGCTTCCTTGGCTTTCTTCGCAGGCTAGGGCCCGGCGCGGGGTGCGGGCATGCTCCGTTAGGGAGTGGTGAAGGTGTGTCGTTGTCCTTCGCGGACATAGCAGCGCGGGATGCGTGGTCGGTCAGGTGCGGGCCGTGGATGGCTGGTCGCGCAGTTCCCCGCGCCCCTAGAGGTGCCCCTCCGGGGCATCCAGGGGATTGCCGCGCAGCGGCATTCAAGGGGCGCGGGGTTGTGACATTTGCGGCTCCGCCGCGTGGGCGCGACCAGCCCACCACCGGCCCGCGGACAAAGACCGGGCTCAAACAGCCGCGCTACGCCCCGTAGTTCGTCGGTTCCGTTTAGATTGGCCGCTGGACTCGGTTACGGACCTGGCTGGTCAGGGGGCAAAGGGTCGATGGACACCGAAGGCACGCACGACGCACGGGGCACCGAGGCGCGGTCGGTGCCGCGGCCTGCCGCGCCGCCGCCCGTCCCGGCGCTGCCGCCCGCCTTCCCGCCGCAGCCCGCCCGGCCCCCCGGGCGCCCGCCGCTGGGCGAGTGGCTGCGGACCCCGCGCGCCGCCGCCGAGCCGGGGCTGTGGCGGTACGGGCACCGGCCGCGCCCCACCGACGCCGTCCACCGGGTGCCGGACCGGGCGCTGCTCAGCGGCGCGGTGATCGCGCTGCTCGGGGCCGTCCTCGTGTGGTCGCTGTGGCGCAACGGGTACGTGCCGCACCGGATGGTGCTGCTCGAACTGTTCACGCCGTCCGACTGGTGGGGGCTGCACCGCAGGCCCCCGGCCGCACTGACCGCGCTCGCCGCCTACAACAGCCTGGTCGCGGTCGCGGTCATCTATGTCTTCGGCCACTTCGGCAACTGGCGCGAGGTCTTCAGGCGGTACGCGGTGGACCACCCGCAGCCCGCGCGCGCGGTGCGCACCGCGCTGGTCGCCGTCGCCCTGGCGTGGTTCGTGATCTGGGCCGACGACTGGCTGCCGTTCTACTCGCTGGCCTTCGGTGTGGTGCCGCACTCGTGGATCTTCAGCGACGACCCGGTGGCCACCAAGGACGCCACCGACACGGTGACCACCGTCTACCACGTAGTGGTAGTGGTGGCCGCGCTGTGGGTCTGCGGCCGGGCGGGCGACTGGCTCGGGCTCTTCCGCGAGCGCACCGGCCGTGCCCCGGACGGCCGGACGGCCGCGCCCGCCGGTGCCCCCGCCGACCGGACCCCCGCCGACTGGCCCCAGCTGCGCGAGGCCGGGCAGCACGCGGCCGCCGACCGGCTGGCCGCGGATGCGGAGAGCGGCAGGATGAACGACGTGGACTGCGCCCGCGTCCGCCGCGCCTGGACGTCGGTGGTCGCCGACCCGGCCCGGCTCCCCGCGTTCACGGACGCGGTGCTGCGCGACGGCTCGCGCGCCTGCCTGCACCCCTCCGGCGACCGCGACCTGCCCGCCCGCGCCGCCACCCACGACCTGCTCACCTCCCAGGTGCGGATCGGCCGGTTCGCGGACCTGGAGAACAACCCGCCCGCCCGCCGGGGCGCGGGCGCGGCCGTCGACCCGGCGGCGCTCGGCACCTCGCTGCTCGCCCTCGGCCCCTCCGGCGCGGGCAAGACCCGGCAGCTGGTGCGGCCCGTGGTGGAGTCGCTGGCGCTCCAGGCGCTCGCCGGACAGGCCGCCGTGGTCGCCGTCGGCGCCGCGGGCACGCCGCTGGGCGCGGACGAGGCGTACGACGTGATCGTGCGGCCCGGCGACCCGGCCTCCGAGTACGACCTGGACCTCTACGGCGGCACCGCCGACCCCGACGAGGCCGCCGCCCTGCTCGCGGAGGCCTGCGCCGGGGACCTGCCCGACGCCGACGTCCGGCGCGCCGCGACCGCGCTCGCCCAGCTCCTCGGGCCCTACCGGGCGGCGTACGGCCGCTTCCCCTCGGTGCCCCGGCTGCGCGAGCTCCTGGACGGCTCGGGCGACGCGCTGGACGAGCTCCGCGCCGACCTCGACCGCCAGGCGCACCCCGCGCTCCACCGCGAACTGGACGCGCGCGCCCGGCAGGCCGACATCCCCGGCGACCCGGGCCTGGTCCTCGCGGACCGCCTGGCCTGTCTGGACCGGCCCGCCTTCGCCGCCTTCTTCGACACCACCGGCCACAGCCGCCCGTTCTCGCTGCGCGCCCTGGAACACCCCGTACGGGTGAGGGTCGACCTGCCCGAGCGGGCGCACCCGGAGGCGGCACGGCTCCTCAACCGGCTGCTGCTCGCCCAGTTCACGACGAACGCCGTGGCCCGCCAGGACCGCTCCCTGTTCGCCTGTCTGGTCCTGGACGACGCCACGCACGCCGTGACCGCGGGCTCCGTCCGGGCCCTGCAGCGGCTGCGGCAGGCCAACGCCGGGGTGGTGCTCACCCTGCGCGCGCTCGGTGACGTGCCCGAACGGCTGCACACCTCGCTGCTCGCGGCGGTCGGCTGCCACATGGCGTTCTGCGGGGTCACCACCTGGGACGGGCAGCTCCTGGCGCAGCTGTGGGGCACCGAGTGGGTCGAGACGACGGAGGTCGCCAAGCACGCGGTCTTCGCCGACCAGCCGCTGACCCGGGCGCTGCACTCGCTGCGCAAGCTGGCCACGGGCAAGCCGGTGACCCGGGACGCGGTCACCGTGCGCAAGGTCGAGCGGGAGCGCTGGTCCGCCTCCCAGCTCGCCCACCAGGTGCCCGCCGGGCACGCGGTGCTCTCCCTCACCGACGTCGGGGGCGAGCACGCGCCGCCGCTCCTGGTGGACCTGCGGGGCTGAGACGGGCAACGCGGCGGGGTCACGGCGGGCGCCGTGACCCCGCCGTCCTGGCAGAATCGAGGTGCGCCCTTCATACGGGACGGCGCATTTCCCCTCGTACCGTCGAAGGTCGTCGAATTCCCCCATGCCGCCCACCCTCGCCTCCCTCGTCCAGCACTCGGCGCTGAAACTCACCGTGCGCGCGGGCGGGGACCGGCTGGACACGCCGGTGCGCTGGGCGCACGTCAGCGAGCTCGCCGACCCCGTCCCGTACATGGAGGGCGGCGAGCTCCTCCTCATCACCGCGATGACACTGGACGCCGAGGACCCGCAGGCGATGCGGCGCTATGTGCGCAGGCTCTCCGGCGCCGGGGTCGTCGGGCTCGGCTTCGCCGTCGGCGTCAACTACGAGACGGTGCCGGACGCGCTGCTCGACGCGGCCCGCGAGGAGGACTTCCCCCTTCTGGAGGTGCCGCGCCGCACCCCGTTCCTGGCCATCTCCAAGGCCGTCTCGGCGGCCATCGCGGCCGATCAGTACCGGGCGGTGACGGCGGGCTTCGAGGCCCAGCGCGAACTGACGCGGGCCGCGCTCGCCGGTCCGGGCGAGCTGCTCGCCCGGCTCGCGGCGCACGTGGACGGATGGGCCGCGCTGTACGACACGGCGGGCGCGGTGGTCGCGGTGCAGCCGGAGTGGGCGGGGCGCCGGGCGGCCCGGCTCACCGCCGACGTGGCCCGGCTGCGCGACCGGGCCGCCCCGGCCAGCGCCGTGGTCGGCGGCTCCGACGACCGCTCGGACGACCGCGTCGAGCTCCAGTCGCTCGGCACCGGGCGGCGGGTGCGGGGCGCGCTGGCGGTCGGTACGGGGGCGCCGCTGGGCACCGCCGAGCGGTACGCGGTGCACTCCGCGGTCGCGCTGCTGACCCTGACCACCGAGCGGTCGCGGGCCCTGCAACTGGCCGAGCAGCGCCTGGGCGCGGCGGTGCTGCGGATGCTGCTGTCCGGGCAGCAGGACCACGCCCGGGCGGTGGCGGGCGATCTGTACGGCGGGCTCCTCGACGCCCCGTTCCGGCTCGTCATCGCGGAGGCCGAGGGGGAGTCGGCCGACCTCGGGGTGCTCGCCGAGGCGATGGAGTCGGCGGCGGCACGCTCCGGCGAGGCGGTCCTGGTGGTCCCCGAGGGCGACCGGCTCGTCGTCCTGGCCGCGGACGGCGGCGACGCGGTGGCCGCCTGTGTCTCCTTCGAGCCGGAGGAGGGCGCCGAACTGGTGATAGGCCTGTCCGCCCCGGCCGGGCCGATCGCTGCGGCGTCCGCGTACAAGCAGGCCGAGCAGTCGCTGTCGGTGGCGCGGCGGCGGGGGCGGCCGCTGGTCGAGCACGAGGAGCTGGTGGCGGGCTCGCTGGTGCCGCTGCTCGCCGACGACGCGGTACGGGCGTTCGCGGACGGGATGCTGCGGGCGCTGTACGAGCACGACGCGACCGGGCGGGGCGATCTGGTGGCGTCGCTGCGGGCGTGGCTGTCGCGGCACGGCCAGTGGGACGCGGCGGCGGCGGACCTGGGGGTACACCGGCACACGCTGCGGTACCGGATGCGGCGGGTGGAGGAGATCCTGGGCCGGTCCCTGGACGACCCGGATGTCCGGATGGAGCTTTGGCTGGCGCTGAAGGCGGGGTCGCAGGGCGGGGGCTGAGTTTCGTCTGCGGGCCGTCTGTGGCTGGTCGCGCAGTTCCCCGCGCCCCTAAAGGCACCTCCAGCCCCGGCGGCACGAAAGTCAGCCCCTCGGGCGTTTGAGGAGCGGGGTCCGGGGCGGAGCCCTGAAAGCGGGGTGCAGGGGCCGCAGGCCCCGCTCGGGGGTCCGGGGGCGCAGCCCCCGGAAAACCACCTCCACCCCCCACCCACCCCCGGAGGGTCTAGGCGAAGGGGCGGGGTGGGGCCATCCAAACCGGCGCACCCCCCACCCCCACCACTCCACCCCGGACAAACGCCGACCCGGCCTGACCGGCCTACGGTGGGAGGGACAGTAGACCCACTACCTCGGAAGGGCCGGGATTCGTCATGACTTCCACCCACGCCTTCTGGCTCGCCGGCCGCCAGGCCACCGGTGAGGACAGCTTCGACGTCACCTCTCCCTGGGACGGGCGGCTGGTCGGCAAGGTGAGCGTGCCGACCGAGGCTCAGGTCGAGGAGGCCGTCGCGGCCGCGCACGCCGTGGTCGACGAGTTCGCCGCGACCCCCGCGCACGTACGCGCCGCAGCCCTCGACCACGTCTCGAAGCGCCTCGCCGAGCGCACCGAGGAGATCGCCCAGCTCATCTCCGCCGAGAACGGCAAGCCCATCAAGTGGGCCCGCGGCGAGGTCGGCCGTGCCGTGTCGGTGTTCCGCTTCGCGGCCGAGGAGGCCCGGCGGTTCAACGGCGGCGAGGCCCAGCGCCTGGACACCGACGGCGGCGGCGTGGGCCGGCTCGCCCTGACCCGCCGCTTCCCCAAGGGCGTCGTCCTCGGCATCGCGCCGTTCAACTTCCCGCTGAACCTGTGCGCCCACAAGGTCGCCCCGGCCATCGCCGTCGGCGCGCCGATCATCCTCAAGCCCGCCCCGGCCACCCCGCTCTCGGGTCTCATCCTCGGTGAGCTGCTCGCCGAGACCGAGCTGCCGGCCGGCTCGTGGAGCGTCCTGCCGGTCGCCAACGAGAAGATGCCGGCCCTGGTGCAGGACGAGCGGCTGCCCGTCATCTCGTTCACCGGTTCCGACAAGGTCGGTTACGCGATCATGGACTCGGTGCCGCGCAAGCACTGCACCCTGGAGCTCGGCGGCAACGGCGCGGCCGTGGTCCTCGCCGACTTCGCCTCCGAGGCGGATCTGGACTGGGCGGCGACCCGTATCGCCACCTTCTCCAACTACCAGGGCGGCCAGTCCTGCATCTCCGTGCAGCGCGTGATCGCGGACGCCGCCGTGTACGACCGGCTGCTGCCGAAGATCGTCGCGGCCGTCGAGGCGCAGGTCACCGGTGACCCGTCCGACGCGTCCACCGACGTCGGCCCGCTGGTCAGCGAGGACGCCGCCAAGCGCGTCGAGTCCTGGGTCGACGAGGCCGTACAGGCGGGCGCCAAGCTGCTCGCCGGCGGCAAGCGCGACGGCGCGGCCTACGCTCCGACCGTCCTCACCGAGGTTCCGGCCGACACCACCCTCGCCTGCGAGGAGGTCTTCGGACCGGTCCTCACGGTGCACAAGGTGGACGGCGAGGAGGAGGCCTTCGCGGCCGTCAACTCCTCCAAGTACGGCCTCCAGGCGGGCGTCTTCACGCACGACCTGCAGACCGCCTTCCGCGCCCACCGCGCTCTGGAGGTCGGCGGCGTGATCGTCGGCGACGTCCCCTCGTACCGCGCGGACCAGATGCCGTACGGCGGTGCCAAGGCCTCCGGCGTCGGCCGCGAGGGCGTCCGCTACGCGATGGACGACTACACGTACGAGCGCGTCCTCGTCCTGACGGGCCTCGCCCTCTAGGACGTACGTACGCAGACGGCCGGAGCCCACCAGCGGGCTCCGGCCGTTTCGCGTCCCAGGGGTGGTCGGGCCGCCCGGAATCGGGTACATACGGACGAGTAGCACTGTCCGGTAACGGGGTGCGTGCGCGCCCCGCACACGTCGCGGCGAGGAGAACCCCTCAATGACCGCACCACACGGCACACCGAAGGTCTCGGAGCGCGAAGCGCGCCGGGTCGCCGAAGCCGCGCGCGAGCAGGACTGGCGCAAACCGAGCTTCGCGAAGGAACTCTTCCTCGGGCGCTTCCGGCTCGACCTCATCCACCCGCATCCGCTGCCCGCCACGGACGACGTGGACCGTGGCGAGGCGTTCCTAGCCAAGCTGCGGGACTTCTGCGAGACGAAGATCGACGGCGCCCTCATCGAGCGCGAGTCCCAGATCCCCGACGAGGTGATCAACGGGCTCAAGGAGCTCGGTGCCCTCGGGATGAAGATCGACACCAAGTACGGCGGCCTCGGCCTCACCCAGGTGTACTACAACAAGGCGCTCGCCCTTGCCGGTTCCGCCAGCCCCGCGATCGGCGCGCTGCTCTCGGCGCATCAGTCGATCGGCGTACCGCAGCCGCTGAAGCTCTTCGGCACCCAGGAGCAGCGGGACACGTTCCTGCCGCGCTGCGCCCGTACCGACATCTCCGCCTTCCTGCTCACCGAGCCCGACGTCGGCTCCGACCCGGCCCGGCTCGCCACCTCGGCGGTCCCGGACGGCGACGACGCGTACGTGCTCGACGGGGTGAAGCTCTGGACCACCAACGGCGTCGTCGCGGACCTGCTGGTCGTGATGGCCCGGGTGCCGAAGTCCGAGGGGCACAAGGGCGGCATCACGGCCTTCGTCGTCGAGGCCGACTCGCCCGGCGTCACCGTGGAGAACCGCAACGCCTTCATGGGCCTGCGCGGCATCGAGAACGGCGTGACCCGCTTCCACCAGGTCCGCGTCCCCGCCTCGCACCGGATCGGCCCCGAGGGCGCCGGTCTGAAGATCGCCCTGACCACGCTCAACACCGGTCGCCTCTCGCTGCCCGCGATGTGCGTCGGCGCGGGCAAATGGTGTCTGAAGATCGCCCGCGAGTGGTCGGCGGCGCGCGAGCAGTGGGGCAAGCCCATCGCCCAGCACGAGGCCGTGGGCAGCAAGATCTCGTTCATCGCGGCCACCACCTTCGCCCTGGAGGCGGTGCTGGACCTCTCCTCGCAGATGGCCGACGAGGACCGCAACGACATCCGCATCGAGGCCGCGCTCGCCAAGCTGTACGGGTCGGAGATGGCCTGGCTGATGGCGGACGAGCTGGTCCAGATCCGCGGCGGGCGCGGCTTCGAGACCGCCGACTCGCTGGCCGCCCGCGGCGAGCGGGCCGTACCGGCCGAGCAGATCCTGCGTGATCTGCGCATCAACCGGATCTTCGAGGGCTCCACCGAGATCATGCACCTCCTGATCGCCCGGGAGGCCGTCGACGCCCATCTGTCCGTCGCGGGGGACCTGATCGACCCCGACAAGAAGCTGCCCGAGAAGGCGAAGGCAGGCGCGGGCGCCGCCGCCTTCTACGCCCGCTGGCTGCCCAAACTGCTCTCCGGTCCCGGCCAACTCCCCAACTCCTACCAGGAGTTCGGCGACCTGGCCCAGCACCTTCGGTACGTGGAGCGGTCCGCCCGCAAGCTGGCCCGCTCCACGTTCTACGCGATGTCGCGCTGGCAGGGCCGGATGGAGACCAAGCAGGGCTTCCTCGGCCGGATCGTGGACATCGGCGCCGAGCTGTTCGCGATGAGCGCCGCCTGCGTACGGGCGGAGCTGATGCGCACCACCGGCGAGCACGGCCGCGAGGCGCACCAGCTGGCCGACGTCTTCTGCCGCCAGGCCCGGATCCGGGTGGACGAGCTCTTCGAGCGGCTCTGGGCCAACACCGACGACCTGGACCGCAAGGTCGTCACCGGCGTCCTGGCCGGTTCGTACACCTGGCTGGAGGAGGGCGTCGTCGACCCCTCCGGCGACGGCCCGTGGATCGCGGACGCGACACCCGGACCGGCGAAACGGGACAACGTCCACCGCCCGATCCGCTGAATCCGCCGGGCAGTTGGGACACCGGAGGGGCCCCGCTCCCCGGTGTCCCGGCGGCCCCCGGACAGCGCCGCGCGGGCCCGGCACGGGGGAGTGCTGTCCCGGCGCACAGCCGATGCGGCAAGAATGGGGGCATGAGCGACAGCCCAGCCCCCCTCGCCGACCCGCACATCGCCTTCGATCCCGCCGAAGGCCGCCGGGACATCGTCGTCCTCGGCTCCACCGGGTCCATCGGCACCCAGGCCATCGACCTGGTGCTGCGCAACCCCGACCGGTTCCGCGTCACCGCGCTCGCCGCGTCGGGCGGACGGGTCGCGCTCCTGGCCGAACAGGCGCGCCGGCTGCGCGTCCGCACGGTCGCGGTCGCCCGGCCGGACGCGGTGCCCGCGCTGCGCGAGGCGCTGAAGGAGGAGTACGGCGCCGAGCCGCTCCCGGAGATCCTCGCCGGACCCGACGCGGCCACCGAGCTCGCCGGCTCCGACTGCCACACCGTCCTCAACGGCATCACCGGCTCGATCGGCCTCGCGCCCACCCTGGCCGCCCTGACGGCGGGCCGCACCCTGGCGCTCGCCAACAAGGAGTCGCTGATCGTCGGCGGCCCGCTGGTGAAGGCGCTGGCGAAGCCCGGCCAGATCATCCCGGTCGACTCCGAGCACGCCGCCCTCTTCCAGGCCCTGGCCGCCGGCACCCGCGCCGACGTACGGAAGCTGGTGGTCACCGCCTCCGGCGGCCCCTTCCGCGGCCGTACGCGCGCCGAGCTCGCCGATGTGACCCCCCAGGACGCGCTGGCCCACCCCACCTGGGCCATGGGCCCGGTGATCACCGTGAACTCGGCCACCCTGGTCAACAAGGGCCTCGAAGTCATCGAGGCGCACCTGCTGTACGACATCCCCTTCGACCGGATCGAGGTCGTCGTGCACCCGCAGTCGTACGTCCACTCCATGGTCGAGTTCACCGACGGCTCCACGCTCGCCCAGGCCACCCCGCCCGATATGCGCGGCCCGATCGCCATCGGCATCGGCTGGCCCGAGCGGGTGCCCGACGCGGCCCCGGCCTTCGACTGGACCAAGGCGTCGAGCTGGGAGTTCTTCCCGCTCGACACCGAGGCCTTCCCCTCGGTCGGACTCGCCCGGCACGTGGGGGAGCTGGGCGGAACGGCGCCGGCGGTGTTCAATGCCGCGAACGAGGAGTGCGTGGACGCTTTCCTCGCGGGACGGCTGCCTTTCAACGGAATCATGGATACGGTCACAGAGGTCGTCGCCGAGCACGGCACCCCCGCCGAGGGAACTTCCCTTACGGTCTCGGACGTCCTGGAAGCGGAGACCTGGGCACGGGCCCGGGCCCGTGAACTAGCGGTGAAGGCGACAGCGGAGGCGCGCGCATGACGATTTTGATGACGGTTCTCGGCATAGTCGTCTTCGTGGTCGGCCTGCTCGTCTCGATCGCGTGGCACGAACTGGGCCACCTCTCCACGGCCAAGATGTTCGGCATCCGGGTGCCGCAGTACATGGTCGGCTTCGGCCCGACCATCTGGTCGCGGAAGAAGGGCGACACCGAGTACGGCATCAAGGCGGTCCCGCTCGGCGGATACATCCGCATGATCGGCATGTTCCCGCCCGGCGAGGACGGGCGGATCACCGCGCGCTCCACCTCGCCCTGGCGCGGCATGATCGAGGACGCCCGCTCGGCCGCCTTCGAGGAGCTCCAGCCCGGCGACGAGACGCGGCTCTTCTACACGCGCAAGCCGTGGAAGCGCGTGATCGTGATGTTCGCCGGGCCGTTCATGAACCTGATCCTCGCCGTGGCGATCTTCTTCGGCGTGATGATGACGTTCGGCGTCAACACCCAGACCACCCAGGTGGGCAAGGTCTCCGACTGCGTGATCTCGCAGAAGGAGCAGCGCGACAGCTGCAAGGCCTCCGACCCGGTCGCCCCGGCCAAGCAGGCCGGTCTGAAGGCCGGTGACAAGATCGTCGCGTTCAACGGCGAGAAGGTCGGCGACTGGTCGGCGCTGCAGAAGCACATCCGCGACACCATCGGCCCCGCCACCATCACGGTCCAGCGCGACGGCAAGCCGCTCGACCTGCACGCCAGCCTGATCAAGAACGATGTCGCCAAGATCGACGGCTCCGGCAACTACACCTCCGGCACCACCTCGGCGGGCTTCCTCGGCTTCAGCCCCGCCACCGGCATCATCCAGCAGTCCTTCGGCGAGTCCGTGGACCGCATGGGCGACATGATGCGCTCGGGCGTGAAGTCGCTGATCGCGATCCCCTCCAAGGTCCCGGACCTGTGGAACGCGGCCTTCAACGGCGAGGACCGCAAGGCCGACTCCCCGATGGGCGTCGTCGGCGCGGCCCGGGTCGGCGGCGAGGTGTTCACCCTGGACATCCCGCCGGAGAACCAGATCGCGATGATGCTGTTCCTGGTCGCGGGCTTCAACCTCTCCCTCTTCCTCTTCAACATGCTGCCGCTGCTGCCACTGGACGGCGGGCACATCGCGGGCGCCCTGTGGGAGTCGCTGCGCCGCACGGTCGCGCGCGTCTTCAAGCGCCCCGACCCGGGCCCGTTCGACGTGGCGAAGCTGATGCCGGTCGCGTACGTGGTGGCCGGGATCTTCATCTGCTTCACGCTGCTCGTGCTGGTCGCGGACGTGGTGAACCCGGTGAAGATCTCCTGACGCTCGTACGTGAGTGTGGGCGGCCCGGGGCGCATGGAGCGCCCCGGGCCGCCCCTTCGCGTGAACTCTTGGGGCACGGTGTGCTCGGGTGCCCCCGCGTGACGTAACCTCGAAGGCTGGAGCCCGCCGATCTCGGGACCTGATCCACACCTTGATCCATACGTTGGGGTTGCACAGCAGATGACTGCGATTTCACTGGGAATGCCGTCCGTACCGACCAGGCTGGCCGAGCGCCGCAAGAGCCGCCAGATCCAGGTCGGGTCCGTGGCGGTCGGCGGGGATGCTCCTGTGTCGGTGCAGTCGATGACGACGACGCGGACGTCGGACATCGGGGCGACGTTGCAGCAGATCGCGGAGTTGACGGCGTCGGGCTGTCAGATTGTGCGGGTGGCCTGCCCCACGCAGGATGATGCGGATGCGTTGGCGGTGATCGCGAAGAAGTCGCAGATCCCGGTGATCGCGGATATTCATTTCCAGCCGAAGTATGTGTTCGCGGCGATTGACGCGGGGTGTGCGGCGGTGCGGGTGAATCCGGGCAACATCAAGCAGTTCGATGACAAGGTGAAGGAGATCGCGCGGGCGGCGAAGGACGCGGGGACGCCGATTCGTATCGGTGTGAACGCGGGGTCGCTGGATGCGCGTCTGCTGAAGAAGTACGGGAAGGCGACGCCGGAGGCGTTGGTGGAGTCGGCGCTGTGGGAGGCGTCGCTCTTCGAGGAGCATGATTTCCGGGAGATCAAGATCTCGGTGAAGCACAACGATCCGGTGGTGATGGTCGAGGCCTACCGTCAGCTGGCGGCGCAGTGTGACTATCCGCTGCATCTGGGTGTGACGGAGGCGGGTCCGGCGTTCCAGGGGACGATCAAGTCTGCGGTGGCGTTCGGTGCGCTGTTGAGTCAGGGGATCGGGGACACGATCCGGGTTTCGCTGTCGGCGCCGCCGGCGGAGGAGATCAAGGTGGGGATGCAGATTCTGGAGTCGTTGAATCTGCGTCAGCGTCGTCTGGAGATTGTGTCGTGTCCGTCGTGTGGTCGGGCGCAGGTGGATGTGTACAAGTTGGCGGAGGAGGTCACGGCGGGTCTGGAGGGCATGGAGGTGCCTTTGCGGGTCGCGGTGATGGGGTGTGTGGTGAACGGGCCGGGTGAGGCGCGTGAGGCGGATCTGGGTGTGGCCTCGGGTAATGGCAAGGGGCAGATCTTCGTGAAGGGTGAGGTGATCAAGACGGTTCCCGAGTCGAAGATCGTCGAGACGCTGATCGAAGAGGCGATGAAGATCGCGGACCAGATGGAGCGGGATGGGGTGGCGTCGGGAGAGCCGCAGGTGTCTGTGGCGGGTTGATTCCCCCACCCCGCCCGTTCCCTTAACCCTCCGGGGGTGGGTGGGTGGGGGGTGAGGGTGGTTTCCCGGGGGCTACGCCCCCGGACCCCGGGCGGGGCTGCGCCCCTGCACCCGCTTGCGGGGCCTGCGGCCCCTGCGCCCCGCTCACGGGGTCTCCGCCCCCGATACCCCCCGCTGGGGCTGCGCCCCGCTCCCGGCACGGGGGTGGGTGGGTTACGTGAGTGGCGCCCCCGCTCCCGCTTCGGGGCTCCGCCCCGGACCCCGCTCCTCAAACGCCGGAGGGGCTGAATGTGCCCGGCCCCAGCTCCTCACACGTCGGAAGCGCTGGATTTGCTCGGGCCCCGCTCCTCACACGTCGGAGGAGTTGGATTTGCCCGGGCCCCGCTCCTCGCACGCCGGAGGAGCTGGATTTTGCCCCGGCCCCGCTCCTCACACGTCGGAGGCGCTGGATTTGCTCGGGCCCAGTTCCTCGCCCGCCGGAGGCGCTGAATGTGCCCGAGCCCCGTTCTGCCTTGAGGGGCGCGGGGAACTGCGCGACCAGCCCCCACCGGCCCGCAGACAAACACCGGGCCGAACAGGGGCGCGGGGAACTGCGCGAGCAACCACAACCGACCCGCAGACAAACACCGGGCCGAGAAGGCGCGCGGCCAGCCACCCACGGTCCGCGGACGAACACCGGGCCAAGAGGGGGCGCGGCCAGCCCCCACCCGCCCGCACACGAAGCACCCCCCCCGGCAGGGACAGGGCAGGGACAGGGCAGGGAAGGGCAGGGCGGCGCCCGGGACCTCCCGGCGGGTACAGTGCGGAGATCAGCAGACCGTATGGTGAGGCCCCACGTGTTGACGCAGACCACCACCCGGGTCCTCGAACCCGGTGACCTCGGCGCGGCGCTCGCCGTCCTGGAGAGCGATCCGGTCGCCAACGCCTTCGTGGCCTCGCGAGTGCAGGTCGCGGGCCTCGACCCGTGGCGGCTCGGCGGCGAGATGTGGGGCTGGTACGCCGGCGGCAAACTGCGCTCGCTCTGCTACTCCGGCGCCAACCTCGTTCCCATCTGCGCCACCCCCGAAGCCATCCGCGCCTTCGCGGACCGGGCCCGCCGCACCGGCCGCCGCTGCTCCTCCATCGTCGGCCCGGCCGAGCCGACCGCCCTGCTCTGGAAGCTCCTGGAGCCGCAGTGGGGCCCGGCCCGCGACGTCCGCCCGAATCAGCCGCTGATGGTCACCGAGCGGATGCCCGACGACATGGTCCCCGACCCGTACGTCCGCCGGATCCGCAAGGACGAGATGGATGTGATCATGCCCGCGTGCGTGGCCATGTTCACCGAGGAGGTCGGCGTCTCCCCGATGGCGGGCGACGGCGGGCTGCTCTACCAGGCACGCGTCGCCGAACTCGTCGGCGCCGGGCGCTCGTTCGCCCGCGTCGAGGACGGCAAGGTCGTCTTCAAGGCCGAGATCGGCGCGGCCACCTCGCGCGCGTGCCAGATCCAGGGCGTCTGGGTCGCCCCCGAGTACCGGGGCCGGGGCCTGTCCGTCACCGGCATGGCCGCCGTCCTGCGGTACGCCCTCGCCGACGTGGCCCCCGTCGTCAGCCTCTACGTGAACGACTTCAACACGGCGGCACGCGCCTGCTACCGCCGCGTCGGCTTCCGTGAGACGGGGGCTTTCATGAGCGTGCTCTTCTGACAGTAGGGTGCGGCCATGGCACCTTCCTTTGGGGCCGGTCCCCAGACCCCCGAGGTGGCGGTCGGACCGCTCGACCTCGCCGCCCGCGTGGACGAGGCCCTCGCCGTGCAGGCGGTCGCCTTCGGGCTCAGCCCGGAAGAGGTCGGCGTGCGCCGCCACATCGTGCTGCGCCACCTCGCCTGCCCCGGCGCGCGCGCCCTGGGCGCCACCACCCCCGACGGACGGCTCGTCGGCTTCGTGTACGGGATGCCCAACGACCGCGTGCACTGGTGGTCCACGGTCGTCGAACCGTATCTGCGCCACAACGGCACCGACGCCTGGCTCGACGACTCCTTCGTGATCACCGAGCTCCATGTCCACCCCTCCCACCAGGGCCGGGGCGTCGGCCGCGAGCTCATCACCCGGATCACCGACAGCGCGGCCCAGCCGAGGTCGATCCTCTCCGCGATCGACACGGAGAGCCCGGCGCGGGCGCTCTACCGGGCGCTGGGGTATCTGGACCTCGCCGGGCAGGTCCACTTCCCGAGCGCGCCGAGGCCGTACGCGGTCATGGGAGCGCATCTGCCGCTGCGGCGACCGTAAACCGATTTCCACGCGCGCGTGGCGCGCGGATAACCTCCTGACACCACCCGTGTACGTACAGGAGAGAACCCCATGGCAGCCGCCCAGGTCCAGCGCATGTCCCGTCTGATGGTCAAGACATTGCGCGACGACCCGGCGGACGCGGAGACGCTCAGCCACAAGCTGCTGGTCCGGGCCGGATACGTACGGCGCAACGCGGCCGGTATCTGGACCTGGCTGCCGCTCGGCAAGAAGGTCCTCGACAACATCTCCAACATCGTGCGCGAGGAGATGGACGCCATCGGCGCCCAGGAGGTGCTGCTGCCGGCCCTGCTTCCCAAGGAGGCGTACGAGGCGAGCGGGCGCTGGGAGGAGTACGGCGACCTGCTGTTCCGGCTCAAGGACCGCAAGGGCGCGGACTATCTGCTCGGGCCCACCCACGAGGAGATCTTCACCCAGACCGTCAAGGACCAGTGCACGTCCTACAAGGACCTGCCGGTGATGCTCTACCAGATCCAGACCAAGTACCGGGACGAGGCGCGGCCCCGTTCGGGCGTGCTGCGCGGGCGCGAGTTCCAGATGAAGGACTCGTACTCGTTCGACACGACGGACGAGGGCCTGGCCGAGTCGTACGCGCTGCACCGCGAGGCGTACCGGAAGATCTTCGCCCGGCTCGGACTCGACTACCGGATCGTCTCGGCGGTGTCGGGCGCTATGGGCGGCTCGGCGTCGGAGGAGTTCCTGGCTCCGGCCGCCGCCGGTGAGGACACCTTCGTGGACTGCCCGGCGTGCGAGTACGCGGCGAACACGGAAGCGGTGACCTTCGTGGCCTCGCCCGTGGATGCCTCCGGCGTCGGACCGGTCGAGGAGCTGGACACGCCGGACACCCCCACGATCGAGTCCCTGGCGGCCCACCTGGGCGTCCCGGCCTCCGCCACCCTCAAGAACCTGCTGGTCAAGGTGGACGGCGAGATCGTGGCGGTCGGGGTCCCCGGCGACCGCGAGGTGGACCTGGGCAAGCTGGGCGAGCACCTGGCGCCGGCGGTCGTCGAGCTGGTCACCGCCGAGGACTTCGTGGACCGGCCCGATCTCGTACGCGGCTACGTCGGCCCGCAGGGCCTGGGCAAGGTCCGCTACATCGCCGACCCCCGGGTGGCGCCGGGCACGGCGTGGGTGACGGGCGCGAACCGGCCGGACACGCATGCGCGCAACGTGGTCTGCGGGCGGGACTTCGACGTCGACGACTACCTCGACGTGGTCGTCGTCCAGGAGGGCGATCCGTGCCCCGCGTGCGGCGCGGGCCTCCGGCTCGACCGGGCGATCGAGATCGGGCACATCTTCCAGCTGGGCCGGAAGTACGCGGACACGTTCCAGCTCGATGTGCTCGGCCAGCAGGGCAAGCCGGTGCGGGTGACCATGGGCTCGTACGGGATCGGCGTCTCGCGTGCCGTGGCCGCGCTGGCCGAGCAGACGGCCGACTCGCAGGGGCTGTGCTGGCCGGCGGAGGTCGCGCCCGCGGACGTCCACGTCGTGGCGGCGGGCAAGGCGCTCCAGACCGAGGTGGCGCTTGACGCGGCCGCGCAGTTGGCCGCGGCGGGGCTGCGGGTGCTGGTGGACGACCGGGCGGGGGTGTCGCCCGGGGTCAAGTTCACGGACGCGGAGCTGTTGGGCGTGCCGAAGATTCTGGTGGCGGGGCGGCGGGCCGCGGAGGGTGTCCTGGAGCTGAAGGACCGGCGTACGGGGGAGCGGGAGGAGCTGCCTCTGGCGGAGGCGGTCGCGCGCCTGCGGGGTTAGCCCCCACGCTGGTCGCGCAGTTCCCCGCGACCCTTAGGCGGCAGCCGGAGGGCTGGAGGTGCCGCTTTTAGGGGCGCGGGGAACTGCGCGACCAGCCCCCACCCACCCGCAGGCAAACCCCGCCCCCCTACAACCACCCCGCGAACTCCAGCAGCAACTCCGACTCCTGGGCGCGGCCCGCCGCTCGTGCGCGCAACCCCGACTCCACCGCTCGGAACAGGGTCCAGCCGTGCAGGCGGGCCGGGTCGACGTCCAGTGCGTCGGCCAGTTTGTTCACCCGGCGCCGCGCCAGCGACGCGCCGCTCGGGGCCGCGATCAGGTCCTCGACCCGGTCGCGGACCAGGCGGGCCAGGTCGTAGGCCCGTTCGCCCACCAGCGGCTCCGGGCCCACCGTCAGCCACGGCGAACGCTCGCCCGAAAGCACCTTGCTCTGGCGGAAGTTGCCGTGGAGGAGGAAGTGCTCCGAAGAGGAGGCCGTGAGCGTGTCCCGAGCCGTCAGGGCCGCCTCGGCCAGCGCGGCCACGTCGTCCGGCAACACACCCCGCATCGGGGTCGCCTGACGTTCCGTCCGTTCGGCGACGGACTCGAAGGGGTGGGCGGCAGGCGGCTCCACCCACAGGCGGCGCAGCGTTCCCGCCGCCTCCAGGAGCGCCTTCGCCTCCGGGAGCGAGCGCAACGACACCTCGGGGTGCAGGCGTTCCAGGAGGAGGGAGTCGGCGGCGTCCGTGTCCAGGAGTTGCGCCGTGCCCCAGCCGTTCCAGTGCCGCAGGGCCGTCCGCTCCAGCTCCGGCCGCGCCTCGGCGGGGGCCAGCTTCAGGGCCGCCGGGGTGCCGTCCTGCTGCCGTACGAGCAGGACCAGGCTGCTGCGGCCGCCGGGTGCCTGCACCCGGTCCACCGTGAGCCCGCGCCCCGCGACCGCCGCGTCGGCGAGCTCGGGCAGCTGCCCGAGCCAGCGCGCCGCGACGTCGTCCCCGTACGTCTCGCCGAGCGCGCGTACCAGCCGCTCAGGCGGTTCAAAAGCCATGCGTGCGTCGTCCCTTGGTCAGCTACCGGTCGGGCCCGGACGTTCGGCGAGCCCCGGAAAGGCTACGCTGCCGCCCCGCCACCTCCCCGCCCGCACCGCCGCCTCCCGCAGCGCGGCCGCGGCCTCCCGGCGCAGCGGCCCCTCGGCCGCCCGGACGAGATCGGAGTAGACCTCGGCCACCCGGTCCTCCAGCTCCGCCGCCAGTCGCACCGCGGCCGCCGCGTCCGGCACCGGGAACGGCAGCTTGTACGCGGGCGCCGACGCGACCGGCGCGGCGCCCAGGTCGCGCACGGTCCGGGTGAGCGCGTCGCGGCGGGCGCGGTGGGCCGCGTACGCCTCCCGGGCCTCGGCCCCGCGCGGCTCGGTGACCCGGCCGCCCAGCACCCCGTACCCGTACACCGCCGCGTGCTCCGCCGCCAGCGCGGCCTGGGCCGCTTCCAGAGCCGACATCAGCTGCCGCCCTCCCGCCGGGTCAGGAGGTACGCGTGGACCGCGCCCGCCGCCGCGACCGAGGCCAGCAGCCGGGCGAGTTCCGGGGGCGCCCCGGTGAGCGCCGCCGTGTGGGCGTCGGAGACCTGGCGCGCCGTCGCCGCCAGCTCCCGCAACGCCTCGGAGGGGTCGTCGGGGACGGCGGCGGGGAGTGCGGAGGATGGCGCGGAGGGCTGCTGTGCGTGGCCGGCCGCGAGCGCCGTCGCGTGCTGGGCCGCCTCCTCGCGCAAGGGGGCGAGCCGGTCCCGTACCAACGGATGGCGTACCGACACCGCCTGGTAGCGGTCGCGCAGCGCGGCGCTCGCGGCCGAGGTGCGCAGGCGCAGGGCGGCCTCGGCCCGCGCCGCGCGGGCCCGCTCCGCCGCGCCGCGGTCGGCGTCCGGCGCCGTACTGTCCGAGCAGGCGGCCAGGAGCCCGGCCGCGGCGGCCGCGCCGGTCGCCGCGAGGGCGGCTCTGCGAGAGGTCAGCGTCCTGGTCGCCGGCACGTCGGTCTCCCCTGTGGGCTCCGGGCCCGGGGGCCGCCAAGTGATCACCGCAGGCGAGCGTACCCGCGCCCCGCTCCAGGTGGACGGCAACACCCCCCGGGACCGGATACCCTTTGACCTGACGGCGCAGACGTATGCCGTACGCGACGATCCCACAACAGCACACGCGGCCGAGGAGTCACCCGGATGAGCACGACCCAGAGCGAGAGGCTGCGCGGACTGCTGGAACCGCTCGTCAGCGCGAAGGATCTCGATCTTGAGGAGATCGAGGTGTCCCGGGCCGGCCGCCGCCGCATGCTGCGGATCGTCGTCGACTCCGACGAGGGCGTGGAGCTGGACACCTGTGCCGAGCTGAGCCGCGACATCTCCGACGCGCTCGACGAGAGCGACGTCATGGGTGACGAGGAGTACGTCCTCGAAGTCACCTCGCCCGGCGCCGAGCGCCCGCTCTCCGAGCCGCGCCACTATGTGCGCGCCACCGGGCGGCTCGCCCGGTTCACCCTCGCCGAGGGCGAAGAGCTGGTCGCGCGCATCCTGAACGCCGACGAGGACGGGCTCGACCTTGAGGTGCCGGGTGTGAAGGGCCGCAAGGCCACCGCCCGCCGGGTCGCGTTCACCGACATCGTCAAGGCGCGCGTCGAAATCGAGTTCAACCGCAAGGACAAGAAGGAAGAGGAGGCGTAGCCATGGACATCGACATGAGTGCCCTGCGGGGTTTGGTACGGGAGAAGGAGATCTCCTTCGACCTGCTGGTCGAGGCCATCGAGTCGGCCCTCCTCATCGCCTACCACCGCACCGAGGGAAGCTTCCGCCGCGCGCGCGTCAAGCTCGACCGCGAGAACGGTCATGTGACCGTGTGGGCGAAGGAAGACCCGGCCGACCTGGAAGAGGGCCAGGAGGCCAAGGAGTTCGACGACACCCCGACCGGTTTCGGCCGGATCGCCGCCACCACCGCCAAGCAGGTCATCCTGCAGCGGCTGCGCGACGCCGAGGACGACATCACCTTCGGTGAGTTCGCCGGGCGCGAGGGCGATGTGATCACGGGCGTCGTCCAGCAGGGCAAGGACCCCAAGAACGTCCTGGTCGACATCGGCAAGATGGAGGCCATGCTCCCGGTGCAGGAGCAGGTCCCGGGCGAGGACTACACGCACGGACTGCGCCTTCGTACGTACGTCGTACGGGTGGCGAAGGGCGTGCGCGGTCCGTCCGTGACGCTGTCGCGGACCCACCCCAACCTGGTGAAGAAGCTCTTCGCGCTGGAGGTCCCGGAGATCGCGGACGGCTCGGTGGAGATCACCGCCATCGCCCGTGAGGCCGGTCACCGCACGAAGATCGCCGTCCGTTCGACGCGCTCGGGGATCAACCCGAAGGGCGCCTGCATCGGCCCGATGGGCAGCCGGGTGCGCAATGTCATGGCCGAGCTGCACGGCGAGAAGATCGACATCGTCGACTGGTCGGAGGACCCGGCCGAGATGGTGGCGAACGCGCTCTCCCCGGCCCGGGTCTCCCGGGTCGAGGTCGTGGACTTCGCGGCCCGCTCCGCACGGGTGACCGTGCCCGACTACCAGCTCTCCCTCGCCATCGGCAAGGAGGGCCAGAACGCCCGGCTCGCCGCGCGGCTCACCGGCTGGCGCATCGACATCAGGCCGGACACGGAGCAGCCCGCCGAGCAGGACTGAACAGACGGCCACGGGGTCCGGGAATAGGCCGGGCCCCGCTGCCGTTGCCGTCATGGCGATCTTTTAGGACAACGGCCGTTCGATTTTTGCCCCAAAGGGGTGAGGTCGGTACGGGGAGGTAGACTTAAACGTGTCTGGCCGGACGCATGCCCGCGCATGCCCTGAGCGCACCTGTGTGGGGTGCCGGGAGCGAGCGGCCAAGACCGATTTGCTGCGCATCGTGGAGGTCGAGGGCGTTTGCGTCCCCGATCCTCGCGGTACGCTGCCCGGCCGGGGTGCGTACGTTCACCCCGCCTCGGTCTGTCTCGACCTGGCGGTCCGTCGCCGGGCGCTCTCCCGGGCCTTCAAGGCCAAGGAGCAGCTGGACAGCGAGGCCGTGCGTCAGCACGTCGAGCAGGCAGCACCGTAAGAAGTACGGCACGGAACACCGTGCGGTCAGGTACCTCGCGAGTTGGAAGTAGGTCGAGATTGCGATGAGCACTCGATGAGTACGCGATGAGTACGCCCATGAAGTAGCGACGGTCCGGCGGTAACCCGGACCTAAAAGGAGCGAAGTGGCTAAGGTCCGGGTATACGAACTCGCCAAGGAGTTCGGGGTTGAGAGCAAGGTCGTCATGGCCAAGCTCCAAGAACTCGGTGAATTCGTCCGTTCGGCGTCCTCGACGATCGAGGCGCCGGTTGTACGCAAGCTGACCGACGCTTTGCAGGGGCCCGGTGGCAACGCCGGCAAGTCCGCTGCCAAGCCGAGCGCGCCCCGCAAGGCGACGCCTGCCAAGCCCGCCGCGCCCTCCCCGGCGCAGGCGGCACGTCCCGCTGCCCCCAAGCCCGGCGCCCCGGCCCCCAAGCCGGCCGCCGCCGAGGCCCCCAAGAGCAGCAGCACCCCGTCCGCGGCGCCGGCCTCCGGCCCGCGTCCGGGTCCCAAGCCCGCGGCGGCCAAGCCCGCCCCGGCGGCTCCGGTCCCCGCGGCCGAGTTCTCGGCTCCGGCGGCTCAGGCCCCCGCGCCGCAGCAGCAGCAGGCCCCGCGTCCCGCGAGCGCCACTCCCGGCCCGCGTCCGGCCGCCCGTCCCGCCGCCTCCGGCGGTCAGGGCGAGCGTGGCGGCGAGCGTCAGGGCGGCGGCGAGCGTCAGGGTGCCCGTCCGGGTGCCCCGCGTCCGCAGGGCCAGGGCGCCCCGCGTCCGGGCGGTGCCCGTCCGGCCGGTCCGCGTCCCGGCAACAACCCCTTCACCTCCGGCGGCTCCACCGGCATGGCGCGCCCGCAGGCGCCCCGTCCCGGCGGCGGCGCTCCCCGACCGGCCGGTGGCCACGGCGGCGCCGGTGCCCCCGGTGGTGCCCCGCGTCCGCAGGGTGGCCCCGGTGGCGCTCCGCGTCCGCAGGGCCAGGGTGCTCCCCGGCCGACCCCGGGCGGTATGCCCCGGCCGCAGGGCGGCGCCCCGCGTCCGGGCGGTGCCCCGGGCGGTAACCGTCCGAACCCCGGCATGATGCCGCAGCGTCCCGCTGCGGGCCCGCGTCCCGGTGGCGGTCCCGGCGGTGGCCGTGGTCCCGGTGGCCCCGGTGGCCGTCCGGGCGGCGGCGCCGGCCGTCCTGCGGGCGGCGGCTTCGCCGGCCGTCCGGCAGGTCCCGGCGGCGGCGGTCGTCCCGGTGGCGGCGGTGGCTTCGGCGGCCGTCCCGGCGGTGGCGGTGGCGCTCCCGGTGGTGGCGGCGGCTTCGGCGGCGGTCGTCCCGGCTTCGCCGGTCGTCCCGGCGGCCCCGGTGGCCGTGGCGGCACGCAGGGTGCCTTCGGCCGTCCCGGCGGGCCCGCCCGTCGCGGTCGCAAGTCGAAGCGTCAGAGGCGCCAGGAGTACGAGGCCATGCAGGCCCCGTCGGTCGGCGGCGTGATGCTGCCCCGCGGCAACGGCGAGACCGTTCGCCTGTCGCGCGGTGCGTCCCTCACCGACTTCGCGGAGAAGATCAACGCCAACCCGGCGTCGCTCGTCGCCGTGATGATGAACCTCGGCGAGATGGTCACTGCCACGCAGTCCGTCTCCGACGAGACGCTGCACCTGCTGGCCGGCGAGATGAACTACACGGTTCAGATCGTCAGCCCGGAGGAGGAGGACCGCGAGCTCCTGGAGTCCTTCGACATCGAGTTCGGCGAGGACGAGGGCGGCGAGGAGTACCTCGTGGCGCGTCCGCCGGTCGTCACCGTCATGGGTCACGTCGACCACGGAAAGACCCGACTGCTCGACGCGATCCGCAAGACGAACGTCGTGGCGGGCGAGGCCGGTGGCATCACCCAGCACATCGGTGCCTACCAGGTCGGTACCGAGGTCAACGGTGAAGAGCGCAAGATCACCTTCATCGACACCCCCGGTCACGAGGCGTTCACCGCCATGCGTGCCCGTGGTGCCAAGTCGACCGACATCGCGATCCTCGTGGTCGCGGCCAACGACGGCGTCATGCCGCAGACGATCGAGGCGCTCAACCACGCCAAGGCCGCCGGCGTCCCGATCGTCGTCGCGGTCAACAAGATCGACGTCGAGGGTGCGGACCCGGTCAAGGTCCGCGGTCAGCTGACCGAGTTCGGTCTGGTGGCCGAGGAGTACGGCGGCGACACCATGTTCGTCGACATCTCCGCCAAGCAGGGTCTGCACATCGACTCCCTGCTGGAGGCCGTCGTCCTCACCGCCGACGCCTCGCTCGACCTGCGGGCCAACCCGGAGCAGGACGCGCAGGGTATTGCGATCGAGGCCCACCTCGACCGCGGTCGCGGCGCCGTCGCCACCGTCCTCGTCCAGCGCGGTACCCTCCGCGTCGGCGACACGATGGTCGCCGGTGACGCCTACGGCCGAGTGCGCGCCATGCTCGACGACAAGGGCGAGAACGTGGAAGAGGCGGGTCCGTCGACTCCGGTCCTCGTCCTCGGTCTCACCAACGTCCCGGGCGCCGGCGACAACTTCCTGGTCGTCGACGAGGACCGTACGGCCCGTCAGATCGCCGAGAAGCGCGCCGCCCGTGAGCGCAACGCGGCGTTCGCCAAGCGCACCCGCCGGGTGTCCCTTGAGGACCTCGACCAGGTGCTCAAGGCCGGTCTGGTCCAGGACCTCAACATCATCATCAAGGGCGACGCGTCCGGTGCGGTGGAGGCTCTTGAGTCCTCGCTGCTCCAGCTCGACGTCGGTGAAGAGGTCGACATCCGCATCCTGCACCGCGGTGTGGGTGCGGTCACCGAGTCCGACATCGACCTGGCGATGGGCTCCGACGCCATCGTCATCGGCTACAACGTCCGTGCGGCCGGCCGTGCCGCGCAGATGGCGGAGCGCGAGGGCGTCGACGTCCGCTACTACTCGGTGATCTACCAGGCCATCGAGGAGATCGAGGCGGCCCTCAAGGGTCTGCTCAAGCCGGAGTACGAGGAGGTCGAGCTCGGCACCGCGGAGATCCGCGAGGTCTTCCGCTCGTCCAAGCTCGGCAACATCGCGGGTGTGCTCATCCGCTCCGGCGAGGTCAAGCGGAACACGAAGGCCCGCCTCCTCCGGGACGGCAAGGTCATCGCGGAGAGCCTCAACATCGAGGGTCTGCGCCGCTTCAAGGACGACGTCACCGAGATCCGCGAAGGCTTCGAGGGCGGTATCAACCTCGGAAACTTCAACGACATCAAGATCGACGACGTCATCGCGACGTACGAGATGCGCGAGAAGCCGCGCGGCTGATCGTCGTATTGAGTCGGGGCCGGTCGACGGAGCTTATTTCCGTCGATCGGCCCCGGCCGTTGCGTGTACGGTTCTGGTGTCCCCGCCAAGTCGTTGGCGGGGTCATCTACCCCGGACCGGCGGGATATCCGGACACATATGTATGTGGGGACGCTGTCCTTCGATCTGCTCCTCGGCGACGTACGGTCGCTGAAGGAAAAACGCTCCGTCGTCCGGCCGATCGTCGCCGAACTCCAGCGCAAGTACGCGGTGAGCGCGGCGGAAGTCGGCGGCCAGGACCTCCATCGCAGGGCCGAGATCGGCCTGGCGGTGGTCTCCGGCGACACGGGGCACCTCACAGACGTACTCGACCGGTGCGAGCGCATGGTCGCCGCCCGGCCCGAGGTGGAGCTGCTGTCGGTACGACGCAGGCTTCACAGTGACGAAGACTGAAACCTGAGCTTGAGCAAGGCAAAGAAGGAGAAGGACCAGTGGCCGACAATGCGCGGGCGAAGAAGCTGGCGGACCTCATCCGGGAGGTGGTCGCCCAGAAGCTGCAGCGCGGCGTCAAGGACCCGCGCCTCGGTACGCACGTGACCATCACGGACACCAGGGTCACCGGCGACCTGCGGGAGGCCACGGTCTTCTACACGGTCTACGGCGACGACGAGGACCGGGCCAGCGCGGCCGCCGGCCTGGAGAGCGCCAAGGGCGTCCTGCGCTCCGCGGTCGGGGCCGCCGCCGGCACCAAGTTCACGCCGACCCTGACGTTCGTGGCGGACGCCCTCCCGGAGAACGCCAAGACGATCGAGGACCTCCTCGACAAGGCGCGGGCCTCGGACGCCGCGGTGCGCGAGGTCTCCTCGGGCGCCAAGTACGCCGGCGACGCCGACCCGTACAAGAAGCCCGGTGACGAGGACGAGGACGACGAGGGTACCGCCGCCGAATGAGCCAGAACCGGACGCCGGACGGACTTGTCATCGTGGACAAGCCGTCCGGCTTCACTTCGCACGACGTCGTGGCCAAGATGCGCGGGATCGCGAAGACCCGCCGGGTCGGCCACGCGGGCACGCTCGACCCGATGGCGACGGGCGTGCTCGTCCTGGGCGTCGAGCGCGCCACCAAGCTGCTCGGGCACCTCGCCCTGACCGAGAAGGAGTACCTCGGTACGATCCGGCTCGGCCAGGACACGGTCACCGACGACGCCGAGGGCGAGATCACCTCGTCCACCGACGCCTCGAAGGTGACCCGCGAGGGCATCGACGCCGGTGTCGCGGCGCTGAGCGGCGACATCATGCAGGTCCCGTCGAAGGTCTCGGCCATCAAGATCGACGGCAAGCGCTCCTACGCGCGCGTGCGCGGCGGCGAGGAGTTCGAGATCCCGGCCCGGCCGGTGACGGTCTCCTCGTTCCGGGTGTACGACGTGCGCGAGGCGGTGGCCGAGGACGGCACCCCCGTCGTCGACCTGGTCGTCTCCGTGGTCTGCTCCTCCGGTACGTACATCCGCGCCCTCGCCCGTGACCTAGGCGCCGGGCTCGGCGTCGGCGGGCATCTGACGGCGCTGCGGCGCACCCGGGTCGGCCCTTACGGCCTGGACGCGGCGCGCACGCTCGACCAGCTCCAGGAGGAGCTGACGGTGATGCCGGTCGCCGAGGCGGCCGCCGTCGCGTTCGCCCGCTGGGACGTCGACGAGCGGCGCGGGGGGCTCCTGCTGAACGGGGTGCGCCTGGACATGCCCGAGGCGTACGGCAACGGCAAGCCGGTCGCCGTCTACGGGCCGGGCGAGCGCCTCCTCGCGCTGGTCGAGAGCCAGCGCGGCAAGGCGAAGAGCCTGGCGGTGTTCGGCTAGGGCCTGTCCGGCGGATCTGGTCGCCTGCGAAGGGTGCGGCCGGGACTCGTCCCGGGTTTTCAAACGTGTGGCGGGCTCCTTGCGAGCCCGCCACAGGTGTTTTCACCCTTGCGTGCAGGCGCTCGTAGTGAAAGAGGGGTGCACTGGGGGGCGCTTTCGCCTCGCGTTCTTCTCGGGCGGATCATCCCAGAACTACCGTTTCGGACATGGGACGCGGGGACGGTGACGGGGGGCGGGAGACGCTGGTACGGATCTGCGATCTGGCGGGACGTACCCGGGGCACCGGCTTCGTCGCCGACGACCGCGGCACCGTGGTCACCAGTCACGAGGTGGTGGACGGGCTCACCCGGGTGGTGCTGCACGCGCCCGGCGAGCGCACCTGCCTCGCCGAGGTCGACGCGGTCACCCCGCTGCCGGAGGCCGGACTCGCCCTGGTGCGCACCGAGGGGCTGGGGGTGCGGCCGCTGCCCGTCGCCGCCCGGGAGTCGGTCGCCGCGGGCACGTACGTGCGGATCGCCGCGCACGGCTGGCGCGAGGCGCGGGTGCTCGGCGAGTCGCCCGTCACCTACACCGCCACCGACCGCTTCCACCTCCTCGGCTCCGCCCTGGAGCTGGCGATCGGCACCGAGGGCGCCGACGCGCTGCGGCTCGGCGGCGAGGCGGCGGGCGGGCCGGTCCTGGACGCGGCGACCGGTGCGGTGCTCGGGGTGCTCGCCACCGCGCTGCACGCGGCGCACCGGGCGGCCGGGTTCGCGGTGCCGCTGCGGCCCGACGGGGGCCCGCTCGAAGAGCTGCTGCGGCGCAACGCGGCGACCGTGCCGGGGTACGGCGAGGACCTGAACCTGGCGGGCGCGCTCCAGCTCACCGCGACCTCGGTGGGCTCGGCCGGCGGGCCGGACGTCCGGCAGGACCCGGTCGAACGGCGGCTCACCGTACGGCACTTCACGGACTTCGCGGCCGGGAGCGCCAGTGTGCTCGGCCTGGTCGGGGACCCCGGCACCGGCCGCACCACCGAGCTCACCGCACTCGCCGCCCGCCGCGCCCGGGGCGCGGAGCCCGCCCCCACGGTGTGGCTGCGCGGCGCGGATCTGCGCGCGGGCGACGGTTCGGTGGCCGACGCGGTGGCGCGGGCGCTGCGGCAGGCGGGCCGGATCGTGGCGGCCGCGGGCGCCCCCGGCGACATGGAGTGCGCCACCCCGGACCGGGTGGCACGGTTGGCCTCGGACGCCGGGCGCCCGCTGCTCGTCCTGCTCGACGGGCCCGAGGAGATGCCGCCCGTCCTCGCGCACCGGCTGCCCGAGTGGACGGCCGGTACGGCGGCGTGGCTGCGCGAGGCCGGAGCGCGGCTCGTGGTCGCCTGCCGGCCCGAGCACTGGGAGCAGGCCGGGGCGCTCTTCCCGCCGGACGCGCTGCACCCGGCCGAGGCACCCCGGCTGCCGCACGCCGTGCGGATCGGCGACCTCTCCCGCAAGGAGGCCGCCCGGGTCCGCGAGCGGTACGGCATCCCGGACGGCGCCCTGGCCGACCGCGCCGGGCGCCATCCGCTGACGCTGCGGCTGATCGCCGAGGTGCGCGACGCGCTGCCGGGCGAGGTGCCGGGCCGCCCCGGCCGCGAGGACGTCTTCGCGGCCCATCTGGACCTGATGTGCCTGCGCATCGCGGTACGGCTGGCGGCCGCCCGGCGCCCCGCGCTGCGTGGCACGGCCGTACGACGGCTCGCCGCGCGGGTCGCGGGCCGGGTCCACGAGGCGGCCCGGCGCTGCCTGGGCCCCGGCCAGGGCGAGTTGGACCGCGAGAACTTCGAGGAGATCTTCCCCTGGCGCACCGGCTGGGCGTCGGCGGTCCTCACCGAGGGCCTGCTGGTCCCGGCGGGCTCCGGCTACCGCTTCGCACACGAGGAGCTGGCCGACTGGCTCCAGGCCGCCCACCTCGACCTGGACGCGGCCCTGCACGCCCTGGTGCACCGCTGGTGCGAGGACGCGCCCACCGCCGCCGACCGGGCCCCGGCCCGGCTGCCGTCCCGCCCGGGCACCAGCGGGCCGGGCGGGGAGAGCGGCGACGGGGCGGCGTATGTGCCGCCACCGCCGGGTTCGCGCGCCGCCGCGAACGCGGGCGAGGGTGAGGAACCCGCCGGGCCGCCGCACCCCGGCGTCCCCGACCAGCGGCGCACCCCCCGTCGTGAGGAGGGCAGGCGCGGGCGGCGGTTCCGGCCGGGGCCGCCGCCGCCCGCACCCGGGACGGAACCCGCGGCCCCGCAGGACGAGCCCCGTACCCTCCCCGTCCCCCGGCACCGCATCGGCCCCGTCCTGCAGGCCCTGCTGCTCCTCGACCGCGAACACGGGGCCGACCGGCTCGCCCCGCGCCTGGAGAAGCTCGTGGACGCGCTCGGCCGACTGGCGGCGGGGCCCGGCGCGGCCGAGCCGGACCGGACGGAGGACGCCTGCTGGTGGGCCGTCCAGCTGCTCGGGCAGACGCTGCTGCGGGTGCCCGAGCCCCGTCCGTACCTCGGTGTGCTGCGGCTGCTCGCGGACCGGATCAGCGAGCGGTCGGTGCGCGCGGGCGGGCCGGGGCGGCTCGGCGGGCTAGGGGAGTTCGGGCCGTGGTTCTGGCAGCGGCTGCGGATCGGCGACGACCGCCGGATGGAGCTGATGCGGCGGCTCGTGCCCGCCGACGGGGCGCCGGGCGGGGCGCCGGAGTGGGAGCGGTACCTGGACGCCGTGGACCGGCGGCTCGCGGCCGAGCCCCGGAGCGTACAGCCGCTGCTGTGCCGGTGGTTCACCGACGAGCGGCCGCTGCCCGCGCCGCCGGGCAGCGAGATGCGCCCGACCGTCGCCGGTGCCGCGCAGGCCTTGCTCTACGCCCGCCGCTCGCTGGCCATCGACGACCTCACCGAGGCGCTGGTCACCACCGCGCACGCCCGCGCCGACGAACTCCTGGACGCGCTCGCCGAGGACGAGCCGTCCGCGCTCTGCCGGGCCGTGGACCGCTGGGCCCACGACGACCGGCCCGAACGCCGGGTGGCGGCCGCCGCGTACGGGCCGCGCGTCGCGCCGTACGTCACCACCGGCGCCGACCGCGACCTGCTGCGCTACGCCGCGCTCGCCCTGCTCGCCCGGTCCGCCGACACCCCCCTGCACGGCGCCGCGCTCGGTCTGCTCATCCGCGACCCGCGCACCCGTACCCGCTACCTCGACAAGACGCTCGCGCGGTACGCGGGCGGCGATCCCCGGCTGCCCGCCGCCGCGCTCGTCGCCGCCCTCACCACCCACCCCGAGCCGGTGCTCGCCGCCTTCCAGACGCGCCTCGACCAGCCCGGGGACGCCGGGGCCGAGGTGCTGGAGGCGCTCGCCGAGATCAACACGCCCGCGCTCGCCCGCCGCGCGGCCGCCCTGGTCCGCGGCTATCTGGACCGCCACCCCGAGGGCGCGGCCCACGCCGCCGCGTTCGTGGAGCGGCGCCTGGAGTACGGACCGGCCGCGAGGGCCGTGCTCTTCCCGCTGGTCACGTCCGTACTGCGGGGCTGCTCGCCGCAGGTGCGGCAGGAGCTGGCGCCGGTGCTCGCGGCGCCCGGCAGCCGCACCTCGCGCCCCCTGCGGGCCGAGCTCCTGGACGTACTCCTCGAATTCGAGCGGTACGAGTCGCGGGACCCGGCGGTGCTGCACGCCCTGCTGAGGGCCGCGGCGCTGGGGGCCGAGGCGCGCCCCGAGGCGCGCACCCGCGACCTGGTCCACCGCACCGGGCTGCTCCTGGTGCGCACCCCCGAAGGGGCCTCCTGCTTCGACCGCCGGGTCGTCGAGCTGGCCAGGGAAGTACCGGAATTCGCCGTTCAGGTGGCGGGCTGGCTGGTCCAGGCACCGCACGAGTGGTCGGCCGTGATCGGGCCGAGCGCCCGCCGTACGGTCGAGACGCTTGCGGTGCCCATGCCGATGCGGGCCGAGCACGCCGGGCATGGCAGTCTTAGACCTGTGTGAGAGGCCTACTCTCAGGTACACGGGTTCGGTTTTCGGGCGAGTTTCGGGCGAGGAGCGGTCACAGTGCAGCGCTGGCGTGGCTTGGAGGACATTCCCCAGGACTGGGGACGCAGCGTCGTCACCATCGGCTCCTACGACGGGGTGCACCGCGGTCATCAGGTGATCATCGGGCGGGCCGTGGAGCGCGCCCGCGAGCTGGGCATCCCGTCGGTCGTGGTGACCTTCGACCCGCACCCCAGCGAGGTCGTGCGCCCCGGCAGCCACCCGCCGCTGCTCGCCCCGCACCACCGGCGCGCCGAGCTGATGGCGGGCCTCGGCGTGGACGCGCTGCTCATCCTCCCCTTCACCAGCGAGTTCTCGAAGCTGTCGCCGGCCGAGTTCGTGGTCAAGGCGCTCGTCGACAAGCTGCACGCGCGCGTGGTCGTCGAGGGCCCCAACTTCCGCTTCGGCCACAAGGCGGCCGGCAACGTGGAGTTCCTGGCCGAGCTGGGCGAGACGTACGACTACGAGGTGGACGTCATCGACCTCTTCGTCAGCGGCGAGGCGGGCGGCGGGCAGCCGTTCTCCTCGACCCTGACCCGGCGTCTGGTCGGCGAGGGCGACGTGGAGGGCGCGGCCGAGATCCTGGGCCGCCCGCACCGGGTCGAGGGTGTCGTGGTGCGCGGCGCGCAGCGCGGCCGCGAGCTGGGCTACCCGACGGCGAACGTGGAGACCCTGCCGCACACCGCGATCCCCGCGGACGGCGTGTACGCGGGCTGGCTCACGGCCGACGGCGAGCGGATGCCCGCCGCGATCTCGGTCGGCACCAACCCGCAGTTCGACGGCACCGAGCGCACGGTCGAGGCGTACGCGATCGACCGCGTCGGGCTCGATCTGTACGGGCTGCACGTCGGCGTCGACTTCCTCGCGTATGTGCGCGGGCAGGAGAAGTTCGAGTCGATCGAGGCGCTGCTCGAAGCGATCGCACGCGATGTGAAGCGCTCGACCGAGCTGATCGAGGCGTACGAGGCACGCGCCTGATCAGCCGCGTCCGGTAGGGGCGCGGGGAACTGCGCGACCGGCCACGCACGGTCCGCGGCCGAATCACCGCATCTCCAGCGCAGCGCCTGGCACCAGTCAAACGATGGTCAACCAGTGACCAGAAACCGCCCAAGACCTGGCATCCATTGACTATGGGTGAAGGCTTTGGGCGGTTTTCGTCGCATTGGCGAACTGGAGCGGCGCATAGGTTGAGACACGTGGCTGAACCGAACGCGTCCCGGATCCTCGGCATCGTCGGCGTCGACGCGGCCAGGACCGCGCAACCCGGCGTCCCCCCGTACCACACACCGGTGTTCGTCCCGGCCCACCCGCGCTATCCGGCCCAGGGCGCCGCCCCGCGCGTCGACTTCGAGCTGCTGAGACCGCCCTCGGGGCCGCCGGTCCCGGTGGCCTTCAGCACCGTGGCGAAGCTGGTCGACGCGCTCGGCCCCGTGCAGCCCTGGATCGCCGTCTCCATCGGCCCGTTCGCGGAGGCGATGCGGGAGGCCCGGCTGCCCAAGGTGCGCCTGGACCCGGAGGTGGCGCCGGGCGGCCGCAGATGGCAGCCGGAGGACCTGGAGCGTACCTACGGAGAGAACGGGGCAGGCGCATGAGCGCCGATGTGAAGATCATCCTGGCCGACCTCGACTCGATGGCGTCGACCTTCCACGAGGAAGCCGGCATCTACCGGGGCATGCACGCCAACGTGAAGCCCGCGGTGGCCGGTTCCGGCGACGCCGGGTGCGACGCGGCGGTCAAGTCGATGGCCGACCTGATAGCGGGCCTGCACGACAAGCTGTCGGACCGGCTGGAGGACAACAGCGACAAGGTGAAGTACGCGCACGACTCGATGCAGCGCAACGACATCGATGTGCACGGCCTCTTCGAAGACCTGATGTGAAGGGCGCGCGGTGAGCGACAGCTGGGTGGGCGGGGACATCGGCGGCATCCGCGCGATGGGCGACGCCTACAAGAACGCCAAGCACGACCTCGAATCGATCGTGAAGCCGCTGGGCACGGTCGTCGAGCGGCTGGCCAAGGACGCGGCCTGGGAGGGCGAGGCCGCCGAGTCGTTCCGCGCCAAGTGGAGCGAGGACGCGCTGACGGCGGGCGGATTCGCGGAGCTGGTCCACGCGACCGGCGAGATCCTCTGCACGCTGGCCGACCATCTCTCGGCCGCCGAGAGCGCGCTGCAGAACGCCGAGGACGTCGCCGTGAAGGCGGGCGTCCCGATGGGCCCCAAGGGCGTCCCCGGCCAGCTGGTGACCAACAACCCGCCCCATCCCGACGAGCAGAGGGCGATCGACGGGCTCACCAACTACGGGGCCGTGCGCACCGACATCCTGCACGCGGCCCAGCAGGCCCGCCTCGACGCCGCCGAGGCGCTCAACAAGCTGTACGAGGAGGACACTTCGAAGGTGTCCAAGGGCGACAAGGTCACCATCGCCGACTATCTGCGCGGCCTGTACGCGTACGACTCCGAGCGCACCCGGGTCAAGGGCCACGACGCCGCCACCAAGCTGGACGACGCCAGGAAAGAGGCGGCCGAGGCGAAGAAGGACCTGCGCACCGAGCGCGGTGCGTGGCAGAAGCAGGGGAGGACGCTCCCCAAGGACTCCCCGGCCCGGCTCGCCTACAAGGACGCGCTGACCAGGCTCGACGGCCTGGAGACCGACATCGCCCGCGCCGAGCACGGCAGTTCGGCGCTCCCGTACGACCACGCCCTCAATGTGAAGGTCGGGGACGCGGCGGAAGCGCTGCGGCTGGGCAAGAGCCTGGAGAAGCTGCCGGAGTTCCTCAAGGAGATCCCGGTCGTGGACGTCGCCGCGGCGAGCGTGTGCGGCCTCATCGAGGCCAAGGACGACCACGACAAGGGCTGGTCGTGGACGCACTCGGTGGTGGTGGACGGGGGTGCGGCACTGGGCGGGCTCGCGGCCGGCACCGCCGCGGTCGCCCTGGTGGCGAGTTCGGAGATCACCGTGCCGGTGGCCGTGGTCGCCGGAGTCGGCGGCCTGGTGATCATCGGTACGACGGACCTGCTCGACGAGGCGTTCCACGAGCACTGGAGCGAGGACATCCACGACCACGGCGTGGTCGGCGGCATCCTGCACGGCTCCGCCAACGTGGCGTCCGACACCTGGGGGGACGTCAAGCGACTCGGCGGCGATGCCAAGGACGGAGCGAAAAAGGTGTGGCATGGCTTCACGAGCCTCTTCTGAGGGCACGACTCCCGCGAAGAGCACGACTCCCGCGAAACTGCCCGTGGTCGGGACCACGTGGTACCGCAGGGGTCCGCGCTACTGGCTGCGGCGCGCCGGATTCGGCTGTGCGGCCCTGCTGACGGCGGTCCTGGTGTGCGCCGCCGCCGGCGCACTCTTCGACGGCCTGGTCTCCGGGCTGCCCGACGGCTGGCGCGAGGCCAGTTACGTCGTCGAAGGGGCGGCGGCCGTCGTCGGTCTGGCCTGGGGATGGGTGCGCGGGCGCCGGCAGATCCGCGAGCGGCTCGCCGACCCGCCCACGCCCGCGCAGAGTTGGGCGCGGCAGCGGGACGCGCGGCGGGGCGCGGCGAGTGGGGTCAGCAGCCGGGGCCTCATGTTGCTCATGCTGCCGCTGTTGCCGGCGGTGATGGCGTGGTGGCTGGGCACGATGTGTGCGGCCACGTTCGTCCGCGAGCTGCCCTCCGAGGTCGGCGCCCGCCGCGCGATGGCCCGCTAGCGCGGGAGAACAGCGAAGGGCCCGTGCGGTCGTCACGACCGCACGGGCCCTTTCGCGTCTGCCCTGGCTACTGCTGCGGAGGCTGCGGCTGCTGCCACGCCTGCGGGGGCTGCTGGCCGCCGTACGGCTGGGGCGGCTGCGGCTGCTGCGGGGCGTACGGCTGGGGCGGCATCGGCTGACCCGGGTACGGCTGCTGGGGCATCGGCTGCCCCGGCGCCTGCTGGCCGGGCCCGGGCTGACCCGGCTGACCCGGCTGACCCGGCTGTCCCTGCTGTCCCGGGAACGGCTGGCCCGGCTGCTGGGCCTGCTGGTGGCCCGGCATCGGCGGGGCCAGGTGCGGCGGCGGGTTGCCGTCCGCGGTCCACAGGCCCTGCTGCTGCTGGGCCCGGATGAAGTCCTCGGCCACCAGCGCCGACAGATGGAAGTACGCCTCACGCGTCTTGGGCCGCATCATGTCGAGGTCGACCTCGGCGCCCGCCGCCAGATGCTCGTCGAACGGGACCACCACGACCCCGCGGCAGCGCGTCTGGAAGTGCTGGACGATGTCGTCCACCTTGATCATCTTGCCGGTCTCGCGGACCCCGGAGATGACGGTGAGGGAGCGCTGGACGAGGTCGGCGTACCCGTGCGCGGAGAGCCAGTCCAGGGTCGTGGACGCGCTCGACGCACCGTCGACGGACGGGGTGGAGATGATGATCAGCTGGTCCGCGAGGTCGAGGACGCCGCGCATCGCGGAGTACAGCAGACCCGTACCCGAGTCGGTGAGGATGATCGGGTACTGCTTGCCCAGGACGTCGATCGCCCGCCGGTAGTCCTCGTCGTTGAAGGCCGTGGAGACGGCCGGGTCGACGTCGTTGGCGATGATCTCCAGACCGGACGGGGCCTGCGAGGTGAACCGGCGGATGTCCATGTACGAGTTGAGGTACGGGATCGCCTGGACCAGGTCGCGGATGGTGGCCCCGGTCTCGCGGCGCACCCGGCGGCCGAGCGTGCCGGCGTCCGGGTTGGCGTCGATCGCCAGGATCTTGTCCTGCCGCTCGGTCGCCAGCGTCGCACCGAGCGCCGTCGTGGTCGTCGTCTTGCCGACACCGCCCTTGAGGGAGATCACGGCGATCCGGTAGCAGGAGAGGACCGGGGTCCGGATGAGGTTGAGCTTCTGCTGCCGCTCCGCCTCCTCCTTCTTGCTGCCGAACTTGAAGCGCGAGGCGCTGCCCGGGTTGCGGCTGCTCTTCGCCTTCTGCTTGTTGTTGCGCAGCAGCCGGTCGGAGGAGAGCTCCACGGCCGCCGTGTACCCGAGCGGCGCACCCGGCACGGACCGCTCGCGCTGGTCGTGCGCCACGGGGGAGGGCCAGGCGGCCCCGCTCCGCGGATCCACCGGCCCGGCGGGCGGCTGCGCCTGGGGCAGCGGCTGCGCCGGGGGCTGGGCCTGCTGGTGGGGTACGGGGAGGTGGGGTACGGGGAGGTGGGCATCGGCGGCCGTACTGGCCGGGCCCGGCTGCGGGAAGCCGTAGCCGCCCTGGGGCGCGTGGGGTGCCTGCGGCGCGGGCGGGTTCGGGGCCTGGGGCGGCTGCGGGAACCCGTAACCGCCTTGCGGGGCGGGGAAGTTGGGGTCGGCGGCGGCCGGGGTCCCGGGGCGCGGGAAGCCGTAGCCGTCCTGCTGGGCGGGAGCGTTGGGCGCGACCGCCGGGGCCGGGGTCGGGAGGTTCGGCGTGCCCGGTGCGCCCTGCGTGCCCGGCTGGGGGAACCCGTAACCGCCTTGCGGGGCAGGGGTGTTGGGGGCGGTGGCCGGGGTCGGGGCGCTGGGTGCGCCTGGCGTGCCGGGGTGCGGGAAGCCGTAAGCACCCTGCGGGGCAGGGGCGTTCGGGTCGGCGGTCGGAGCCGGAGCCGGGGTGTTCGGCGTGCCGGGGTGCGGGAAGCCGTAGCCGCCCTGCTGGGCCGGGGCGTTGGGCTGGGGCAGCGGGAAGCCGCCCTGGTGGGCCGTCGGCGGTACGGGCTGCGGCGCCGGAACGTTCGGCGTGGCCTGGGCAGGCGGCTGGTCGCCCTGCGGCAGCGGCCACGCGGGCTGTCCGGCCTGCGGCTGCTGCTGCGACGCCGGTACGGGCCACTGCGGCGCCGACGGGGGCGCGGCGGGCTGGTACGCGGGCGGCAACGGCGGCAGCCCAGGCTGCTGGGCCGGCGCGGCCCACGGCTGCTCGGCCGGGGCGCCCGGCGCGTCCTGAGGCGCGGCGTCCTCGGGGGTCGCGTCCGCGGCGGCGTGTACGGCGTCGGGTACGGCGTCGGTCGGAGCGGCCGCGGCCGCCTGCGCCGCCACGGCGTCAACCGGCTCGGCGACCGGCGGCGCGGGAACGGGCTCGGCGGGCACGGCATCTGCTGCCTCGGCCGGCACCGGCGCGGCGGTCACATAGTCGCCGGAGTCGGTGAAGTCGGCGAAGTCGGTGGGCTCGCCGGGCGCCTGGTCGGTGTCGGCCGATGCGGCGGACTCGGCACCGGCCGTCTCCGCAGCGGCGACCGGGGCTGAGGCGCTCGGCTCGGGCTCACCCGAAGCCGCGTCGGCCTCCGGCGTCGTGCCCTCGGAGCCGCCCGGACCCGTGGCCCCGGCTTCGGGCTCGGCCTGGGCCGTACCGTCGGAGTCCTGGGCAGCGCTCACAGCGGGCTCGTCCTTGACGGCCGCGTCGACCGGCGCGGGAGCGGCATCAGTTACGGCGGCGCCCGACGGCACATCCGCATCCGTACCCGTAGCCGTACTCGTATCCGCATCAGCCTCGGCGTCGGGCTGTGCGGCGGCGGCCTTCGCCGCGTCCGCCGCGGCCAGCCGCTCCGCGAGCTCCCGCTTCAGGGAGCCCGGCGAGAACCGCATCGTCGCGCCGCTCTCGATGTCCCCGCCCCCGAACGGCTGCGGCTCGGCGGCCGGCTCCGGGGAGGGGGTCTGGGCCGGGACCGGGGCGGGGCCCGGCGGCGGAGGTGTGGTCGTCCAGTTCGGCTGGAAGCCGCCGCTGGAGGGCAGGCCGGGCACGGCAACGGGCGGTCCGGCGGGCGGCGGGGGAGGCGGCGTCGCCGCGTCCGCGCTCGGCGCCGCGTTCTGCGTGTACCAGGCCGGCGGGGTGTAGTCGATGGTGAACTCACCCGTGGGCTCGGGATCGGCGTCGGACCGATTCTCGTCGCGCGCGTTCCCGCCGGTGCGGAACTGGTCCTGATCGCTGTTCACCGGATTCCTTTCGTTCGCAGGCCGTCCCAGCCTAATCGCCGACAACACCGCACCGGCAGGCCCGGCCACCCCTCACCGACTGTCCCCTCCATCACGTCGTGCCCGCACGCTGCCGTCAAGTGACAGCAGGGCGTCGCCGTGTGGCCGGAGTGTGAACGAACCTTCACGTACCCGGTCAGGGTCAGTCGTACCTGCTCAATTCCTTATGGTCTTTGTGACGGAATGGTCTTTGTGACGGAACGCGCGCGGCGCGGACCGCTCAGTCCATCCGCCGGGCGGAGCCGAGCAGTCCGGTCTCCGCGTCCGTGGCCTGGGTCATCACGAACTGGCGGTCGCGGGCACTGCACCACAGTGTCACCCCGTCCGCCAGCGTGGACAGCGCCTCCGTCTCGGCCTGCGGGAGGTGCATGATCCGCCCGATCTGCGCGGCCTCGTCCGGCGAGACCCGCTGCACACCGACCAGATCCGACTTCTCCAGCAACCGGGGCGCCACGGGGCTCAGATACGGCAGCAGTGTCAGCACCGACTGCCACGGCCCCGAGACCACCCGCCCGCGCGGCGGCCGCATCCCGCAGTCGCGGACGACCACGACCGGCGATCCGGCGGACGCGCCCTGCGGCGGCACCCGGCCCACGTCGTGCAGCGCGATGCACTGCTGGCCGCCGCCCGCCGCCTGGGCGAGCGCCGTCCACGCGGGGGCCCGGCCCGTCTCCACGGTCACGCGCGCTCCCGTCGCGGCCGCCCGCAGCGCGAGCACCTGCGCCGTCCAGAGGCCGCCGATCAGCGTCACGTCGTACGCGGTCGGGCGGTTGATGCCGAGGACCGACGGGCGGCCCTCCGCGTCCACGCCTATGACCATGCCGTCGTCGCCGACGGGCAGTGCCAGGGCCGCCACCTGGTCGGCGGAGAGCGCGTGCCGGTCGCGGCGCGGCCCGAGCAGCCCGAAGCCCATCCGGGCGCGCCCTCTGCGTACCTCGGGAGAGGCGGGCGGAGTGACAGGAGAGACAGAGGACGTGGTCATCAGCGCGCACCCCCGAGCGGCAGTGTGGCCAGCATGCCCGGCAGCTGTTCGCGGTCCAGGCGCACCAGGCCGGTCTTGACTCCGCGCGCGGTGCGCTCCAGCTCCCGGCGGGCGACGACCAGTTCCTCGTCGCTGCGGCCGGTGATCCGGACGTGTCCGGTGAGTGTGACCTCCTGGCGGTCGCCGGCGGCCAGCGTCAGGCTGAACGTGGTGGCGAGCGCCGGAAGCGAGGTGAGCAGGGCGACCAGCTGCGGCATCGAGGCCCCGCCGCCGCCCAGTTGGGGCCAGCGGCCCACCCAGTACGTCGTGTGGCGGCGGTCGTCGCAGCGCCAGGTCCTGGCGGTCTCCTGGGTGCGCCGCCCCGGCGTGCCCGCGCGGCCCGCCTGGGCGATCGCCATCGGGTTGGCGCAGGTCGAGGTGGCGATGGCGCCGGTCAGCTCCTGCTCGGTGAGGACCGTCGTACGGAACCCGGCGCCGGTGAGCCGGCTCGCCAGCTGGTCCGCCGCGCGCACCAGGCACTTCTGGGCGCCGGTCAGACCGCCGCCGCGCGCCGCCACCGCCTCCGGGCACAGCTCGGGGTCGAGCTTGAGCGCGATCCAGGTGAGGCGCACCGCGGGGGAGCCGGTCTGGGCCTGCAGCGGTGCGTAGTTGCGGGCGGCCACCGACTGCTGCGGCAGGTGCGGGGCGGGCGCGGGCTGGGTGTGCTGGACGATCTGCGCGGACTCCAGTCGGATGCCGTCGACGTCCAGCGCGTCCCGTACGAGGGCGACCGGCAGCGGGCGGGTGCCGCGCTCCGGGCGCAGCGCCGTGGCGTCCATCTCGACCTGGAGGACGGCGGTGAGGAAGGTGCCGTCGCCGACCATGCCGACGGGGCGGCGGTCGCGGTCGCCGAACGTGTACGTCCGCAGTGCCGGGTCGCATTCCACCGCGGGGGCGAAGCCCGGTTCCGTGCCCTCCGGGACCGGCAGGCTCGCCGCCCTGCGCGTACGCGCGCGCAGCGCCAGCACCGTGCTCAGCCACTCGGGCAGCGAGCGGCGGTGGCGGCGGACGACCGCGAGCAGCACGAGCAGCGCGGCGACCACGCCGGCGGGCACCAGCATCAGCGTGTCGATCACCCACGCGGTGAGCAGCACGGCGGCGGCGAGCTCCACCAGTACGAGTTGTTGCAGTCGGAACGACCCGAAGTGTCCGGGCCGGGCCTTCAGCCGGGGTGCGGAGGCTCCCTGGGCGGGGGCCGACGGTCCGGTGGCGGCAGGCCGCACACGCGTCGCGGACGCCATCACTCCACCACCCCCCAATCGTGCGCAAGCACCCAAAACATCCGGATTCCCCCAGCTCGGCAAGGGGTCTTGACGGCGGCTTCACCCTACCCGCCCCACAGGCACCCTCGGTCAACAGGCATAGTAGGGGGCCGGTCTGACAATCGAGGCCCGGGGACCGCAGGACCAGGTCCGATCAGGGGGCCGCGCGGGGAGAGACAGAGGCGCATGGCATCACGGCGGGACGAGCTCAACGCGTACACCTTTGCGAAGAAGCGCACGGTGGCGGCGTTTCTGCAACCGTCTCCCACGGGCACGGAGGAAGGTGCTCCGCGCCCGCTGAAGGCCATCGTGCCGAGCGTGATCGTGGCCGCGCTCTGCCTCGCCGGCTTCGGCGCCTGGGGGATGTTCAAGCCCAAGGCGCCGCAGGGCTGGGACACCCCCGGCGCCAAGGTGATCGTCGGCAAGCAGTCGACGACCCGTTACGTCGTCCTGTCCACCGGCAAGGGCAAGGACAAGAAGGTCCTGCTCCACCCGGTGCTCAACCTGGCCTCGGCGCGGCTGATGCTCGATCCGCAGAAGTTCGACGTCATCCAGGTCAGCGACGACATCCTGGACTCGGGCAAGCTCTCGCGCGGCCCGATCCTGGGCATTCCGTACGCCCCGGACCGGCTGCCCGGCGCGACCGAGGCCGGCAAGGCCAAGCGCTGGGCGGTCTGCGAGCAGCCCGGCGGCGGCAAGGACTCGGTCCAGAAGGCCGCGTTCGTCTTCGCCGACCGCGACTTCAAGCTGACCGACGACAAGCGCCGACTCGCCGGCGGCCAGGTGCTCTACGTCCAGGGCCAGAAGAACAAGGCCCGTTACGTGGTGGACGCCAAGGGCACCAAGTACCTGGTCAAGGGCGCCCCCGGTGATCTGCTCGCGCGTACGCTCTTCGGCGCCGACGAGCAGCCGCAGCCCGTCACCGACGACTGGCTGGCCACCCTCGGCGACGGCACCCCGGTCGACTTCCCGGCGATCCCCGGCACCGTAGGCGCCCCGGCGGGCACCGGCGGCGGCCTCTCGCCGCAGGAGGACAAGGTCGGCATGGTGCTGCGCGCCCAGACCGGCGCGGGCCCCCAGCAGTACGTAGTACTACAGGGGAAGGTCCAGCCCGTCTCCGACTTCACGGCCTGGCTGCTGCTCAACTCCCCGCAGACCACGAAGCTCGGCATGCGCGGCGACGTCAAGGATGTCGACGCGGCCTCCATCGCCCCCAAGCCCGACTACTTCGGCGCCGCCAACAACTGGCCGGAGAAGAAGGCGAAGCAGGTCAACGCGGGCGGCGGCGCGGCCGCTCCGGGCGCGCGGAGCACCGTGTGCAGCGTGCTGCGCAAGGTCGACGACAAGGGCGGCACCACGCTCTCCACCTGGGCGGGCACCGAGTACCCGGCGGCCATCACCGCGGGCGGCACCAGCACATACGTCACCCCCGGCACGGGCCTGCTCTACACCCAGGTGCAGGGCAAGCAGACCAAGCCGGACGGCTCGCTCTTCCTGGTGACCGACACCGGGCTGCGGTACGCGGTGCAGGCCAACGGGGACAGCGACGCCGCCCGCTCCGACATCGGCACCGGCGACCAGCAGAAGCAGGACGACGGCCGTCCCGAGCCGAGCCAGGCGCAGCAGCGCCTCGGATACGAGAAGGTCACCCCGGCCCTGGTGCCCATCAACTGGTCGGAGTTCCTGTCCAAGGGCCCGCGGCTCGACACCAACAGCGCCCGCCAGCCCCAGGGCTCGTAGGGAAGGACTGACCTCAGTGTCGATGGTGAAGCCATACAGGAAGCCGGTGTTGGTGGGCGTGGCCACGGCCGTCGCCTCGCTGGCGCTCGCCCCGTCCGCGTACGCGGCCCCCGCACCCGTGCCGCCCGCCCTCGGGGTCGACGGCAGCGGCGAGTGCACCTTCCCCATGAAGAAGCAGATCGAGGGCCGGCCCTGGTCGCTCCAGCGGGTGCTCTTCGACGAGCTGTGGCAGGACACCAAGGGCAAGGGCGTACGGGTCGCGGTCATCGACACCGGTGTCGACATCGCCAACCCGCAGCTGAAGTCCGCGGTCGACGCCAAGAGCGGCAAGGACTACCTCAAGCCCGAGAAGAACGGCTCCGGCGAGCAGAACGACAAGCGGGGCAAGACCGGCGGCACGGTCGACGAGGTCGGCCACGGCACCAAGGTCGCGGGCATCATCGCCGCGCGCCCCCGCGCGGGCACCGGCTTCGTCGGCCTGGCGCCCGAGGCCACGATCATCCCGATCCGCCAGAACGACGAGAAGAACAGCGGCAAGACGGACACGATGGCGGACGCGATCGACCACGCGATCGCGCAGCACGCCGACGTCATCAACATCTCGCAGGACACGACCGAGCCGCAGGGGCCCAACTCGGTCCTCGCCAAGGCCGTTCGGCGCGCACTGGACAAGCAGATCGTGGTGGTCGCCTCGGCGGGCAACGACGGCATGGACGGCAAGGCGAAGGACACCTATCCGGCGGCCTTCCCGGGCGTGCTCGCCGTCGCGTCCTCGGACCGCAACAACGAGCGCGCGGTGTTCTCGCAGCCGGGCACGTTCGTCGGGGTCGCGGCGCCCGGCGTCGACGTCGTCTCGACCGTGCCGGGCAACGGCCAGTGCTCGGACAACGGAACGAGCTTCTCCGCCCCGTACGTCGCCGGGGTCGCCGCGCTGCTGCGCGCCAAGTACCCGTACGCGACGACGAAGTGGACGGCCGCGCAGATCATCGCGCGGATCGAGCAGACGGCGGAGCGCTCCGTCAACGGGCACGACAACTTCGTCGGGTGGGGCGTGGTCGACCCGGTCCGCGCGGTGACCGCCGACTCGCCCCCGGAGGCGGCCGCGCACCCGGACCCCGGCCCGCCCAAGGCCGCGGCCCCGGACGTGACCGCGCTGGCGCTCTCCGAGACGCCCCAGGAGCGCAACGAGCGGTACGCCACGTACGCGTTGGGCATCGCCGCCCTGCTCGTGGCGGTGGTCGCGGGCACCGCGACGGTGATCCGGGACGCCCGGAAACGGGGTTTGCAGAAGGTGAACGGGGTGAACGGGGTGAACAGGGTTTCGGGACGAACCTGAGACGTCTTTGAGTACGGATACTCATTCGGCTCCGAAACCGGAGTGACTAGAGTGATCACATGCTTCGCGCGCTTCACGAGTGTGACGAAGCGACAGCGGTAGCGCGGCACCGGTGGCAGAGCGGTGCCGACGGGGATTTACGGGGAGGAACAGTGGCCGAGCCGAACGGTGGCGGCAGCGGCGGCAAGGGCAGTGGCGGCGGAAAGCCGGACCTGGGCGTCGACGGGGTGAGCCTCGCCGACTTCAAGGGCCGCATGGAGCAACTGCTGCGCAGCCTGGACCAGTCCCCGGCCCGCCACACCAAGATCGCCGACCAGCGGGTGCAGCCCGCCTCGTACGGCAAGGGGTTCGCGGCCGCGGACGAGCTGCACAAGGCGTACGACAAGGTCCGTACGAACCTGGAGCGGCTCACCAAGATCTTCGGTGACCAGATCGAGGGCATGGGCATCGCGGTGCACATCGCGGACAAGGGCTACGGCGGGATCGACGTGGACGAGGCCCACCGCTACCAGGCCATCCGCAAGGAGACGGAGACGTACTACGAGTCTCCGGCGGCCGGTACGAAGGCCCCCGACAAGGGTCCTGGCGCGCAGGGCCCCGGGCAGGGCCCCGACAAGGGTGGCAAGGGCAACGACGCCGACTCCGGCGGCTTGAAGTAAAGGGGGCACAACGATGGCGACGGACGAGTTCGAGGGCATGACTCTCGAAGCCCTCAACGCGATGCTGGCGTCGGCCAAGCCGGGCGAACTGACCGGCGCGGCCGAGACGCTGGCCGCCGCGGCGCCCGACATCGCGGACATCGCGCGGGACCTGCGCTGGTACATCGACCAGGTCAAGTGGCACGGCGCCGGTGGCGACGCGTTCCGCGAGTGGGGCCGCGGCATGGTGTCGGAGACGCTGGTGCTGGCCGAGTACGCGGGCGTCGTCGGCCAGGAGATGGCCCACGCGGGCCAGGCCCTGACCGAGGCGAAGGCGGCGGTCCCGGCGTCGGACGGCATGTGCTACGCCGACCCCGAGAAGGAGAAGGCGCGCCTGAAGGCGCTGGGGCCGAAGACGAACGAGGCGATCAACCAGCTGAACCGGTTGTCGTCGTACTACAACGCGTCGAAGGATCGGATCTCGGCGCAGCCTGAGCCTAAGTTTGCGCCGTTGCCGGCCGGTGGCGGCGTCAGCGAGGGGAAGACGAGTTACGGCTCGGACGGGTCTGGGGCCGGCGGGACTGGCGGAGGATCGACAGGTCACACCTCCTCGGCGGTCGGCGGCACGCACGGCTACGGCACGACGGGGACGACGGGTACGACAAGCTCCCCCTCGCACACCACCGTCGCCTCGACCTTCACCCCGCACGAACCGGCGGGTACCGCCATCGACTCCGTGACGGTGACCCCGCCTCCGGAGACCACGACGCGTCCTACCGTGCCTACGGGTCCCACGCACGTGCAGGGGCAGACGCCGGTTCTCACGCCGCCGCCGGTCCTGCCCGGACCGCTCGGGAAGGGCGGCCTGGAGCGGCCGACCACGATGCCCCGCGTGCCTGGCGAGGGACCGGCCACCGGTCGCTCGACCGGAGGACTGCGCGGTCCGGGTATCGCTCGTCCGAGTGGTCTTCCGGGCACCACGCGCGGGATCACCCCCGAGGGCATCACCGGCGGGCGTCCCACGCCGCCGACCGGCCGTGGCTCGACGCCCCGGCTCCCGATGGGCACGGTCGTGGGCGAGGAGCGCGCTGGTACCGGCATGGGCCGTGGGCCCATGGGTGGCGGCATGGGGCACGGCCCCGGCGGTGCGCCGCGTGGCGCCACCGGTATGGGCGGTCGCAGGCTGGCCTCCGAGCCGGGTGGAACTGTTGGTGCTCCGCGTGCGTCTCTCGGCGGGCGTGGTGAATTCACCCCCGGTGGTACGGGGTTGGTGAACGGCAACAAGCGAGGCACGGACCGGCGTCGTTCCACTTCTTCCGAGGCCCCCGACTACCTGGTCGAGGACGAGGAGACGTGGGCGATGGACCACCGCAAGGTCGTCCCGCCGGTCGTCGACTGACGTACGCAAACCATCGCCGCTCAAGGAGTCCGCAGTCCCATGTTCAGCTCAGCCCGCGCAGTGCGCAGCCGCCCGGCACTTCTCGGTGCCGCGCTGGCTGCGGTGCTGGCCTGCTCGGTCGGCACCGCGCCGACGGCGCTGGCCGACGACATGCGGCCCAAGCAGTGGTACCTGGACGCGATGGACGCGGACGCCATCTGGAAGGTCAGCACCGGCAAGGGCATCACGGTCGCGGTGGTCGACAGTGGTGTCCGGTCCGAGCCGGAACTGACCGGACGTGTCCTGGACGGCCGTGACTTCACTGGAGCGGGTGGCTCCCTGAACGACGCGGACGGGCACGGCACGGATATGGCGGTGACCATTTCCGGCAGTGGCATCGGCGGCGGCGTCAAGGGGCTGGCACCCGACGCGAAGGTCCTTTCCGTCAGGGTGGCCGTCAAAGATCATGAGTTCGGCGGAATGGAGACGCTGGCCAAGGGGATCCGCTTTGCGGCCGACAGCGATGCCCGCGTCATCAATGTCTCGCGTGCGGGCGACTTCCCGGGCGCTGCGGCGAAGCAGGTACTCGCCTCCGCCGTCGACTACGCCCTCTCCAAGGGCAAGTTGATCTTCGCCGGTTCCGGCAACGGCGGTGACAAGGGCAACCCGATCGAGTACCCGGCCGCAACCCCCGGCGTTGTGGCGGTCGGCTCGGTCGGCACCGACGGCAAGCTGTCCAAGTTCTCCAGCACCGGCAGCCATGTCGGGCTCGCCGCGCCGGGCGACAAGATCCCGGCGCACTGCAGCGACGGCAACGGCTACTGCGAGGCCCGGGGAACCAGTTACGCCACCGCCCTAACCTCCGCCACAGCCGCCCTGATCTGGTCCGCCCACCCCGGCTGGACCGGCAACCAGGTGCTGCGCGTGATGATGGAGACCGCCGGGCACAACGGCAAGGTGCCGAGCCAGTACATCGGGTACGGCACCGTCCGCCCCGCCCAGGTCCTCCTCAAGGGCAACGGCAACCCGGGCCCCGCCGACGTAAATCCGCTGCTCGCCGCCCGGGGTGGCGCGGCAGCCACGACTTCCCCCTCTCCCGCAGACACAGCAGACAAGGGGGCAGGCGCCGGCGGCCAGGAGGCGCCGAAGGCCGAGAAGGCCGACGGGGAGTCGAAGGACTCCGCGCCCTGGACCGTCATCGCCATCATCGCCGCGGCCGCCGTCCTCATCGGCGGCGCCTTCGCGGCGGTACGTGTACGCAACAAGCGAGCGTGAACACTCGCTCGGACACTCACGAGAGGGAAGAGAATGAGCTCCAATCCCGGTGGTCAGAGCATTGGCTACGAGGCCGTCACCAAGGCCAAGAACGCCATTGAGGAAACCGCCCACGACATGAGCCAGCAGATCCGTGTGCTGGCCGACGCGATCGCCACGGTCGGTTCCGGGTGGTCCGGTTCCGGTGCCAGCCAGTTCGTGACCGCCCAGGACACGCTGAACCGGCGCCACGACGACATCCGCCGCAAGCTGGACGTCCTCTACAACGCCGTGATCGGGACGAAGAACCTCAACCAGGAGAACGACGAAGAGGTCGACGCCGCGTTCCGGGCGATCAACGCGGAGGGCGGCGCCACCAGCGGCGGCGTGCCCAACACCTCCGGCCTGAACAGCCTCTAGGCGTTCCAAGGCACTCTGAGGAACTCCGAGGCACCCTTCCGGCGTTCCGGCGCCGCACGCGCCGCGGCTCATCCGCGTACGTACATACGTACGCACCCAGCACACTTCAGACTTCGTTCAGACTTCACGAGGAGCAGACATGGGCGACACGGGTCCCGACCTCAAGATTCGGTATGAGAACGTCCAGGAGATCGCGAACAGCATCCGCGCCATCTCCAAGCGCATCACGGACGACCTCGGTCGCATGGAGGCGGCCGTCAACGTCGTCGCCGCCACCTGGGACGGCGAGGCGCACGGTCAGTACCTGAAGGTCCAGAAGGACTACCGGGCCGACGCGAACGACATCCAGCAGACGCTGGAGAAGATCGCCAGGACGATCGAGACCGGCAAGGAGAGCTACCACGCGACCGACCTGAAGGCGTCGCGGCTCTTCACCGAGGGCTACTGATCCAAGGGCAGGCGCAGGGAAAGGGGGTCACGCCCGCATCGGGCGTGACCCCCTTCCGTATACCCGATACCCGCTCACGGCTCCGTCAGGAGCCTCAGCGCAGGTCGAACTCGCCGTCCCGCGCTCCCAGGACGAACGCGGTCCACTCCGCCTCCGTGTAGCGCAGCACGGTGTCCGGGTCGAGCGACGACCGCATCGCGACGGCACCGCCGGGCAGATGGGCGATCTCCACCCGCTCCTCGGCCTCTTCGGTGCCGGGTGCGCTCACCCACTCCACGCCCGCGATGTCCAGGGCGTAGAGCTCTTCCTTCTCACGTTCGCTGCCCATGTAGCACGTTCCCTTCGAAGTTCAGTGCCTGTCAGCGTAGTTGGAGCGGGCGGGTCGTACCGCCCGTTCCCACTACTGTCACCGCCCGGCCGTCACTGCTCCGGGAGCCAGCCCAGCTGCACCAGCGGTGTGCCGCGCTTGCGGGAGACGAAGTAGCCGCGGCCCTGCGGCATCGGGCGGGGGCGGACGTTGCCGAGGACGTCGCCCTCGTTCGGGTCGCCGGACAGGACCACGCCCTGCGCGCCGAGCTCCTTGATGCGCTGCATGAAGGACTCGTACATCGAGCGGGACGCGCCCGCCGAGCTGCGGGCGATGATGAAGCGGACGCCGACGTCCCGGGAGAACGGCAGGTTCTCCACCATCACCGAGAGCGGGTTGCCCGCGTTCGTCGAGACCAGCTCGTAGTCGTCGACGATGATGAAGACCTGCGGGCCCGTCCACCAGGAGCGGTCGCGCAGCTGCTGCGGTGTCACGTCCGCCGGGGGCTGGCGGCGCACCATCAGGTCCGCCAGGGCGTTCATGTGCATCTCCAGCGCGCTGGACAGCGGCGCGTACTCCAGCAGATGCGTGTCCGGGACCACGTCCAGGAGCGAGCGGCGGTAGTCACCGACCACGATCTTCGCCTCGTCCGGCGAGTACCGCTCGGAGATCTTCTGGGCGAGGTGGCGCAGCAGCGCCGTCTTGCCCGACTCGCTCTCGCCGAAGACGAGGAAGAACGGGTCGGTCTCGAAGTCGACGAACACCGGCTCCAGATTGGTCTCGTCGATGCCGATCGCCACACCGTGCTGCGGGTACTCGAAGCCCTTCGGCAGCTGGTCGGCCGGGAGCCTGCGGGGGAGCAGCCGGACGGTCGGGGCCGCCGGGCCCTGCCACGCCTCCTTGACCGTGCGCACGAACGCCTCGGTCGCCTCGGAGAGCGTCTCGGGCTCGCACGAGCCGTCCATGCGCGGCAGCGACGACATGAAGTGCAGCTTCTCCGCGACCTGGCCGCGGCCCGGCATGCCCACCGGCACGTTCGCGGCGACCTTGCGGTCGAACTCGGAGTCCATAGAGTCGCCGAGCCGCAGTTCGAGCCGGCCCAGGATCTGGTCCTTGAGCGCGGCGCGCACCTCCATGTAGCGGGAGGCGGTGAGGATGACGTGGATGCCGTAGCCGAGGCCCCGGCTCGCGATGTCCTGGACGACGCCGTCGAGCATCTCGTAGTCGCCGCGGAACGCGCCCCAGCCGTCGATGACCAGGAACACGTCGCCCCAGGCCTCGCCCGGCAGCTCACCGGCCGCGCGGCGGCGCCGGTAGGTGGAGATGGAGTCGATGCCGTTGGCGCGGAAGAATTCCTCGCGCCGGTTCAGCACGCCCGCGACCTCCGCCACCGTACGCCGCACCCGCTCGGGGTCCAGGCGCGAGGCGATGCCGCCCACGTGCGGCAGGTCGGCGACGGCCGACAGACCGCCACCGCCGAAGTCGAGCCCGTAGAACTGCACTTCGTGCGGGGTGTGGGTGAGTGCGAACGACGAGATCAGGGTGCGCAGCAGCGTCGACTTGCCGGACTGCGGGCCGCCGACGAGCAGCATGTGGCCCGCCGCGCCCGAGAAGTCCCGGTAGAGCACCTCGCGGCGCTGCTCGAAGGGCTTGTCGATGAGGCCGAGCGGCACGATCAGACCGCCGGGGCGGGTGTACTCCGTCGCGTTCAGACCGCGCTCCGCCGTCGTCGCGATGCCCGGCAGCAACTGGTCGAGCGAGGGCGCGTCGTCCAGCGGGGGCAGCCACACCTGGTGGGCCGGCACGCCCTGCCCCTCCAGGCGCCGCACGATCACGTCGAGCACCGTGTCGGCCAGCGCGTCGTCCTCGCCCGGGCCCCTGAGGGCCGCCGGGTCGGGCGCCGCGTAGACGACCGGCACCGGGGTCGCGGTGAACAGCGCGGGGCGCCGCTCGATGGGCAGCGGGCCCACCGACAGGTCGGGGCCGCCGGAGCGGTAGGTGCCCGACACGTACGCCGCCTTGAAGCGGACCATCTCGTCCGTGCCGAACTTGAGGTAGCCCGAGCCCGGCACCGACGGCAGGTGGTAGGCGTCGGGGACACCGAGCGCCGTGCGCGACTCGGCCGCCGAGAAGGTGCGCAGACCCACGCGGTACGAGAGGTACGTGTCGAGGCCGCGCAGCTTGCCCTCCTCCAGGCGCTGCGAGGCCAGCAGCAGGTGCACGCCCAGGGAGCGGCCGATGCGGCCGATCTGGATGAACATGTCGATGAAGTCGGGCTTGGCGGTGAGGAGTTCGGAGAACTCGTCGATCACCAGGACCAGCGAGGCCAGCGGCTCCAGCGGGGCGCCCGCGGCGCGCGCCTTCTCGTAGTCGTGCATGTTGGCGTAGTTGCCCGCCGAGCGCAGCAGCTCCTGGCGGCGCTGGAGCTCGCCGCGGATCGCGTCGCCCATGCGGTCGACCAGGGTGAGGTCGTCCGCCAGGTTGGTGATGACCGCCGCCACGTGCGGCATCTGCGACATACCGGTGAAGGTCGCGCCGCCCTTGAAGTCCGCGAGGACGAAGTTCAGCGTCTCCGAGGTGTGGGTGACCGCGAGGCCGAGCACCAGGGTGCGCAGCAGCTCCGACTTGCCGGAGCCGGTCGCGCCCACGCACAGGCCGTGCGGGCCCATACCTTCCTGCGCGGCCTCCTTGAGGTCCAGCATCACCGGCTGGCCGTCCTCGCCGACGCCGATCGGCACCCGCAGCCGCTCGGCCGTCGAGCGCGGCCGCCAGGTGCGGGCCACGTCGATGGAGCCCGCGTCGCCGAGGTTCAGCAGGTCGGTGAAGTCCAGGTTGGCGAGCAGCGGCTCGTCGTCGTCACCGCCGCCCATCTGCAGCGGCGCGAGCTGGCGGGCCAGCGCCTCGGCGGCCGGCAGCGACATCTGGTCGGGCACGCCCTCGTACGCCATGCCGAAGCCCGACTCCAGGCGCAGCCGGCCCGGCCGCACGACCACCGAGAGACCGCCGCGCGGCTCGTCGAGCTCGCCCGGCACCACCTCGATGATGGTGACGCCCTGCAGCCCCTCGGCGGCCGCGAACATCGAGTCCGGCGGCACCATCCCGCCGTCGAGCACCACTACCAGGTGCGGCTGGTCCAGGACCGGCTGGTTGTCCCGGCTGAACCGGGGCCGCCCGTCCAGCCTGCTGTGCAGCAGCAGCTCCAGTTCGCCCAGGTCGTCACCGAACAGCCGCTTCGTACCGGCCCCGTCGACCTGGCCGGGCACCTGGGTGTGCGGCAGCCACTTCGTCCAGTCCCAGCGCTCCACCGCGCCCGGCGCCGCCACCACGGCGACCATCAGGTCGTCGGCGGAGTGCAGCGTCACCAGCTGCGCCACCAGCGCGCGCGCCGCCGACTGGGAGGCGTCCGGGTCGCCGGAGACCGTCACGTGGTAGAAGGCGCGCATCGAGACCGCCATCGGCAGCCCGTCCAGCGAGCCGTGCACCGCCAGGAACTGCTGCATCGCGCCCGCGCACAGCGGCTCCAGCTCGTCCACCGGCGCCGTCTCCGGCGCTATCAGCGGGGTGGCGAGCTGCTGGGCGCCCAGGCCGATCCGGGCCTGCCCGAAGTCGTCGTCGCCGACCCGGCGCTCCCAGACCCGCGAGCCCTCCGCGACCACCGACCACAACTGCTCGGGTGCCGGGTGCAGATACAGCTGCGCGTCGCGCTGGCGGCGCGCGGTCTTGCGCACCGTACGCCGCGTCTGGGCGAGGTACTTGAGGTAGTCGCGCCGGACATCTGCCATTTGCCCCTGCGCACCCTTGCGGAACTTCACCAGCTGCGCGATCACCATCGCCAGCGTCGACACCAGCATCAGCGCGCCCATGATCTTCATGAACGGTGCCGAGTTCGGCATGAAGAAGAACACCACCGACGAGCCCATGCCGAGCATCGGCAGGAGCTGCATCAGCATCGACTCCTGCTGTCCGCGCGGCAGCTCCGGCGGCGCCTCCAGCCGCAGCTCGTCCGAGGACACTTCGGGCGGCAAGGACCGCGGCGGGCGTTTGACGACGATCTGGCTCACCGGAGCATCAATCCCTCAATACGGACGGTCACTTGCGTTCCGGCGCCCCCGTGACCGCTCATTTCGGGGACTCCCTGCGCGCGACGGTGATCCTACTTGCAGCCTGTGACACCGGAGCCCGGTAGGGTGGCGCGCGCAGTGTGCGCAACCGCGAATCAGGGGGTCCGAGGACGTGAGTACGACCGCAGCGACAGGCTTCTGCCGGGTCACGGTGGTGGCGCCCGACAGTCGCATCGATGTGGCCCTCCCGGAGGACATCGCCGTCGCCGACGTCTATCCGGAGATCCTCCGGCTCACCGGCCAGACCCAGCCGACGGGCTCACCCACCGGCTACCACCTGGTGCGCCGCGACGGCACCGTCCTCGACGGCGCCCGCACCCTCGCGGCCCAGCAGGTCCTCGACGGGGAGCTGCTGAGCCTGCGCCCGTTCGCCGAGTCGCTGCCGCCCGCCGTCTTCGACGACGTCTCGGACGCCGTCGCCTCGGCCGTCACCCGCGACCGCCATCTGTGGAGCGACGACCTGCTGCGCGGCGCCGGCCTGGTCGGCGGCGTCCTGCTGCTCGTCCTGATGGGCTTCGTCCTCTGGTACGCGGACCCGGTCGACCACGACATGCACGGCCTGCCCGGCATCATCGCGGGCTCCGCGGGACTGCTGCTCACCGCCTTCGCGGGGGTCAGGGCCCGGGTCTACTCCGACCGCGCCAGCGCCGTGGCCCTGGGCCTGGGCGCACTGCCGCTGCTGCTGATCGCCGGTTCCGGCATCATCGGCCCGGACAGCGGCGACGGACCCGGCAAGCTCCAGTTCCTGCTCGGCTGCGTCACCGTCCTGGTCGCCTCGGTGTCCCTGGTCGTCCTCACCCCGAGCGGCGACGCCCCGTTCGTGGCGGCCACCTTCCTGGCCGCCACCGGCACCCTCGCCACGTTCGTTGCGATCCTCACCGAGTCCACCGCCACCCGGACGGCCGCGGTGTGTGCCCCGGTCGCCATCGGCCTGGTCGCCTTCCTGCCGGGCCTCTCCGCCCGCTTCGCCCGGCTCCCCATCGGCTACGCCTCCCCGCGCAGCGCCGCCGCCGACGACTTCGGCGCCGAGCCCAGCAGCGCCCCCGACGCCCGCCCCGTCGACGCCGAGCGCATCGCCGCCCAGGCCCGGCGCGGCCACGAGATGCTGCTCGGCCTGGTCGGCGGCTGCGCCGCGACCGTGGTCGGCTCCGCCGCCGTCCTCGGCTTCTCGCACAGCGTCTACGGCCAGCTCCTCGCGCTCACCGCCGGGCTCGCCATGCTGCTGCGCGCGCGTCTGTTCCGCTACACCTCGCAGGTCGCCTGCGTCCTGGTGGCCGGGATCGCCGCGATCGCCCTGCTGGTCCTCGGCCTCTCCCTGAACCCGCCCGGCGACCTGCTGTACGACTTCGTCCGCTACGGCGACCGGGGCTCCCTCGACATCCGTACGATCTGGCTCTCCGCGGCCGTCGCGGCCGGCGCCGCCCTGATCACCGCCATCGGCCTGATCATCCCGAAGAAGGGCCTCTCGCCGTTCTGGGGCCGCACCCTCGACCTCGCCGAGGGCGCCGTGCTGCTCTCGCTGGTCCCGCTCTGCCTGGCCGTGCTCGACATCTTCGACCGGGCCCGCTCGCTCACCAGCGGCTGACACTCCCGAGCGGGCGCCCCCCGGGACACGCCCGGGGGCGAGCGACCCCCGATCGGACGAGTCCCGGCGTACTGGTACGCTGTGTGACGGCCGTTTGTGTACGCGTCTTCGGATTCTTCTGAAGGCTGCGCCCAGCGGATCCCCGCCTCCCGAGTAACGGAAGCTCCCCTGAGACCAAGACCAGGGGCACTCGGTGGCACATTTTGACTACGAGGAGTACCGAGTGTCTCTCGACGCCGCTACGAAGAAGCAGATCATGTCCGAGTTCGGCCAGAAGGAGGGCGACACCGGCTCCCCCGAGGTTCAGGTCGCCATGCTCTCCCGCCGCATCTCGGACCTGACCGAGCACCTCAAGACCCACAAGCACGACCACCACTCCCGTCGTGGTCTGCTGATCCTGGTGGGCCAGCGCCGCCGCCTGCTGCAGTACCTGGCCAAGAAGGACATCCAGCGCTTCCGTACGCTGGTCGACCGCCTGGGCATCCGCCGCGGTGCGGCCGGCGGCGCCAAGTAAGTCGCCGTGAAGGGAGCGGTTCCCACCTATTAGGGGGCCGCTCCCTTTGCTGTACGTGCGGGACGTACCGGACGCTCAGTAGTCTGGTCGTACAACGCACCACACAATGAGCGAGAAGCCTCCTCCCGCCGCCGGTCCTCGGTAGTGGCCTCCGGGGAGACAACGCCCCCGGATGCTTCGATCGAAGACCGGCCCGCAGCCCAGGAGGGCTTCTCCGCCACACCGTCCCCCCGCCACACGGGCCCGGGGACGAAAGACGATGAGTATCGGAGAAAACGCTAGTGGAGAACGAGACCCACTACGCCGAGGCCGTTATTGACAACGGATCCTTCGGCACCCGCACCATCCGCTTCGAGACGGGCCGCCTGGCCAAGCAGGCCGCCGGCTCCGCCGTCGCGTACCTGGACGACGACACGATGGTCCTGTCGGCCACGACCGCGTCCAAGAAGCCCAAGGACCAGCTCGACTTCTTCCCCCTGACGGTGGACGTCGAGGAGCGGATGTACGCGGCCGGCAAGATCCCCGGCTCCTTCTTCCGCCGGGAGGGCCGCCCCTCCGAGGACGCGATCCTCACCTGCCGCCTGATCGACCGCCCGCTGCGCCCGTCCTTCAAGAAGGGCCTGCGCAACGAGATCCAGGTCGTCGCCACGATCATGGCGCTCAACCCCGACCACCTGTACGACGTGGTCGCCATCAACGCCGCCTCCTGCTCCACGCAGCTGGCCGGCCTGCCCTTCTCCGGCCCGATCGGCGGCGTCCGCGTCGCGCTGATCCGCGGCCAGTGGGTGGCCTTCCCGACGCACACCGAGCTTGAGGACGCCGTCTTCGACATGGTCGTCGCGGGTCGCGCCCTTGAGGACGGCGACGTCGCGATCATGATGGTCGAGGCCGAGGCCACCGACAAGACGATCCAGCTGGTCAAGGGCGGCGCCGAGGCGCCGACCGAGGAGGTCGTCGCCGCCGGTCTGGACGCCGCGAAGCCCTTCATCAAGGTGCTCTGCAAGGCCCAGGCCGAGCTCGCCGCCAAGGCCGCGAAGCCGACCGGCGAGTTCCCGGTCTTCCTCGACTACCAGGACGACGTCCTGGAGGCGCTCACCGCCGCGGTCAAGGGCGAGCTCGCCCAGGCGCTGACCATCGCGGGCAAGCTGGACCGCGAGGCCGAGCTGGACCGCGTCAAGGAGCTGGCCGCCGAGAAGCTCCTGCCGGCCTTCGAGGGCCGCGAGAAGGAGATCTCCGCCGCGTACCGCGCGCTGACCAAGAAGCTGGTCCGCGAGCGCGTCATCAAGGACAAGGTCCGCATCGACGGCCGCGGGATCACGGACATCCGTACCCTGGCCGCCGAGGTCGAGGCCATCCCGCGCGTGCACGGCTCGGCGCTGTTCGAGCGTGGCGAGACCCAGATCCTGGGCGTCACCACCCTCAACATGCTCCGTATGGAGCAGCAGCTGGACACCCTTTCCCCGGTGACCCGCAAGCGCTACATGCACAACTACAACTTCCCGCCGTACTCGGTCGGCGAGACCGGCCGCGTGGGCTCGCCCAAGCGCCGCGAGATCGGCCACGGCGCGCTCGCCGAGCGCGCGATCGTGCCGGTCCTGCCGACGCGCGAGGAGTTCCCGTACGCGATCCGTCAGGTGTCCGAGGCCCTCGGCTCCAACGGCTCGACGTCCATGGGCTCGGTCTGCGCCTCCACCATGTCGCTGCTGAACGCCGGTGTGCCGCTCAAGGCCCCCGTCGCCGGTATCGCCATGGGTCTGATCTCCCAGGAGATCGACGGCAAGACGCACTACGTCGCCCTCACCGACATCCTCGGTGCGGAGGACGCCTTCGGCGACATGGACTTCAAGGTCGCCGGTACGAAGGAGTTCGTCACCGCCCTCCAGCTCGACACCAAGCTGGACGGCATCCCGGCCTCCGTCCTGGCCGCGGCCCTCAAGCAGGCCCGCGACGCCCGCCTCCACATCCTCGACGTGATGATGGAAGCGATCGACACGCCGGACGAGATGTCCCCGAACGCCCCGCGGATCATCACCGTCAAGATCCCGGTGGACAAGATCGGTGAGGTCATCGGCCCCAAGGGCAAGATGATCAACCAGATCCAGGAGGACACCGGCGCCGAGATCACGATCGAGGACGACGGCACCATCTACATCGGTGCCCAGGTCGGCTCGCAGGCCGAGGCCGCCCGCGCCACGATCAACGCGATCGCCAACCCGACCATGCCGGAGGTCGGCGAGCGTTACCTGGGTACGGTCGTCAAGACCACCACCTTCGGTGCCTTCGTCTCCCTCATGCCCGGCAAGGACGGTCTGCTGCACATCTCGCAGATCCGCAAGCTCGCCGGTGGCAAGCGCGTGGAGAACGTCGAGGACGTGCTCGCGGTCGGCTCCAAGGTCCAGGTGGAGATCGCGGAGATCGACTCCCGCGGCAAGCTCTCGCTGATCCCGGTCGTCGAGGGTGAAGACGGCGACGAGACGAAGGACGACACCGACAAGTGACGTCCCGTAGCTCCAAGGCGACGGCCCGCATCTCTTCGGAGGCGCGGGCCGTCGCCCGTACCCAAACGCTTCTCCAGGGCACCAACGGCATCGGCACCGTCCGCCGCACGACCCTTCCCGGCGGCCTGCGCGTCGTCACCGAAACGCTGCCCTCCGTACGGTCGGCGACCTTCGGCATCTGGGTCCAGGTCGGCTCCCGCGACGAGACGCCCACGCTCAACGGCGCCACGCACTATCTGGAGCACCTCCTCTTCAAGGGCACGCGCAAGCGCAGCGCCCTCGACATCTCCTCCGCGATCGACGCGGTCGGCGGCGAGATGAACGCCTTCACGGCGAAGGAGTACACCTGCTACTACGCGCGCGTGCTCGACACCGATCTGCCGCTGGCGATCGACGTCGTCTGCGACATGCTGACCGGCTCCCTCATCCTCGAAGAGGACGTGGACGCCGAGCGCGGGGTCATCCTCGAAGAGATCGCGATGACCGAGGACGACCCGGGCGACTGCGTGCACGACCTGTTCGCGCACACGATGCTCGGCGACACCCCGCTGGGCCGCCCGGTCCTCGGCACGGTCGACACGATCAACGCGCTGACCCGGGCGCAGGTCGCCCGCTTCTACAAGAAGCACTACGACCCGCGCCACCTGGTCGTCGCGGCCGCCGGAAACGTCGACCACGCCACCGTCGTACGCCAGGTCCGCAAGGCGTTCGAGAAGGCCGGCGCGCTCACCCGTACGGACGCGGTCCCGGTCGCCCCGCGCGAGGGCGTCCGCACCCTGAAGACGGCGGGCCGCGTCGAGCTCCTCAACCGGCGCACCGAGCAGGCGCACGTCGTCCTCGGCATGCCGGGCCTGGCCCGCACCGACGAGCGCCGCTGGGCGCTCGGCGTGCTGAACACGGCCCTGGGCGGCGGTATGTCGTCCCGCCTCTTCCAGGAGGTACGGGAGAAGCGCGGCCTCGCCTACAGCGTGTACTCGTACACCTCGGGCTTCGCCGACTGCGGCCTCTTCGGCGTGTACGCGGGCTGCCGCCCCAGCCAGGTCCACGACGTCCTCAAGATCTGCCGGGACGAGCTGGACCGGGTCGCCTCGGACGGACTGTCGGACGAGGAGATCGGCCGCGCGGTCGGCCAGCTCTCCGGCTCGACCGTCCTGGGCCTTGAGGACACGGGCGCGCTGATGAACCGCATCGGCAAGAGCGAGCTGTGCTGGGGCACCCAGATGTCGGTCGACGACATGCTGGCCCGGATAGCCGCGGTCACCCCGGACGACGTCCGCGAGGTGGCCCGTGATGTGCTGGGCCGGCGTCCCTCGCTGTCCGTCATCGGCCCGCTGAAGGACAAGCAGGCCGACCGCCTCCATGAAGCGGTCTCCTGATCCGTACGTGTACGCAAGGACGTAAGGAAGCAACATGAGCAAGCTGCGCGTGGCGGTTCTCGGCGCCAAGGGCCGCATCGGTTCCGAAGCGGTACGGGCCGTGGAAGCGGCCGAGGACATGGAGCTGGTGGCCGCGCTGGGCCGGGGCGACAAGCTGGAGGCGCTCGCCGACGCGGACGCCCAGGTCGTGGTCGAACTGACCACCCCCGCCTCGGTGATGGGCAACCTCGACTTCTGTGTGCGCCACGGGATGCACGCGGTCGTCGGCACCACCGGCTGGACCGAGGACCGCCTCGCGCAGCTCACCACCTGGCTGGACGGCTCGCCGTCCACCGGTGTGCTCATCGCGCCGAACTTCTCCATCGGGGCCGTCCTGACGATGAGGTTCGCGCAGCTCGCCGCCCCCTACTTCGAGTCCGTCGAGGTCGTCGAGCTGCACCACCCCAACAAGGTGGACGCGCCGTCGGGCACCGCGACGCGCACCGCGCAGCTGATCGCGGCGGCCCGCGCCGAGGCGGGTGTCGGCCCCGCGCCGGACGCCACGGCGACGGCGCTGGACGGGGCGCGCGGCGCGGACGTCGACGGCGTGCCCGTCCACGCGGTCCGGCTGCGCGGTCTGCTGGCGCACCAGGAGGTCCTCCTGGGCGCCGAGGGCGAGACGCTGACGATCCGTCATGACTCGCTCCACCACAGCAGCTTCATGCCGGGCATTCTGCTCGGCGCGCGCCGCGTGGTGACCACTCCGGGCCTGACCTTCGGCCTGGAACACTTCCTCGACCTGAACTGAGCTGGACTGCCGGTCATGCGCGCAAAGATCACTTACTTCGTCACGGCTGCCGTCCTGGTCTTCTACTTCCTCCTGGTCGGCAGCCGGGGCCTGATGCTCATCCAGGACGGCAAGCTGATCACCGTCACCATGGGGATCGCGGTCCTGGTGCTGCCGCTGATCGGCATCTGGTTCCTCTGGGCCAACACCCGCTTCGTGACCCGGGCCAACGCCCTCGCCGCCGAACTGGAGGCCGAGGGCGGTCTACCGGTCGACGAACTGGTCCGCACCCCGGCCGGCCGCATCGACCGTGACTCGGCCGACGAGGTCTTCGCCCGCCGCAAGGCCGAGACGGAGGACGCGCCGAACGACTGGCGCTGCTGGTTCCGCCTGGCCGTGGCCTACCAGGACGCCCGCGACACCCCTCGCGCCCGCCAGGCGATGCAGCGAGCGATCACGCTGCGGGAGGCCGCGGAGTAGTCCGTACGCCGGCGCCCCGCGGCCCCGGGTCAGGGGCGCCCGTACTCCGCGCCCCAGACCTCCACCGTGTCGGCCGCCCGGTCGAACGCCTCGACGCGCGACAGGAAGTCCGCGTTGTGGTCGGTGAGCAGCACCGGAAGCGTCGCCCCGCCGCGCCTGGAGGCGAGCAGCGCCTGCCCCTGCACGGTCCGGGGCAGCCCGAGCCACCGCACCGGCTGCTGCACCGTCCGTACGTCCTCGATCTGCTGCCACGGCATCGTGGAGGTGCTCAGGAAGCGGACTCGCCGCAGCCCGGCCCGGCTGACCCAGACGCCCATCCGCAGCATCCGCAGCGCCGACGCGATCACGGCGAGGGCGACCACCAGGACCGCGAGCGCCGCGGCCGGACCGCCGGTGAACGCGATGATCACCGCGGCGAGCAGCACGAACGAGGCGAGGAGCAGCAGCACGGCGGCCGCTCCGACCCGCCAGGGGCCCGGCCGGTAGGGACGCCGCCAGCGGTCGTGGTCGTCGAAGGGCAGCGCGACGTCGTCGGCGGTCGCATCGAATGCGCGGTCGGCCGTCAGGAAGGGCAGGGGCACGACTGATCCTCACTCACAAGCACGCTCGATTGGCTGTGCCCGGTGAGGCTACCCAGGAGGCAGTCGGACGACCACTTCCGGGGGGCCGTGGGGGTGTCTCCCACGCCATTCGGGCGATGGGGGAGAGGGTCAGCGCCCGTCCGCCTGGGACTGCTGGGAGTGGCCCGGCGACTGGGCCGGTTCGAGCGCCGGCACGCCGAACAGGAGCGAGCCCGCGAGCCCGGCCACCACGGTGAGCCCGACCAGCGTACGGCCCACTATTCGGCCGGCGCCGGCACGCTCGCGCGGCGGCGGGGCGACATTGCTGCGGAAGCGGTCGGCCTCGGCGACGAACGTGAAGGGGACGGACTCCCGCCGGCGGAACATGAGGGGCTTCTCCTTGCCTCTGGGGTGGTGCACGGGCTGTGGTGGTGTGCTCGAACTGTGATGCGTCTACCGGTACAGACGTGCGGAGTTGAGGATTGGTGCCCGAATTCCCCGAATTGGCCGAAGAATTCTGTGACGGGTCGTCAGCGCGGGCCTGTCGGCGCCGGGCCACTGGAGCGGGCGCCGCCGTACCGGGTGGGCTGGTCGTACTACGAGGAGTCGGGCCGCTACCGGGAGCTCCAGCCGGTGTCGTACGTGCCGGGCGCCGAGGCCCAGCAGGAGCTACGGAGGAGCGCTGGGCGAAGCTCATGCCGCTCACCCGTGCCGCCTTCAACACCAACGGCCGCGTCGCCCCGTAAGTTGCCCGAATCGGCCCGTACGGGCACAGATGTGCGGATAGCCCGCGCAAAGTGTCCGTATTGCGGCGTTTCGTGAAGTTCATCTAGGCTGATCAAACGGACCCGGCACTGCTTGAACCCCCGAGCAGGCAGTGCCGGGCTCCCTCTGCCACGTCCCCCGAGGGGACACCGGGCGCTGAGCAGCGAGTAGCGTGTTACCCATGGCTCCGATCTCCACTCCGCAGACCCCCTTCGGGCGGGTCCTCACCGCCATGGTCACGCCCTTCACGGCGGACGGCGCACTCGACCTCGACGGCGCGCAGCGGCTCGCCGTCCACCTGGTCGACGCAGGTAACGACGGACTGATCGTCAACGGCACCACCGGCGAGTCCCCGACCACCAGCGACGCGGAGAAAGACCAGCTCGTACGGGCCGTACTGGAAGCGGTCGGAGACCGGGCCCACGTCGTAGCCGGCATCGGCACCAATGACACGCGTCACACCCTGGAGCTGGCCCGCACGGCCGAACGCTCCGGCGCACACGGCCTGCTCGCCGTCACGCCGTACTACAACAAGCCCCCTCAGGAGGGCCTGTACCGGCACTTCTCGGCCATCGCCGACGCCACCGAGCTCCCGGTGATGCTCTACGACATCCCCGGCCGCAGCGGTGTCCCGATCGACACCGAAACCCTGGTGCGCCTCGCCGAGCACCCGCGTATCGTCGCCAACAAGGACGCCAAGGGCGACCTCGGCCGTGCCAGCTGGGCCATCGCCCGCTCCGGCCTCGCCTGGTACTCCGGCGACGACATGCTCAACCTGCCGCTGCTCTCGGTCGGCGCGGTCGGCTTCGTCTCCGTCGTCGGCCATGTGGTCACCCCCGAGCTGCGCGCGCTCCTCGACGCGTACCTCTCGGGCAACGTCCAGAAGGCCACCGAGATCCACCAGCGGCTGCTCCCGGTGTACACGGGCATGTTCCGTACCCAGGGAGTGATCACCACCAAGGCCGCGCTGGCCCTCCAGGGGCTGCCCGGCGGACCGCTGCGACTGCCGATGACGGAACTGACGGCGGAGGAAACCGCCCAGCTCAAGATCGATCTTGCGGCCGGCGGGGTACAGCTGTAGCCCCTGCGGGGTAGAGCTGTCACCACAGACTTCACAACTGAATACGAAGAACGAAACAGACAACAGCAAGTGCACGAATGTCATGCGCGCCACGTGCCCTATAGGTACGTGGCGTGCGTGGTGAGGAGAGTCTTTTGAGTCATCCGCATCCCGAGCTCGGCACCCCGCCGCAGCTTCCCAAGAACGGCCTGCGCGTCACCCCGCTCGGCGGCCTCGGCGAAATCGGCCGGAACATGACGGTCTTCGAGTTCGGCGGCCGCCTGCTCATCGTCGACTGCGGCGTGCTCTTCCCCGAGGAGGAGCAGCCCGGCGTCGACCTGATCCTGCCGGACTTCAGCAGCATCAGGGACCGCCTCGACGACATCGAAGGCATCGTGCTCACGCACGGCCACGAGGACCACATCGGCGGCGTCCCGTACCTGCTCCGCGAGAAGCCGGACATCCCGCTGATCGGCTCCAAGCTGACCCTCGCGCTGATCGAGGCGAAGCTCCAGGAGCACCGCATCCGCCCGTACACGCTGGAGGTCGCCGAGGGCGACCGCGAGCGCCTGGGCCCCTTCGACTGCGAGTTCATCGCGGTCAACCACTCCATCCCGGACGCCCTCGCGGTCGCCATCCGCACCCCCGCGGGCCTGGCCGTCGCCACCGGCGACTTCAAGATGGACCAGCTCCCGCTGGACGGGCGCCTCACGGACCTGCACGCCTTCGCCCGGCTGAGCGAGGAGGGCATCGACCTCCTCCTCTCCGACTCGACGAACGCCGAGGTCCCCGGCTTCGTACCGCCCGAGCGGGACATCTCCAACGTCCTGCGCACGGTGTTCGCCAACGCCGACAAGCGGATCATCGTGGCCAGCTTCGCCAGCCATGTGCACCGCATCCAGCAGATCCTGGACGCCGCCCACGAGTACGGCCGTCGGGTCGCCTTCGTCGGCCGCTCGATGGTCCGCAACATGGGCATCGCGCGCGACCTCGGCTATCTGAAGGTCCCCGCGGGCCTCGTCGTGGACGTCAAGACCCTCGACGACCTGCCGGACGACGAGGTCGTGCTGGTCTGCACCGGTTCGCAGGGCGAGCCCATGGCGGCCCTGTCCCGTATGGCCAACCGAGACCACCAGATCCGGATCGTCCAGGGCGACACCGTGATCCTGGCGTCGTCCCTGATCCCCGGCAACGAGAACGCGGTCTACCGCGTCATCAACGGCCTGACCCGCTGGGGCGCGAACGTCGTCCACAAGGGCAACGCCAAGGTGCACGTCTCGGGCCACGCCTCGGCCGGCGAGCTGCTGTACTTCTACAACATCTGCAAGCCGAAGAACCTGATGCCGGTCCACGGCGAATGGCGCCACCTGCGGGCGAACGCGGAGCTCGGAGCCCTCACCGGCGTCCCGAAGAACCACATCGTCATCGCCGAGGACGGCGTGGTCGTCGACCTGGTCGACGGCGCCGCGAAGATCGTCGGCAAGGTCCAGGCGGGTTACGTGTACGTGGACGGCCTCTCGGTCGGCGACGTCACCGAGTCCTCGCTCAAGGACCGCCGCATCCTCGGGGACGAGGGCATCATCTCGGTCTTCGTGGTCGTCGACGCGTCGAGCGGAAAGATCGTCAGCGGTCCGACGATCCAGGCACGCGGCTCCGGCATCGAGGACTCGGCGTTCACGCCGGCGCTCTCGAAGGTCGAGGAGGCGCTCAACAAGTCCGCCCAGGACGGCGTAGTGGAGCCCCACCAGCTCCAGCAGCTGATCCGCCGCTCGGTCGGCAAGTGGGTCTCGGACACCTACCGTCGCCGCCCGATGATCCTCCCGGTCGTCGTCGAGGTCTGACGACCCGTCTGACACCAACGGCGTACGCCCGGAGCGGGGCCCCTCGATTTGCGTCGGGGCGCCCCGCTCCAGTACGTTTACATCTCCTCCAGACGGGAACCCGGCACCTTCGCGTGCCTCCCGCGTCATCGACGCGGGGACAGGGAAACCGAACGGGAGGGAAATTCCGACTCAGAATCTCTGATAAAGTCGGAGTCGCCGGAAAGGGAAACGCGAAAGCGAAAACCTGGAAAGCGAATCCCGCTGACTGGGAATCGGACACGAAAGAGTCTGATAGAGTCGGAAACGAAGGAAGCGCCCGGAGGGCCCGGAAACGGGAACAAAGGAAGCGTCCGTACCTTGAGAACTCAACAGCGTGCCAAAAGTCAACGCCAGATTGACAACCCCGGCCCATCCCTTGTGGTGGGTTGGAGGTTCCTTTGAAAAGTCCTGTCGGCCCTTGTGGCGGGCAGGCAATTACACAGCGAGGACGCTGAGGACGGTCGGTCTTATTCCGACATGACTGTCCCGCTCTTTCGTGTGTGTGGACCGGATTACCGGTAAACATTCATGGAGAGTTTGATCCTGGCTCAGGACGAACGCTGGCGGCGTGCTTAACACATGCAAGTCGAACGATGAAGCCTTTCGGGGTGGATTAGTGGCGAACGGGTGAGTAACACGTGGGCAATCTGCCCTTCACTCTGGGACAAGCCCTGGAAACGGGGTCTAATACCGGATAACACTCCTGCCTGCATGGGCGGGGGTTGAAAGCTCCGGCGGTGAAGGATGAGCCCGCGGCCTATCAGCTTGTTGGTGGGGTGATGGCCTACCAAGGCGACGACGGGTAGCCGGCCTGAGAGGGCGACCGGCCACACTGGGACTGAGACACGGCCCAGACTCCTACGGGAGGCAGCAGTGGGGAATATTGCACAATGGGCGAAAGCCTGATGCAGCGACGCCGCGTGAGGGATGACGGCCTTCGGGTTGTAAACCTCTTTCAGCAGGGAAGAAGCGAAAGTGACGGTACCTGCAGAAGAAGCGCCGGCTAACTACGTGCCAGCAGCCGCGGTAATACGTAGGGCGCAAGCGTTGTCCGGAATTATTGGGCGTAAAGAGCTCGTAGGCGGCTTGTCACGTCGGATGTGAAAGCCCGGGGCTTAACCCCGGGTCTGCATTCGATACGGGCTAGCTAGAGTGTGGTAGGGGAGATCGGAATTCCTGGTGTAGCGGTGAAATGCGCAGATATCAGGAGGAACACCGGTGGCGAAGGCGGATCTCTGGGCCATTACTGACGCTGAGGAGCGAAAGCGTGGGGAGCGAACAGGATTAGATACCCTGGTAGTCCACGCCGTAAACGTTGGGAACTAGGTGTTGGCGACATTCCACGTCGTCGGTGCCGCAGCTAACGCATTAAGTTCCCCGCCTGGGGAGTACGGCCGCAAGGCTAAAACTCAAAGGAATTGACGGGGGCCCGCACAAGCAGCGGAGCATGTGGCTTAATTCGACGCAACGCGAAGAACCTTACCAAGGCTTGACATATACCGGAAACGGCCAGAGATGGTCGCCCCCTTGTGGTCGGTATACAGGTGGTGCATGGCTGTCGTCAGCTCGTGTCGTGAGATGTTGGGTTAAGTCCCGCAACGAGCGCAACCCTTGTTCTGTGTTGCCAGCATGCCCTTCGGGGTGATGGGGACTCACAGGAGACTGCCGGGGTCAACTCGGAGGAAGGTGGGGACGACGTCAAGTCATCATGCCCCTTATGTCTTGGGCTGCACACGTGCTACAATGGCCGGTACAATGAGCTGCGATGCCGTGAGGCGGAGCGAATCTCAAAAAGCCGGTCTCAGTTCGGATTGGGGTCTGCAACTCGACCCCATGAAGTCGGAGTTGCTAGTAATCGCAGATCAGCATTGCTGCGGTGAATACGTTCCCGGGCCTTGTACACACCGCCCGTCACGTCACGAAAGTCGGTAACACCCGAAGCCGGTGGCCCAACCCCTTGTGGGAGGGAGCTGTCGAAGGTGGGACTGGCGATTGGGACGAAGTCGTAACAAGGTAGCCGTACCGGAAGGTGCGGCTGGATCACCTCCTTTCTAAGGAGCACAGTACCGATTGCAGGCAAATGTTCTGCACGGTCAGCTCATGGGTGGAACGTTGACTATTCGGCACTTCTGGAAGGTTGTCACTAGTACTGCTTCGGCGTGGAACGTGGGGATCGTCTGGAAGGGCCGGGCACGCTGTTGGGTGTCTGAAGGCACGGGCTGTAAAGCCTGTCCTTCGGTATGCCGGCCCCAGTGCACTCACCATGTTGTTGGTGGGGTGATGGGTGGCTGGTCGTTGTTTGAGAACTGCACAGTGGACGCGAGCATCTGTGGCCAAGTTTTTAAGGGCGCACGGTGGATGCCTTGGCACCAGGAACCGATGAAGGACGTGGGAGGCCACGATAGTCCCCGGGGAGCCGTCAACCAGGCTTTGATCCGGGGGTTTCCGAATGGGGAAACCCGGCAGTCGTCATGGGCTGTCACCCATGCCTGAACACATAGGGCATGTGGAGGGAACGAGGGGAAGTGAAACATCTCAGTACCCTCAGGAAGAGAAAACAACCGTGATTCCGGGAGTAGTGGCGAGCGAAACCGGATGAGGCCAAACCTACGACGTGTGATACCCGGCAGGGGTTGCGTCGTGGGGGTTGTGGGATCTCTTTTTCACAGTCTGCCGGCTGTGAGACGAGTCAGAAACCGTTGATGTAGGCGAAGGACATGCGAAAGGTCCGGCGTAGAGGGTAAGACCCCCGTAGCTGAAACATCAACGGCTCGTTTAAGAGACACCCAAGTAGCACGGGGCCCGAGAAATCCCGTGTGAATCTGGCGGGACCACCCGTTAAGCCTAAATATTCCCTGGTGACCGATAGCGGATAGTACCGTGAGGGAATGGTGAAAAGTACCGCGGGAGCGGAGTGAAATAGTACCTGAAACCGTGTGCCTACAAGCCGTGGGAGCGTCGCGCATCGAGTTTACTTGGTGCGTCGTGACTGCGTGCCTTTTGAAGAATGAGCCTGCGAGTTAGCGGTGTGTAGCGAGGTTAACCCGTGTGGGGAAGCCGTAGCGAAAGCGAGTCCGAACAGGGCGTTTGAGTTGCACGCTCTAGACCCGAAGCGGAGTGATCTAGCCATGGGCAGGTTGAAGCGGAGGTAAGACTTCGTGGAGGACCGAACCCACCAGGGTTGAAAACCTGGGGGATGACCTGTGGTTAGGGGTGAAAGGCCAATCAAACTCCGTGATAGCTGGTTCTCCCCGAAATGCATTTAGGTGCAGCGTCGTGTGTTTCTTGCCGGAGGTAGAGCACTGGATAGGCGATGGGCCCTACCGGGTTACTGACCTTAGCCAAACTCCGAATGCCGGTAAGTGAGAGCGCGGCAGTGAGACTGTGGGGGATAAGCTCCATGGTCGAGAGGGAAACAGCCCAGAGCATCGACTAAGGCCCCTAAGCGTACGCTAAGTGGGAAAGGATGTGGAGTCGCAGAGACAACCAGGAGGTTGGCTTAGAAGCAGCCACCCTTGAAAGAGTGCGTAATAGCTCACTGGTCAAGTGATTCCGCGCCGACAATGTAGCGGGGCTCAAGCGTACCGCCGAAGTCGTGTCATTCATACACATAGCCCCAACGGGCGTATGGATGGGTAGGGGAGCGTCGTGTGCCGGGTGAAGCCGCAGCGGAAGCTAGTGGTGGACGGTTCACGAGTGAGAATGCAGGCATGAGTAGCGATACACACGTGAGAAACGTGTGCGCCGATTGACTAAGGGTTCCTGGGTCAAGCTGATCTGCCCAGGGTAAGTCGGGACCTAAGGCGAGGCCGACAGGCGTAGTCGATGGACAACCGGTTGATATTCCGGTACCCGCTTTGAAACGCCCAATATCGAATCCATTAATGCTAAGGCCGTGAAGCCGTTCCGGACCCTTCGGGGAAAGGAAAGTGGTGGAGCCGTCGATCCAAGGTGGTAGTAGGTAAGCGATGGGGTGACGCAGGAAGGTAGTCCAGCCCGGGCGGTGGTAGTCCCGGGGTAAGGGTGTAGGCCGTGTGATAGGCAAATCCGTCACACATTAAGGCTGAGACCTGATGCCGAGCCGATTGTGGTGAAGTGGATGATCCTATGCTGTCGAGAAAAGCCTCTAGCGAGTTTCATGGCGGCCCGTACCCTAAACCGACTCAGGTGGTCAGGTAGAGAATACCGAGGCGTTCGGGTGAACTATGGTTAAGGAACTCGGCAAAATGCCCCCGTAACTTCGGGAGAAGGGGGGCCATCACTGGTGAGGGAACTTGCTTCCTGAGCTGGGGGTGGCCGCAGAGACCAGCGAGAAGCGACTGTTTACTAAAAACACAGGTCCGTGCGAAGCCGTAAGGCGATGTATACGGACTGACGCCTGCCCGGTGCTGGAACGTTAAGGGGACCGGTTAGTCAAGATTCGTCTTGGCGAAGCTGAGAACTTAAGCGCCAGTAAACGGCGGTGGTAACTATAACCATCCTAAGGTAGCGAAATTCCTTGTCGGGTAAGTTCCGACCTGCACGAATGGCGTAACGACTTCTCGACTGTCTCAACCATAGGCCCGGTGAAATTGCACTACGAGTAAAGATGCTCGTTTCGCGCAGCAGGACGGAAAGACCCCGGGACCTTTACTACAGTTTGATATTGGTGTTCGGTTCGGCTTGTGTAGGATAGGTGGGAGACTGTGAAGCGGCCACGCCAGTGGTTGTGGAGTCGTCGTTGAAATACCACTCTGGTCGTGCTGGATGTCTAACCTGGGTCCGTGATCCGGATCAGGGACAGTGTCTGATGGGTAGTTTAACTGGGGCGGTTGCCTCCTAAAGAGTAACGGAGGCGCCCAAAGGTTCCCTCAGCCTGGTTGGCAATCAGGTGTTGAGTGTAAGTGCACAAGGGAGCTTGACTGTGAGACCGACGGGTCGAGCAGGGACGAAAGTCGGGACTAGTGATCCGGCGGTGGCTTGTGGAAGCGCCGTCGCTCAACGGATAAAAGGTACCCCGGGGATAACAGGCTGATCTTCCCCAAGAGTCCATATCGACGGGATGGTTTGGCACCTCGATGTCGGCTCGTCGCATCCTGGGGCTGGAGTCGGTCCCAAGGGTTGGGCTGTTCGCCCATTAAAGCGGTACGCGAGCTGGGTTTAGAACGTCGTGAGACAGTTCGGTCCCTATCCGCTGCGCGCGCAGGAATATTGAGAAGGGCTGTCCCTAGTACGAGAGGACCGGGACGGACGAACCTCTGGTGTGCCAGTTGTCCTGCCAAGGGCATGGCTGGTTGGCTACGTTCGGAAAGGATAACCGCTGAAAGCATCTAAGCGGGAAGCCTGCTTCGAGATGAGTATTCCCACCTCCTTGAGAGGGTAAGGCTCCCAGTAGACGACTGGGTTGATAGGCCAGATGTGGAAGCCTCGTAAGGGGTGGAGCTGACTGGTACTAATAGGCCGAGGGCTTGTCCTCAGTTGCTCGCGTCCACTGTGTTAGTTCTGAAATAACGAACAGCCGTGTTGTTGCCCGGTTTCGTTAATTTCATAGTGTTTCGGTGGTCATAGCGTTAGGGAAACGCCCGGTTACATTCCGAACCCGGAAGCTAAGCCTTTCAGCGCCGATGGTACTGCAGGGGGGACCCTGTGGGAGAGTAGGACGCCGCCGAACAAATTTTCAACGCGGGTTCCCGAGCTTCGGCTCGGGGACCCGCGTTTTTTTATGCCCGATCACCTGCTGTTCATATGGTGCGAGCACCATGCCCAGCTATGGGGATCATCGGAAAGCTGGAGTCCGCGGGCTTCGCGGCCGGAGACGAAGTGATCGTGCCGGCGTACGACGACGGTGCGGTGGCCCGGGCCGTGGTGGCGGCCGGAGCCCTGCCGGTGTTCGCCGACATAGACCCGGAGACGTACTGCCTGGGCGTCGGGGGCATCGAGGCCGTTGTGACCTCGCGGACCGTCGGGCTCGTGCTCGTCCACCGCTTCGGGCACCCGGCCGACGCCGGGCAGTTCAGGCAACTCGCCGACCGGCTCGGGCTGCTGCTGGTGGAGAGGGACGAAGACGACGGCGCGGGCGGCGATGTCGTGCAACGCCGGGAGCGGGCCGGGTACTTGGACCGGCGGCTCATCGGCGTACGGACGCCCGTACCGGCCGCTGGGCACGGGTACCAGCGCTATGTCGTACGGGTTCCTGGGAACGGGCGGCCCGACCGGGACGCGTTCGCGCGGCTGTTGCGGCGGCGCGGGGTCGAGTGTGAGGTGCCCGTGCTCACGCCCGTACACCGCACGCGGGAGTTCAGGCGGGTCGGCTGTGTGCTGCCGGAGACCGAGCGGGCCGTGGACGAGACGCTCGCACTGCCCCGTCTCGACGGGCTTTCCGACGCGGGCGTACGGAAGTTGGTCTCGGTCTGCAATGCCCTTGGAGGGCTGCTTCAGCCCGCGTGACGGGGGTGCTGGGAAGGGCGCCGGAGGAACTGGCGAGCGCGGTTCGGACCACCGTCTGATTCGGGGTATGCTTTATCTCGTTGGTGAGGGGGAAACCCCGAAACAACAACCGGCCCCTATAGCTCAGTCGGTAGAGCGTCTCCATGGTAAGGAGAAGGTCTGCGGTTCGATTCCGCATGGGGGCTCAGGAGAAAGACGATGAAAGGCCCCGCCCAATTGGGCGGGGCCTTTCGCGTTCTTACGGTCACCGGTTTCCGGTGGCCCTCGGCCCTGTCGGGCTCCCCGGCCCCGCTTAGCGCCGGGGCTGTTCCGGGATGCGCATCGACAGGATCGCCATGTCGTCGGACGCGGGCTCGGCGGCGAAGCGTTCCACCGCGCGCAGGACGCGGGCCGCAACGGCGCCGGCGGTCAGGCCCGTACACGTGGCGAGGACGTCGGTCAGACCGTCGTCTCCCAGCATCCGGGTACCCTCGCGGCGCTCGGTGATGCCATCGGTCACACAGAGCAGGACGTCGCCCGGGTCCAGGGTGATCGTCTGCTCGTACAGCTCCAGGTCCTCCATGACGCCGAGCAGCGGCTGGGGTTCGGCGGCGGGTTCGACCGTGCCGTCCTGGCGCAGGCGCAGCGGGAGCGGATGGCCCGCGCACACGACCTTCAGCACCGCGCTGCCGTCCTCCTGCGGCCACAACTCGCCGTACAGGAGCGTCAGGAAGCGGCTGCGGGCGCCCTCGTCGAGGATCGCGGCGTTGAGGCGTTCCAGGACCGCAGGGCCGCCGAAACCCTCGCGGGCGAGGAGGCGCAGGGCGTGGCGGGCCAGGCCCGTGACGGCCGCCGCCTCGGGGCCGGTGCCGCAGACGTCGCCGATGGCGAAGCCGTACGCGCCGTCGCGGATCGGGAAGAGGTCGTAGAAGTCTCCGCCCACCTCGTTGCCCTCGCCGGCCGCGCGGTAGATGACCTCGACCTCGACGCCGGGGATCTGCGGGAGGCCGGGCGGCAGGAGGCTGCGCTGGAGGGAGCGGCTGATGGCCATGCGCTCCGAGTAGAGGCGGGCGTTGTCGAGGGCGAGCGCGGCCCGGCGCGAGAGGTCTTCGGCCAGTTCCAGGATCTCCTGGCGGAAGTGGTCGTCGGAGGGCTTGCCGAGCGTGAGCATGCCGATGACGCGGTTGCGGGCGACCAGGGGCAGGACGACCGTCTCGCCGCCGACCGCGGCGGCCGTGGACAGTGTGGTGCCGAGGCCGCTGCCCAGGTGCGGGCTGGTGCCGCGGCCGAGGTCGCGCATGGAGGTGCGCAGCGCGGCCTGGTGGGCCGCTTCGCCGGGGGCGGTCCAGACGCGGGCGCCCGGGGTGGGGACCGGCTCCGGCGGGTCGATCTTGGAGAGGAGCGCCTTGAGGCCGTCGATGCGCTCCTCGTCCTCGTGGAGGACGTACGACAGGTAGGGATCGGAGGCCTGGTCCGCGATCGTGTAGACGGCGCACCAGGTGGCGAGGGTGGGGACGGTCATCTGTGCCATCAGGGCCAACGTCTGGTCCCGGTCCAGGGTTCCCGCGAGCAGGTCCGAGGCTTCCACGAGGAAGCTCAGCGATCCCCGGCGCAGCCGTTCGAGCTCGCCCAGGCGGGCCGACTCGACGGCGAGCGCGATGCGGTCGGCGGCGAACTGGAGGCGCAACGCTTCTTCGTTGGAGTAGCGCCCGGCCGATTCGGCGGCGACGCCGAGGGAGCCGGTGAGGCGGCCCTCGACCTTGAGGGGGACGGTGACGACCGAGCGCATGCCGGAGCCGCCCAGGATCGGGACGGCGCCGGGGAGGGCCGCGAGGTCCTCGTGGACGGCGGGCATCCTGGCCGAGCCGTAGCGGCCGGTGCCCGCTTCGACGGGCACGCGCGCGAAGCGCTGGCGGGCGGACGGGAGGCCGGTGGTGGCCCGGACCTCCAGTTCGGTCTCGTCGTCGGTGGCCAGGAGCAGGAACGCGGCGTCGCCGTCGAGCATGTCGCGGGCGCGCTCCACGGTCCGCTGGAGCAGTCCGTCGAGGTCGTCGGGGGCGGGGGAGCCGATGAAGACCTCGAACGGGTCGACGTTGCGGCTCTCGCCCATGGAGGCGGAGTCGGCGGGGGCCCGCACGGGGGTCTGGAGTACGGCTCGCTCGTCGTCGCGGACCAGCAGGCAGACGGTGGACGGCTCGCCATTGGTGTCGCGTACCCGAAGATGTGACGCGTACACGGGCAGGACGCGGCCGTCGGAGCCGCGGATGCCGTAACTGCCCTCCCAGCGCGAGAGTTGCAGGGCCTCGACGATTCCGGTGGAGGTGCCGGGGGTGTGCGGCCAGGCCGCGAACTCGGTGAGCTGCTTGCCGGTGACCTTCTCGGCGGGGTAGCCGAACAGTTCCTCGGCGTCCTCGTTCCAGGCGCGGACGGCGCCCGTGCGGTCGATCTGGATGACCGCGACGCGGACCCGGCCGTCGGTGACGGGCAGCAGCTCCACGGGCAGGGCCGGTCCGGCCGAGCGGGTGCCCACCGGGCGGGCGGGGAGGTCGAGCTGGAACCAGACGTGCTTCTGGGTGGGGGTGTACTCGACGCCCCAGCGGGAGGCGATGGCGGCGCACAGCAGGAGGCCGCGGCCGTTCTCGCGGTCGGGGCTTGCGACCTCGGCGGGGGAGGCGTGGAGCGGAACTTCCCGTTCGGGGTAATGGTCGGCGACCTCGACCCGGACGCCGTCCTCGGAGCGCAGGCAGAGTACGTCGGCGGCGGTGCCCGCGTGGACGACCGCGTTGGTGACGAGCTCACTGGTGAGGACGACGGCGTCGTCGACGACGTCCGCGTACCCCCAGCCCTGGAGGGTGTCGCGGACGAAGGCGCGGGCGGTCGCGACGGACCGCCCGACGGGTTCGAAGCTGGCTTCCGCCCGCGCGGTGATCACAGAACTCCTCGTACGCGTCTCGACGGCCGGTTTCCCCTGCCGGGGTCCGGGAAGGTGCCCCCCGGGAATCAACACTCCCATGTGTGGCCCGCCCCCTCCGGTGTCCCGTGGTCGTCCTTGTGGCGCCCGCTGCGCCCCGGGCTCAGAGGAGCAGGGGGCGCTCCCGCCTTCGGACGGACCGGGGCGGTTGGACAGCCGGAAGCCAGGTTACTTACCTTCGCTGTCCTAGCGGATGCCGGTCACCAGTGTTTCCGCCCTCCGAGGGCGGGGACGGTATGCGAAGCTGCCGAACTGTTATGGCCGGGTTCGGCCATGGTGAAACACTGGGAAGGCTTGAAGGAAGCCCGACGAGGGCGGTCGACCCCTGCGGGAGGGACACGGTGGAGTCTGGCGTGGCGGCGCGTGGCAAGAGCACGCGCGCGAAAGGCGGACGGACCCGCGGCAAGGGGACGACCGAGGTGGACACCGCTGCGCTGCAGCGGCTGCTCGCCGCACTGGCGTCGATGCGGGACGGCAATTTCCGCAAGCGGCTGACCGTCTCCGGGGACGGGGTGATGGCCGAGATCGCCGCCGTGTTCAACGAGGTCGCCGACCGCAACCTCCATCTGACCGGGGAGATCGCCCGGGTACGGCGGATGGTGGGGCGCGAGGGGAAGCTGAGCGAGCGGCTGGAGAACGGGGCCTGTGAGGGCTCCTGGGCGGCCGCCATCGACGCCTCGAACGCCCTGGTGGACGATCTGGCCAGGCCGGTCTCCGAGGTCGGCAGGGTGCTGTCGGCGGTCGCCGAGGGCGATCTGGAACAGCGCATGGACCTGCGCTCGCACGGTGTGGACAACGCCGAGCGGCCGTTGCGCGGTGAGTTCCTCAAAGTGGGGCGAACCGTCAACAACCTGGTCGACCAGCTGTCGGCGTTCACCGACGAAGTGACGAGGGTCGCACTGGAGGTCGGCACCGAGGGCAAGCTCGGCGGCCAGGCGCAGGTGCGTGGAATGTCCGGTTCGTGGAAGGATCTCACGGATTCGGTGAACACGATGGCGTACCGGCTGACCGCCCAGGTACGTGACATCGCTCTCGTGACGACGGCGGTCGCCAAGGGCGATCTGTCGCGCAAGGTGACCGTGCACGTCGCCGGCGAGATGCTCCAGCTGAAGAACACCGTGAACACGATGGTCGACCAGCTCTCCTCGTTCTCCTCCGAGGTGACGAGGGTCGCGCGCGAGGTGGGCACCGAGGGCGAGCTCGGCGGCCAGGCGCAGGTGCCGGGCGTCGCGGGCGTGTGGAAGGACCTGACCGACTCCGTCAACCTGATGGCGGGCAATCTCACCGCCCAGGTGCGCGGGATCGCCCAGGTGACGACGGCGGTCGCCAACGGCGACCTGTCGCAGAAGGTGACCGTCAACGCGCGCGGGGAGGTCGCCCAGCTCGCCGAGACGATCAATCAGATGACCGAGACGCTGCGGACGTTCGCCGACGAGGTGACCCGGGTCGCCAACGAGGTCGGCGCCGAGGGCCTGCTGGGCGGTCAGGCGCAGGTGCCGGGCGCGGCGGGCACCTGGAAGGACCTGACCGACTCGGTCAACACGGTCTTCCGCAATCTGACGACGCAGGTGCGGGACATCGCCCAGGTGACCACGGCGGTCGCCAACGGCGACATGACCCAGAAGGTCACGGTCGACGTCGCGGGCGAGATGCTGGAGCTGAAGAACACCGTCAACACGATGGTGGACCAGCTCCAGTCGTTCGGTTCCGAAGTGACCCGGGTGGCCCGGGAGGTCGGCGTCGAGGGGCGTCTGGGCGGTCAGGCCGAGGTGCCGGGCGCGGCCGGCACGTGGAAGGACCTGACGGACTCCGTCAACAACGCGTTCCGCAACCTCACCGGTCAGGTGCGCAACATCGCTCAGGTGACGACGGCGGTCGCCAACGGCGACCTGTCGCAGAAGGTCACGGTGGACGTCTCCGGCGAGATGCTGGAGTTGAAGAACACCGTCAACACGATGGTCGACCAGCTGGCGTCGTTCTCCGCCCAGTTGACGCGGATGGCGCAGGACGTGGGCACGGAGGGCCGGCTCGGCGGCCAGGCGCGGGTGGACGGCGTCCTGGGCACCTGGAAGGAACTCACCGACTCCGTCAACTTCATGGCGGGCAACCTCACCTCCCAGGTGCGCCAGATCGCCCAGGTGACCACCGCGGTGGCGCGCGGCGACCTGTCGCAGAAGATCGACGTGGACGCCCGCGGCGAGATCCTGGAGCTCAAGAACACCATCAACAACATGGTCGACCAGCTGTCCGGCTTCGCCGAGCAGGTGACCAGGGTCGCGCGCGAGGTGGGCACCGACGGCCGCCTCGGCGGCCAGGCGCAGGTGCCGGGCGTGGCCGGTGTGTGGCGCGATCTGACCGACTCGGTGAACGGCATGGCCGGCAACCTCACCGCCCAGGTCCGCAACATCGCCCAGGTCGCCACGGCGGTGGCGCGGGGCGACCTGTCGCAGAAGATCGACGTGGACGCGCGCGGCGAGATCCTGGAGCTGAAGAACGTCCTGAACACGATGGTCGACCAGCTCTCGAACTTCGCGGAGCAGGTGACCCGGGTGGCCCGCGAGGTGGGCACCGAGGGCATCCTGGGCGGCCAGGCCGAGGTGCAGGGCGTCTCGGGCACCTGGAAGGACCTCACCCAGTCCGTCAACTTCATGGCGAACAACCTGACGTTCCAGGTGCGCAACATCGCCGAGGTGACGACGGCGGTCGCCAAGGGCGACCTCTCGAAGAAGATCACCGTCGATGCCAAGGGCGAGATCCTGGAGCTGGTGACGACCGTCAACACGATGGTCGACCAGCTCTCCAACTTTGCGGACGAGGTGACGAGGGTCGCGCGCGAGGTGGGCACCGAGGGCATCCTCGGCGGCCAGGCCCGGGTGCGCGGGGTCACCGGCATCTGGAAGGACCTCAGCGACAACGTCAACCTGATGGCCGCGAACCTCACCTACCAGGTGCGCAACATCGCCCGTGTCTCGACGGCCGTCGCCAACGGAGACCTCACCAAGAAGGTGACGGTCGAGGCGCGCGGCGAGGTCGCGGAACTCGCCGACACCGTCAACACGATGGTGACGACCCTGTCGTCCTTCGCCGACCAGGTGACCCGCGTCGCGCGCGAGGTGGGCACCGACGGCATCCTCGGCGGCCAGGCCCGCGTCCCCGGTGTCTCCGGTACGTGGAAGGACCTCACCGAGTCGGTGAACTCCATGGCCGACAACCTCACCGGCCAGGTGCGCCAGATCGCCACCGTCACCACCGCCATCGCCAAGGGCGATCTCACCAAGAAGATCGACATCGACGCGCGCGGTGAGATCCAGGAGCTGAAGAACACCATCAACACGATGGTCGACCAGCTGTCGTCGTTCGCCGTGGAGGTGACCAGGGTCGCCCGCGAAGTGGGCACCGAGGGCCAGCTCGGCGGCCACGCGCGCGTACGCGACGTCGACGGCACCTGGCGCGACCTCACCGAGTCCGTGAACGAGATGGCCGGGAACCTGACCCGGCAGGTCCGCGCCATCGCGGCCGTCGCCACCGCGGTGACCCGCGGCGACCTCAACCTCAAGATCGACGTGGACGCGGCGGGCGAGATCCAGGCCCTCCAGGACAACATCAACACGATGATCGCCAACCTTCGCGACACCACGGTCGCCAACAAGGAGCAGGACTGGCTCAAGGGCAACCTCGCCCGTATCTCCGGCCTGATGCAGGGCCGCCGGGATCTGGACGACGTCGCCTCCCTGATCATGACCGAGCTGACGCCGGTGGTCTCGGCCCAGCACGGCGCGTTCTTCCTCGCGCTGCCGACCGTCGGCTCCCCCGAGGTCGGCGGGGACGAGGACAGCCCGTACGAGCTGAAGATGCGCGGGAGTTACGGGTACTCGTCGGGCTCGATGCCCACCTCGTTCCGGCCCGGCGAGACGCTGATCGGCACGGCGGCGGAGGAGAAGCGCACGATCCTGGTGGAGAACGTGCCGCCGGGCTATCTGAAGATCTCCTCCGGCCTCGGGGAGGCGCCGCCCGCGCATGTGATCGTGCTGCCGGTGCTCTTCGAGGGCAAGGTCCTCGGCGTGATCGAGCTGGCGTCGTTCCAGCCGTTCACCCACATCCAGAAGGACTTCCTCAACCAGATCGCGGAGATGATCGCGACCAGCGTCAACACGATCAGCGTCAACTCCAAGACCGAGGTGCTGCTCAAGCAGTCGCAGGAGCTGACCGAGCAGCTGCGCGAGCGGTCGGCGGAGCTGGAGAACCGGCAGAAGGCCCTGCAGGAGTCCAACGCGGAGCTGGAGGAGAAGGCCGAGCTGCTCGCCCAGCAGAACCGTGACATCGAGGTGAAGAACACCGAGATCGAGGAGGCCCGGCAGGTCCTGGAGGAGCGCGCCGAACAGCTCGCGGTCTCGATGCGCTACAAGTCCGAGTTCCTGGCGAACATGTCGCACGAGCTGCGCACGCCCCTCAACTCGCTGCTGATCCTGGCCAAGTTGCTCGCCGACAACGCGGAGGGCAACCTCTCGCCGAAGCAGGTCGAGTTCGCGGAAACGATCCATGGTGCGGGTTCGGACCTGCTCCAGCTCATCAACGACATCCTCGACCTGTCGAAGGTCGAGGCGGGCAAGATGGACGTCAGCCCCACCCGGATCGCCCTGGTGCAGCTCGTCGACTACGTGGAGGCGACCTTCCGGCCGCTCACCGCGGAGAAGGGGCTCGACTTCTCCGTACGGGTCTCGCCGGAGCTCCCGGCGACGCTGCACACCGATGAGCAGCGGCTGCTGCAGGTGCTGCGCAACCTGCTGTCGAACGCGGTGAAGTTCACCGACAGCGGCGCTGTCGAGCTGGTGATCAGGCCCGCCCACGCCGACGTTCCGCACGCGATCCGCGAACAGCTCCTGGAGGCGGGCTCGCTGCGCGACGCGGACGCCGATCTGATCGCGTTCTCGGTCACCGACACCGGCATCGGCATCGCGGCCAGCAAGATGCGGGTGATCTTCGAGGCGTTCAAGCAGGCCGACGGCACGACCAGCCGCAAGTACGGCGGCACCGGCCTCGGCCTCTCCATCAGCCGCGAGATCGCCCGGCTGCTCGGCGGTGAGATCCACGCGGCGAGCGAGCCCGGCCGCGGCTCCACCTTCACGCTCTATCTCCCGCTGCACCCCAGCGAGTTGCCGCCGCAGGGTTACCCGCAGCTGCCGCCCGGCGGCGAGGCGGCCGCCGAGGGCGCCCCGGCGGACGGCGTACGGCAGGACCTCGTCCCGCGCGAGAGCGCGGCGCCCACGCCGGGCGAGAGCCAGATGGGCGCGGCCGGGCTGTTCCGGCGCCGCCGCAAGGCGCTCGGCACGGAGCCCGCGGCGACGCTGCCCGGCCAGCAGGGAGAGGCGCAGCAGGACTCCTGGGCCGCCCAGGAGCCGGAGCGCGCGCCGACGCGCACCTTCCACTTCGGTGGAGAGAAGGTACTGATCGTCGACGACGACGTACGGAACGTCTTCGCGCTCACCAGCGTCCTGGAGCAGCACGGCCTGTCGGTGCTGTACGCGGAGAACGGCCGCGAGGGGATCGAGGTGCTGGAACAGCACGAGGACACGGCCGTCGTGCTCATGGACATCATGATGCCGGAGATGGACGGGTACGCCACGACGTCGGCGATTCGTCGTATGCCGCAGTTCGCGGGGCTGCCCATCATCGCGCTCACCGCGAAGGCGATGAAGGGCGACCGGGAGAAGGCCATCGAGTCCGGCGCGTCCGACTACGTCACCAAGCCGGTCGACCCCGACCATCTGCTCTCGGTGATGGAGCAGTGGATGCACGGGAAGTGATCGGTGGCCGCACGGTTCACCGCGAGTTGCTGACTGACTGTGGCCGAAGGCGTGTGAGACGGCGGTATTCGGGGAACCTTCTGGTCTCCCGCTACGTTTCTGCTACGTGCACAGTGACATCGCGGTGACAGGGTGTGGCGACAGGCGGGGTGCGGCTACCATGACCGGCACAAGGACGGGCGGCGCAAGGGAGTCGTCCCCTGGGGCGGCGCCCGGTGCACTGCCGGGGCGAGGAGGACGGGCCATGGTGCAGAAGGCCAAGATCCTCCTGGTCGATGACCGGCCGGAGAATCTGCTGGCGCTGGAGGCCATCCTCTCTGCGCTCGATCAGACACTGGTGCGGGCATCGTCAGGGGAGGAAGCGCTCAAAGCACTGCTGACGGACGATTTCGCAGTCATCCTGCTGGACGTCCAGATGCCGGGCATGGACGGTTTCGAGACCGCCGCGCACATCAAGCGGCGGGAGCGGACCCGGGACATCCCGATCATCTTCCTCACCGCCATCAACCACGGCCCGCACCACACGTTCCGGGGGTACGCGGCGGGAGCCGTCGACTACATCTCGAAGCCCTTCGACCCCTGGGTGCTGCGCGCCAAGGTGTCGGTGTTCGTCGAGCTCTATATGAAGAACTGTCAGCTGCGCGAGCAGGCCGCGCTGCTGCGGCTCCAGCTGGAGGGCGGCGGCCAGACGGCCGGCGACCCCAAGGAGCCGGCGGGCCTCCTCGCCGAACTGTCCGCGCGGCTCGCGGCGGTCGAGGAGCAGGCCGAGGCGCTCTCCAAGCAGCTCGACGACGAGTCGGCGGACGCGGCGGCGGTGGCCACCGCCGCCCACCTGGAGCGCAAACTGACCGGCCTGCGGCGGGCTCTTGACGCCCTGGAGCCCGGCACCGGCAGCGGCACGGCGGCCCTGCCCTCGCAGAACTGAGCGGCGCTGAGCGGCTCCGAGTGGCTGTGAGCGGCGCGGAATCGAGCGGTCCGGAGGGGCCTGACGCTGATGAGGCGTCAGGCCCCTTTGTGCGTACGTGAGTATCGTCTTTCGGTACGACACGAACGGGTGAAGCACCGGCCGTCGTGTCGACCGCCGCCCGCACCGGTAACCTCAGCACCATGGCCTCACGTACGTCCGGCAAGGGTTCCCAGGGCACGGCGGGCACCGCGAAGCGCGCCGGCCGTACCGCGGCACCCGCCAAGAAGGCGGCCGCGCCCGCCAAGAAAGCGCCCGCGAAGAAGGCTGCCGCGCCCGCGAAGAAAGCTCCCGCCAAAAAGGCACCCGCCAAGAAGGCGGCGGCCGCCAAGCCCGCGCCCAAGCCGGCGCCTTCGCCCACCGGGGGCGTGTACCGGCTCGCGCGCGCCGTCTGGCTGGGCGCGGCCCACGGGGTCGGGGCGATGTTCCGCGGCATAGGGCGGGGCGCCAAGGGCCTCGACCCGGCCCACCGCAAGGACGGGCTCGCCCTGCTGCTGCTCGGTGTCGCGCTGATCGTCGCCGCGGGCACCTGGTCGAATCTGCGCGGCCCGGTCGGCGACCTTGTCGAGATGCTGGTGACCGGCGCGTTCGGACGGCTCGACCTGCTGGTGCCGCTGCTGCTCGGCGCGATCGCCGTCCGTCTGATCCTCTACCCGGAGAAGCCCGAGGCCAACGGCCGGATCGTGATCGGCCTCTCCGCACTGGTGCTCGGCGTGCTCGGCCAGGTCCACATCGCCTGCGGCTCGCCGGGCCGGGACGACGGCACCAGCGCGATGCAGGACGCGGGCGGTCTCATCGGCTGGGCCGCGTCCAAGCCGCTCGAATTCCTGATGGGCGATGTCCTGGCGGTGCCGATGCTGGTGCTGCTGACCGTCTTCGGGCTGCTAGTGGTCACCGCGACGCCCGTCAACGCCATCCCGCAGCGGCTGCGGGCCCTGGGCGCCCGGCTCGGCATCGTCGAGCCCCTGCCGGAGGAGTACGGCGAGGACGAGCTGTACGAGGACGACTGGCGTGACGAGGAGCCCGCGCCGCGCGCCCGGCGTACGCCCGGGCGCCGCGTCGCCCCGGCCGACGAGTACGCCCAGGGCGAGGCCGAGCAGGCGGCGCTCTCGCAGCGCCGCAAGCCCCGGCGCGCCTCGGTGCAACCGCCGTTCGACCTGCCGATGGACCCGGTCGACGTGGCCGCCGCCGCGGCCGCCGCGCTCGACGGCGCCGTACTGAACGGCCTGCCGCCGTCCCCGATCGTCGCCGACCTCACCCAGGGCGTCTCCGTCGAGCGGGAGCGCGGCAGCACCACACCGGTGCCCACGGCCCGCGGCGGGGCCGCCGCCAAGGCCGGGGCGCAGCCCGCCGCCAAGACCGACGTCACCAAGCCGGCGCCCAGGGCGACCCCGGGCGCGCCCGGCGTCGTACCGGATCTGACCAAGGCGGCGCCGGAGCACTCCGAGATGCCCTCGCGCGCCGAGCAGCTCCAGCTCGCGGGCGACATCACCTACGCGCTGCCCTCGCTGGACCTGCTGGAGCGGGGCGGCCCGGGCAAGACGCGCAGCGCCGCCAACGACGCCATAGTGGCCTCGCTGCAGAACGTCTTCGTGGAGTTCAAGGTCGACGCGGCCGTCACCGGCTTCACCCGGGGCCCGACGGTCACGCGGTACGAGGTGGAGCTGGGCCCGGCCGTGAAGGTCGAGCGGATCACCGCGCTGACCAAGAACATCGCGTACGCGGTGGCCAGCCCGGACGTACGGATCATTTCGCCGATCCCCGGCAAGTCGGCGGTCGGCATCGAGATCCCCAACACGGACCGCGAGATGGTCAACCTCGGCGACGTGCTGCGTCTGGCGGACGCGGCCGAGGACGACCATCCGATGCTCGTCGCGCTCGGCAAGGACGTCGAGGGCGGCTATGTGATGGCCAACCTGGCGAAGATGCCGCACGTCCTGGTGGCCGGCGCGACCGGCTCCGGCAAGTCGTCCTGCATCAACTGCCTGATCACCTCGGTGATGGTGCGGGCGACGCCGGAGGACGTACGGATGGTGCTCGTCGACCCCAAGCGCGTCGAACTCACCGCGTACGAGGGCATTCCGCACCTGATCACGCCGATCATCACCAACCCCAAGCGGGCCGCCGAGGCTCTTCAGTGGGTCGTGCGCGAGATGGATCTTCGCTACGACGACCTGGCGGCGTTCGGTTTCCGCCATATCGACGACTTCAACGAGGCGATCCGCAACGGCAAGGTCAAGCTGCCCGAAGGCAGCGAGCGGGAGCTGACCCCGTACCCGTATCTGCTGGTGATCGTCGACGAGCTCGCGGACCTGATGATGGTGGCGCCGCGTGACGTCGAGGACGCGATCGTGCGCATCACCCAGCTGGCCCGCGCCGCCGGCATCCATCTGGTGCTCGCCACCCAGCGGCCGTCCGTGGACGTCGTGACCGGCCTGATCAAGGCGAACGTGCCGTCGAGGCTCGCCTTCGCGACCTCCTCGCTGGCCGACAGCCGCGTCATCCTCGATCAGCCCGGCGCCGAAAAGCTCATCGGAAAGGGTGACGGACTGTTCCTGCCGATGGGCGCGAACAAGCCGACCCGCCTCCAGGGCGCGTTCGTCACCGAGGACGAGATCGCGGGGATCGTCCAGCACTGCAAGGACCAGATGGCGCCGGTCTTCCGCGAGGACGTCACCGTCGGGCAGAAGCAGAAGAAGGACATCGACGAGGAGATCGGCGACGACCTCGATCTGCTTTGCCAGGCCGCTGAGCTGGTCGTCTCCACCCAGTTCGGGTCGACGTCCATGCTCCAGCGCAAGTTGCGGGTCGGCTTCGCCAAGGCGGGCCGGCTGATGGACCTGATGGAGTCGCGCGGGATCGTGGGCCCCAGCGAGGGCTCCAAGGCGCGTGACGTCCTGGTCAAGCCGGATGAACTCGACGGTGTGCTGGCGGTGATCCGCGGGGAGGCTCCCTAGTGGCCCGGGGCGGGCCCGAGGGGCCGGTCCCGCGGCCGAATGGAGCACAGGGACAGGAGCGTGGGGCAACCGTTTTCCCCGGCTGTACGTCCAGTTGAGGGAAGAGCAGGAACGTGTCCCCCTCCTGACCCGTTAGGAGGAAGGGAGGAGGCCATTCCTATGGCGTACAAACTCCACCCTCCCGGTTGCCCCACCCTTTCGTACCCCCCCTAGACTGAACACCCAGCAGGTGGCTCACGCTCGAAAGGCGCCCCCGTGTCCATCGGCAACTCCCCCGAAGACGACCGGCCTTCCCTCGGCGACGACGACCGGCCCTCCTTCGCTGACGACGATCGGCCGACGATCGGCCACGCCCTCAAGCAGGCCCGTATCGCGGCAGGACTGACCGTCGACGAGGTCAGTTCGATCACGCGGGTGCGCATCCCGATCGTGCAGGGCCTGGAGGAGGACGACTTCTCCCGGTGCGGCGGCGATGTGTACGCGCGCGGACACATCCGCACGGTCGCGCGCGCCGTGCGCCTCGATCCGGAGCCCCTGGTCGAGCGGTACGACGCCGAGCACGGCGGCCGTCCCGCGCCCACGCCCGCGGCGCCCATGTTCGAGGCCGAGCGGATCAGGCCCGAGCGGCGCCGCCCGAACTGGACCGCGGCCATGGTCGCCGCGATCGTGGTGGTCGTCGGCTTCGTCGGCTTCACGATGTTCAGCGGCAGTGGCGACTCCAAGGGCAAGAGCGCCCAGGTCGCCGAGGGCCCGACCCAGACGCAGCAGCAGAGCCCCAGCCCCAAGCCGGCCCCGAGCCTGCCCGCCGCGCCCAAGCCCCCCGCCCCCTCCGACAGCGCCATCGCCGCGGCCCCGCAGGACAAGGTCACCGTCAAGCTCAGCGCCATCTCCGACAAGAGCTGGATCTCCGCCAAGGCGCACAACGGCCAGGTGCTCTACGACGGCCTCCTGGAGAAGGGCGAGTCGAAGACCTTCGTGGACGGCGAGAAGATCGACCTGATCCTCGGCAACGCCGGGGCGATCGAGCTCTACGTGAACGGCAAGAAGGTCGAGGACCAGTTCGGTGACGGCCAGGTCGAGCGGCTGACCTACACCAAGGGCGACCCGGTCGTCGGCTGACCGGAGCCGCCGCGCCCCGGCCGCGTACGGCCGCCGATTCCTTGATCAACCCTCGCGGCGGGGACGCGGGCCGGGACAAAGTAGTCTTGAGTCCATGCCCGAACGCCGTACCGTCGCCCTTGTCACTCTCGGCTGCGCCCGTAACGAGGTGGACTCGGAGGAGCTTGCAGGCCGCTTGGCAGCGGACGGCTGGGAGCTCGTCGAGGACGCCTCGGACGCCGATGTCGCCGTCGTCAACACCTGTGGGTTCGTCGAAGCCGCCAAGAAGGACTCCGTCGACGCCCTCCTCGAAGCCAACGATCTCAAGGACCACGGCCGCACCCAGGCCGTGGTCGCTGTCGGCTGCATGGCCGAGCGGTACGGCAAGGAACTCGCCGACGCGCTCCCCGAGGCCGACGGCGTGCTCGGTTTCGACGACTACTCCGACATCTCCAACCGGCTCCAGACCATCCTCAACGGTGGCAGTGTGGAGGCGCACACCCCGCGCGACCGGCGCAAGCTGCTGCCGCTGAGCCCCGTCGAGCGCCAGAGCGCCGACGTGGCGCTGCCCGGCCACGCGCAGGAGGCACCGGAGAGCGCCCCCGAGGACCTGCCCGAGGGCGTCGCGCCCGCCTCCGGCCCGCGCGCCCCGCTGCGCCGCCGCCTGGACACCAGCCCGGTCGCCTCGGTGAAGCTGGCCTCCGGCTGCGACCGCCGCTGCACGTTCTGCGCCATCCCGTCCTTCCGCGGCTCCTTCATCTCGCGCCGCCCCTCGGACGTCCTCGGCGAGACGCGCTGGCTGGCCGAGCAGGGCGTCAAGGAGGTCATGCTGGTCTCCGAGAACAACACCTCGTACGGCAAGGACCTCGGCGACATCCGGCTCCTGGAGACGCTGCTGCCGGAGCTCGCGGCCGTCGACGGCATCGAGCGTGTACGCGTCAGCTACCTCCAGCCCGCCGAGATGCGGCCGGGTCTGATCGACGTGCTGACCTCGACCGACAAGGTCGTCCCGTACTTCGACCTGTCCTTCCAGCACTCCGCGCCCGGCGTGCTGCGGGCCATGCGGCGCTTCGGCGACACCGAGCGGTTCCTGGAGCTCCTGGAGACGATCCGCGCCAAGGCCCCGCTGGCCGGTGTGCGCTCCAACTTCATCGTCGGCTTCCCCGGTGAGACCGAGGCCGACTTCCAGGAGCTGGAACGCTTCCTCACCGGCGCCCGGCTCGACGCCATCGGCGTCTTCGGCTACTCCGACGAGGACGGCACCGAAGCCGTCACGTACGAGAACAAGCTGGACGCCGAGGTGATCGCCGAGCGGCTCGACCACCTGTCGCGGCTCGCCGAGGAGCTGACCGCCCAGCGTGCCGAGGAGCGCGTCGGCGACACCGTCCGGGTGCTGGTCGAGTCGGTCGACAGCGAGGACGGCGTGATCGGCCGCGCCGAGCACCAGGCGCCCGAGACCGATGGTCAAGTGCGGTTCACGGAGGGCGCGGGACTGACGCCGGGCCGTATCGTCGAGGCGAAGGTCGTCGCCGCCGAGGGCGTCGACCTGGTGGTGACGAGTCTCGACGTCCTTGAGGAGGCGGCCAGATGACCGGAGTCCCGGCATCCGCGGCGGGCGGTACCGGCCGGACGCCGGCGCCCGGCGGCAAGCTGGGCGCGGCGGCCGTCAACCAGGCCAGCCTCTGGAACATCGCCAACATCCTCACCATGATCCGGCTCGTCCTCGTGCCGGGCTTCGTGGCGCTGATGCTGCAGGACGGCGGGTACGACCCGGCCTGGCGGGCCTGGGCGTGGGCGGCGTTCGCCGTCGCCATGATCACGGACATCTTCGACGGCCATCTGGCCCGGACGTACAACCTGGTCACGGACTTCGGGAAGATCGCGGACCCGATCGCGGACAAGGCGATCATGGGCGCCGCGCTGGTCTGCCTCTCCTCGCTCGGCGATCTGCCGTGGTGGGTGACCGGGGCGATCCTCTTCCGGGAACTCGGGATCACGCTCATGCGTTTCTGGGTCATCAGGCACGGGGTGATTCCCGCCAGCCGGGGCGGGAAGCTGAAGACCCTGGCGCAGGGCACGGCAACGGGGATGTACGTGCTGGCGCTCACGGGTCCGCTGGCGACCCTGCGCTTCTGGGTGATGGCGGTCGCCGTGGTGCTGACGATCGTCACCGGGCTCGACTATGTGCGACAGGCGGTCGTACTGAGGCGCCAGGGGCTCGCGGCGCAGCGCGCGGCGCGCGCCGCCGAGGCCGCCGTGGAGGGACCGGGCCGGTGAGCGGGGCGGCCCGGATCGTGCGGATTCTCACGGAGCGTGAGCAGACGCTTGCGGTGGCGGAGTCGCTCACGGGCGGTCTGGTGGCCGCCGAGGTGACATCCGTGGCGGGCGCCTCGCGCGTCTTCCGCGGCTCCGTCACGGCGTACGCGACCGAGCTGAAGCGGGACGTACTGGGCGTCGACGCGACCCTTCTGGGCGAGCGCGGAGCGGTGGATCCCGAGGTCGCACGGCAGATGGCGGCGGGGGTGCGGAAGGTTCTGGGCGCCGACTGGGGCATCGCCACCACCGGCGTCGCCGGGCCCGCACCCCAGGACGGCCGGCCGGTCGGGACCGTCTACGTGGCGGTCGAGGGGCCGGACGGGAACGGGAAAACCGTCGCTTTGAGGTTGAACGGCGACAGGGCGGAAATCCGTAGAGTGAGTGTACGGAGCGTGCTCGAACTGCTCTCCGGTGAACTCGGCGCAGATGCGCGGGCACAGGATACGGAACAGAACGGGGGGAATTGATGTTTGCAGCCCTGAGTGAACACGACATCGCTCCCCGCACGGCCGCAGCGCGAGGCGGTACGGTGGGGCGTGAAGGATGCGGCTACGCGGTCCGAGGAGGGAGCCACCGATGATTCTGCTCCGTCGCCTGCTGGGTGACGTGCTGCGTCGGCAGCGCCAGCGCCAGGGCCGTACTCTGCGCGAAGTCTCCTCGTCCGCCCGAGTCTCACTCGGCTATCTCTCCGAGGTGGAGCGGGGGCAGAAGGAGGCATCCTCCGAGCTGCTCTCCGCGATCTGCGACGCGCTTGACGTACGGATGTCCGAGCTCATGCGGGAAGTGAGCGACGAGCTGGCACTTGCCGAGCTCGCTGCCTCGGCGGCGGCGAGCGATCCGGTGCCCGCACCGGTACGTCCGATGCTCAATTCGATCTCCGTGACGTCGGTGACCGGTGTCCCGACCGAGCGAGTGACGATCAAGGCGCCCGCGGAAGCGGTGGACGTCGTCGCGGCCTGACGCTGTCGGGCTCTGTCTGTGAGTGGCCCCGGCCGGTCTGTTGACCGGCCGGGGCTTCTTCTTTTCCCCGGAATGCCCCATTTGGGGCTTCCGTGTAAAGGTGGGGGAGGAGAAGCGGAGAGTCGGCGCATACGAAACGGAGTGCACGCATGTCTGTCGTGAAGAGCTCGCTGTCCGAGGCCGACCTGAAGGTGGTGGGCGACGCGTTGCAGGGCGCCCTCGTCGACCTCGTGGACCTGTCGCTGGTCGCCAAGCAGGTGCACTGGAACGTGGTCGGGCCGCGCTTCAGGTCCGTCCACCTCCAGCTCGACGAGGTCGTCGACACGGCCAGGCTCCACTCCGACACGGTGGCCGAGCGGGCCGCGGCGCTCGGGGTCACCCCGGACGGCCGGGCGGCGACCGTGGCGTCGTCGAGCGCGATCGGCAAGGTGCCCACCGGCTGGATCAAGGACGGTGACGCGGTACGGATCCTGGTCGACGCGCTGGGCGCGGTGATCACCAGGATGCGCGAGCGGGTCGGGTCCACCGGCGATCCGGACCCGGTCAGCCAGGACGTGCTCATCGGGCTGACGGCGGACCTGGAGAAGCATGCGTGGATGTTCCAGGCGGAGACGGCCTGAGGGTCTGCGGTCCTGGGTTTTTGTGGCCTTGGGTTCTGTGGCCTTTTGGGTTCTGCGGTCTGAGGCGCTTGAGGGGTGTGTGGGGCGCGCGGGGTGGTGTGTGCGCCGGGACTGCATCCGGTGCGCCCTCCCGGTGAACGAGGGGGCGGTCTAGCGTCGGCCCGAGGAGGCGGCCATGGCAGTGGCGGTGCGCTGGGTGCCGGCGCTCGTGGTCGGGGCGCTGTGGTGGTGGGCGGTGCTGCGCCTGCTGACGGCGCCCGACGAGGCCGGAGTTCTCGAAGGTGCGGTGGCCGCGGGCGGCTGGGGTCTGAGCCTGCTGCCGGTGCACGTCGCGAGCCCCGCGGTCACCACGGCATCGCGACGCCGCCGTTCGGACGCAGGATCTGGCCCGTCGTGAACGACGACGCGTCCGAGGCGAGATAGAGCACGGTGTGTGCGATGTCCTCGGGCTCGCCGACCCGCCCGAGCGGGGAGAGCCGGACCATCGTCGACTCGATCTGCCGCTGGTGCTCGGCCGAGTGCCGCTCGGTCATCGGCGTGCGGACCCAGCCCGGCGCGACGGCGTTGACGCGGATGGAGTGCGGGCCGAGCTCCGTGGCGAGGGTCTTGGTCAGCTGGACGACGGCCGCCTTCGAGGCGCTGTAGCAGAAAAGGCCGGGCCCGGCGGAGTCGACGGCTCCGGACGCCATGGTGATGATGCTGCCCGCCGTACCGTTCTCGATCATGACGCGGGCCGCCTCCTGGCAGGAGTGCAGCACGCCCTTGAAGTTGACCGCGAGAACGCGGTCGAGGTCGGCGTCTTCGGTGTCGAGGACCGTACTGGAGTGCATGATCCCGGCGACGGCGGCCAGGACGTCGACCCGGCCCGCGGCCCGCACGGCCGCGCGCAGCCGGGTGCGATCGGTCACGTCGAGCACATGCGTGTACGCGGTGCCCCCGGCCTTGGCGATCAGCTCACGGGTGCCCTGGAGGCCCTGCTCGTCGAGGTCGGCGCAGTGCACGACCGCGCCCGCCTCCGCGAGCAGTACGGCACTGGCCCGCCCGATACCGCCGGCGGCGCCGGTCACGAAGGCGGTCCGATCGGTGAGGTCGTACGCCGAGAGGGGCATGCGGGGACGGTACGACTGGATCTGACGGGTCGTCAACTCTCGTGTCGTCGTAGCTGCTTCGCCGCGTCCACCGGTCGGCCGGGTCAGCCGCCGTTCTGCCCGGGGCGGCTGTCCGCCGGAGGGTTGGGCTGGCACCGGGGGCACCAGTAGGTGGGGCGCTCGCTGCCGGCCGGGTCGCGCAGGGTGGTGGCGCGCAGTGCCGTACCGCAGCGGGGGCAGGGCTGCCCGCCGCGCCCGTACACATACACCTTCCGGGACGTGCGCTCCCGGTTCGCCTCCAGGAGCTTCTTGGCGGCGACGACGACCCGCGCGGGGTCGGTGAGCTCGCCCACCGGCAGCCACGGCACGGCCCGGACGACGAAGCAGATCTCCGACTTGTAGATGTTGCCGACCCCCGCCAGATTGCGCTGGTCGAGCAGCGCCTCGCCGAGCGGCCGGGCCGGGTCCTGGAGCAGATTGCGCAGGGCCAGCTCGGGGTCCCAGCCGGGCCCGAGCAGATCGGGGCCGAGGTGGCCGACGACGCGGTGTTCGTCGCGGGTGCGGAGCAGTTCGAGCACGGCCAGCCGGTACCCGACGGCCGTCCGCTCCGCCGTGCCCAGGATCGCCCGGATCTGGTCGCTCCGGCCGCCGCGCCAGCGCTCCCCGGGGGCGAACACCCGCCAGGACCCTTCCATCCGCAGATGCGAGTGGAGGGTGAGACCGCCCTCGATCCGGGTGAGCAGATGCTTCCCGCGCGGGGTGACGTCCAGCACGGTCCGCCCGGTCAGGTCGACGGTCGCGAGCCTGGGCACGCGCAGATCGGACCGGATCAGCTCACATCCGCCGAGCGCGTCATCGAGCCGCCGGGCGGCCTGCCAGACGGTGTCTCCTTCGGGCATGGGGACATTGTGCCGGGGTGGGGGCCTGGGGGCGTACGGGGCGGTGCTGGCGCGGCCCTTGTCGGTGGGGGTGGCGGGGATCCGTGGAGGGGGTCGGTGGCGGGGTTGGGGTTCGGGGCCAGCCGCTCAGTGGGTGGCAAGGGTCGGGGCGTGCCCCGGGGGCGTGCGGGGGAGCGAGCCCTGACCGGGTGCGGGGTTCGGGGCGGAGCCCGAGGAGGTTCGGGGGCGCGGCCCCGCTTGGAGGCTCAGGGGAGGGCGAAGCCCCCGGGAAACCCACCTCATCCGCCACCGGCCGCCCGCAGGGCGTTCCGGAACGGGCGGGGTGGGGAACATTCAAGGCCGCAGCCGCAACCCCCTCGGTGTCGGGACGAAGCCCGCCGCCTCCAGCGCCCGGGCGAGCGGCGACGTGAGCGCGGACTCGGCGTTGACCCGCTCCACGGTCACCGTCCCCAGCCGCCCCGCACGCGCCGCCCCCGCCAGCGCCTCCACCGCCGCCAGCAGCGCCGGATCGTCGGGCTCGGCGGGCCAGACCAGCAGGGACTTGCCGCCACGCTCCATGTAGAGCGCGAGCTCACCGTCCACCAGGACCACCATCGACCCGGCCTTGCGGCCCGGCTTGTGCCCGGCCCCCGTCGGCGGCTCGGGCCAGGGAAGCGCCGCCCCGTAGGCGTTGGCGGGGTCGGCAGCCGCCAGCACCACGCCACGGGTCGCGGGCCGCGCCTCCGCACGGTCGCGCGCGGTGGCCGCCGCCCGCAGCCGGTCCACCGCCCCGTCCATCGCGAACTGGGCCGCGCCCAGCCCCTCGACGACATAGCCCCGCCGCGCCTGGCCGCTGTCCTCGAACGCCGCCAGGATCCGGTACGTCGCCGAGAAGCCGCCTTCGACTCCCTCGGCCGCGACCGCGCCCCGGGTGACCACGCCGTGGCGGTCGAGGAGCGTACGGGCCAGGGCGTGCGCCCGGTGTGTGGGGTCCGGCTCGCGGGCGGGCAGCAGCGACCAGCGGCCCGAAACCGTCGGCGGCCCGGTGCGTGACGCGGGCCGCGCCGCCGCCGTCAGCGTCCCGTAACGCCCGCGTGGAACGGTCCGCCTGGCCCGGTGCGCCGTGGACCCGGCGGTGCGGCCCGACCCGAGCAGCGCCCGCAGCGGCGCCAGCGTGTCGTTGGTGAGCCGCCCCGACCACGCCAGATCCCATACGGCGTCGGCCAGTTGGGGGTCGCTCGCCTCCGGGTGCGTGGTGGAGCGGACCTGGTCGGCGATCTGGCGGAAGAACAGCCCGTATCCCGGGGCGAGCGTTGTCAGCACCGACTCGTGCAGCGCGGTGAGCTCCAGGGGGTGCGGCGGTGGCAGCAGCAGCGGCGCCGCGTCCGCGAGGAACAGGGAGATCCAGCCGTCCTTGCCCGGCAGTGCGCCCGCCCCCGCCCACAGGACCTCGCCGGTGGTGGTGAGCTCGTCGAGCAGCCCCGGCCCGTAGTCGGAGACCCGGGACGGCAGGACCAGTTTCTCCAGGGCGGACGCGGGCACGGCGGCGCCCTGCAGCTGCTCGACGGCCCGGGCCAGCCCGTCGATGCCGCGCAGGCTGTTGCTCCCCAGGTGCTGCCACTGCGGCAGGAAGGTGGCGAGCGCCGCGGGCGGCACCGGTTCGAGCTCCTGGCGCAGCGCGGCCAGGGAGCGGCGGCGCAGCCTGCGCAGCACCGTCGCGTCGCACCACTCCTGCCCGAGCCCCGCCGGATGGAACTCGCCCTGCACCACCCGCCCGCTCGCCGCCAGCCGTTGCAGCGCGCCGTCGGTGACGGCCGTGCCGAGGCCGAACCGGGCGGCCGCCGTGGCCGAGGTGAACGGCCCGTGCGTGCGCGCGTACCGCGACAGGAGGTCGCCGAGCGGGTCCTTGACCGGCTCCATGAACGCCTCGGGCACGCCCACCGGCAGCGCCGTGCCCAGCGCGTCGCGCAACCGCCCCGCGTCCTCGATCGCCGCCCAGTGATCGGCGCCGCCGACCCGCACCCGGATGGCGCGACGGGCACCCGCGAGCTCTTGCGGCCACCCCGGGTCGGCGCCGCGCGCGACCAACTCGTCGTCGGTCAGCGGCCCCAGGACCCGCAGCAGGTCGGCGACGCCCTCCACGTCCTTGATCCGGCGGTCCTCGGTGAGCCACTGGAGCTCCTGCTCCAGCTCGGTCAGGACGTCCGCGTCCAGGAGCTCGCGCAACTCGGCCTGGCCGAGCAGCTCGGCCAGGAGGCGGGAGTCGAGCGAGAGGGCCGCGGCCCGCCGCTCGGCCAGCGGCGAGTCGCCCTCGTAGAGGAACTGGGCGACATAGCCGAAGAGCAGCGAGCGAGCGAAGGGGGACGGCTCGGGCGTGGTCACCTCGACCAGCCGGACCCGGCGCGCCTCCAGGTCACCCATCAGCTCGGTCAGCCCCGGCACGTCGAAGACGTCCTGGAGGCACTCGCGGACGGCCTCCAGGACGATCGGGAACGAGCCGAACTCGCTCGCCACCTGGAGCAGTTGGGCCGCGCGCTGGCGCTGCTGCCACAGTGGGGTGCGCTTGCCGGGGTTGCGCCGGGGCAGCAGCAACGCGCGCGCGGCGCACTCCCGGAAGCGGGCGGCGAACAGTGCGGAGCCGCCCACCTGGTCGGTGACGATCTGCTCGATCTCGCCCTTGTCGAAGACGGCGTCCGCGGCGCCGACCGGGGCCTGCTCGCTGTCGTAGGTCGAGTCCAGGTGCCCAGGGTCCTGGTCGAGGAGGTCGAGGCCCATCAGGTCGGCGTCGGGCAGCCGCAGCACGATGCCGTCGTCCGCGTGCATGACCTGGGCGTCCATCCCGTACCGCTCGGCCAGACGGGCGCCGAGGGCCAGCGCCCAGGGCGCGTGCACCTGGGCCCCGAAGGGGGAGTGGATGACGACCCGCCAGTCGCCCAGCTCGTCGCGGAACCGCTCGACGAGGATGGTGCGGTCGTCGGGCACGTGGCCGCACGCGCGGCGCTGCTCGTCGAGGTAGGCCAGGACGTTGTCGGCCGCCCAGGCGTCCAGGCCCGCGCTCAGCAGCCGCAGCCGTGCGTCCTCGGGGCTGAGCGAGCCGACCTCGCGCAGGAACGCGCCCAGTGCGCGCCCCAGTTCGAGCGGGCGGCCCAGCTGGTCGCCCTTCCAGAACGGCAGCCTTCCCGGCACGCCTGGGGCGGGGGAGACCAGCACGCGGTCGCGGGTGATGTCCTCGATGCGCCAGGACGTCGTGCCCAGCGTGAACACATCGCCTACGCGCGACTCGTAGACCATCTCCTCGTCGAGCTCGCCGACCCGGCCGCCGCCCTTCTTGGGGTCGGAGCCCGCCAGGAAGACCCCGAAGAGGCCGCGGTCCGGGATGGTGCCGCCGGACGTCACCGCGAGCCGCTGCGCGCCGGGGCGGCCCGTCACCGTACCGGCCACGCGGTCCCACACCACGCGCGGGCGCAGCTCCGCGAAGGCGTCGGACGGATAGCGGCCCGCCAGCATGTCCAGGACGGCCGTGAACGCCGACTCCGGCAGCGCCGCGAACGGCGCCGCCCGGCGGACCAGCGCCAGCAGATCGTCCGCCTGCCAGCTGTCCAGGGCCGTCATGGCGACCAGTTGCTGCGCCAGCACGTCCAGCGGATTCGACGGGATCCGCAGCGACTCGATGGCTCCCGAGCGCATCCGCTCGGTGACCACCGCCGACTGGACCAGATCGCCCCGGTACTTCGGGAAGACCACCCCCGTGGAGACCGCGCCCACCTGGTGACCCGCGCGGCCCACCCGCTGGAGGCCAGAGGCGACCGAGGGCGGCGACTCGACCTGCACCACCAGGTCCACCGCGCCCATGTCGATGCCCAGTTCAAGACTGGAGGTGGCGACGACGGCCGGCAGTCGGCCCGCCTTCAGGTCCTCCTCGACAAGGGCGCGCTGCTCCTTGGAGACCGAGCCGTGATGGGCGCGCGCGAGGACGGGCGGCGCGCCCTTGGCCGCCCCCGACTGGGCCATGACCTCGGCCGGGGAGTGGGCCTCCGCCAAGGGCACGGCGGCCTCGCCCGCCTCCAGCGCGGCCGCCGTGGCCCGCTCGTACGCGATCTCGTTGAGCCGGTTGCACAGCCGCTCCGCGAGGCGGCGGGAGTTGGCGAAGACGATCGTCGAGCGGTGCGCCTGCACCAGGTCGACGATGCGCTCCTCGACATGCGGCCAGATGGACGGCTTCTCCGCGCCCTCGGAGGCGTCGGCCGCCGGTGAGCCGCCCAGCTCTCCCAGGTCCTCCACCGGAACGACCACCGACAGGTCGAACTCCTTGGTGGAGCGCGGCTGGACGATCTCCACCTTGCGCTGCGGCGACAGGAAGCGCGCCACCTCGTCCACCGGACGCACCGTCGCCGAAAGGCCGATCCGGCGGGCGGGCCTGGCCAGCAGTTCGTCCAACCGCTCCAGGGACAGCGCGAGATGGGCACCTCGCTTGGTGCCCGCCACCGCGTGCACCTCGTCCAGGATCACCGTCTCCACGCCCGACAGCGCCTCGCGCGCGGAGGACGTGAGCATCAGGAACAGCGACTCGGGCGTGGTGATCAGAATGTCCGGCGGCCGGGTCGACATGGCACGGCGCTCGGCGGGCGGGGTGTCGCCGGAACGGATCCCGACCCGCACCTCCGGCTCCGGCAGCCCCAGGCGCACCGACTCCTGGCGGATACCGGTGAGCGGGGAGCGCAGATTGCGCTCGACGTCGACGGCCAGCGCCTTCAGCGGCGACACGTACAGCACCCGGCAGCGCTTCTTCGCCTCGGCGGGCGGCGGGGCGGCGGCCAGCGCGTCCAGAGCGGCCAGGAACGCGGCGAGGGTCTTGCCCGAGCCGGTCGGCGCGACCACCAGGACGTCCGAACCCTCGGAGATCGCCTGCCAGGCGCCCTCCTGCGCGGCGGTGGGCGCGGTGAAGGCTCCCGTGAACCAGCCCCTGGTCGCGGGAGAGAAGGAGTCCAGTGCTGTCCTTGCCATGGTCCCCATCGTGCACCCACCCACTGACAATGGCCCGGACCTGGGAGAATGGGGATATGAACGCGGCCGAGGAGTGGGCACGGCACTGGCAGTACCCGGGACTGCCGGGCCTGGAACTGCTCCACGCCCGCTACGTCAGCCACTCCTTCTCCCGGCACAGCCACGAGGGCTTCGTCTTCGGCGCGGTGCGCGGCGGGATCGAGGACGTGGTCCTGCCCGGCGAGACCATACGGGCCCGGCCCGGCACCGTCGTCATGATCAACCCCGAGGTGCCGCACTCCGCCCACGCCGGAGTCCCCGAGGGCTGGACGTACGCCACGCTCTACCCCTCGTCGCAGCTGATCGCCGACATCGCCGCCGAGGTCACCACCCTGCGCGGTACCGCGGGATTCGCCGAGATCATCGTCGAGGACCCGGACACCTCCCTGCTCATCCAGGAGGTGCACCGGGCGGCCGAGCAGGGCAACGCGCTCGCCGCCGACACCGTGTTCCGCGTCGCCGTCGCCCGGCTGCTGCGCCGCCACGGACGCTCCCTGCCCGCGCGCACCACCGGCTCGGCGGGTGCTCGCACGGCGGCAGCCGCACGCGCCGTCCTGGAGCAGCGGCTGGCCGACCCGCCGTCCCTGGAACAGCTGGCCCACGGCCTCGGGACCAGCCCGTTCGCGCTGCTGCGGGCCTTCAAGAGCGCGTACGGGCTGCCCCCGCACACCTGGCTCACCGGCGAACGCGTCCGCCGGGCCCGGCAGCTCCTGGAGGCCGGGACCGCGCCCGCGGAGGCCGCCGTGGCCGTCGGCTTCACCGACCAGCCGCACCTCAACCGCCACTTCACCCGCATCGTGGGCGTGACGCCGGGCGTGTACCGCAGGGAGCGCGCAAGAACGTACAAGAACGCGGGAACCCCACCCACGTAACGTCCCGGACGTGGCAACAGAACAGTCAGCACTCCCAGAAATACGCCCGGAGGGCGAAGCCCAACCGGTCGCCGCGGCGACCGGCACCGGTTCGCACCCCGCCGTCGTGCGCGAGGCCAAGCCGGACTCCGCCGTCGTCAGGGACGCCCTCGGCGTCGGCGTGGCCGTCGGGCTCTCCGGCTTCGCCTTCGGTGTGACCTCGGCGGGATCGGGGCTCACGCTCCTCCAGACCTGTGCGCTCAGCCTCCTCGTCTTCACCGGAGCCTCGCAGTTCGCCCTGGTGGGCGCGCTCGCCGCGGGCGGCAACCCGTTCACGGCGGCAGCCGGCGCCTTCTTCCTGGGCGTACGCAACGCGTTCTACGGGCTGCGGCTGTCGCAGCTGCTCGCACTCCCGCGCGCGTTGCGGCCGTTCGCCGCCCAGTGGGTGATCGACGAGACGACCGCTGTGACCCTCGCCCAGCCCACCCGGCGGGCCGCGCGGATCGGCTTCACCGTCACCGGACTCACGCTCTACGTGCTGTGGAATCTGACGACCCTGGCCGGAGCCCTGGGCGCGGAGGCGATCGGCGACACCGACGCGTGGGGGCTGGACGCGGCGAGCCCCGCCGTCTTCCTGGCGCTGCTCGCGCCGATGCTCACCACCGCCACGGAACGGATCACCGCCGGACTCGCCGTACTGCTCGCCCTGGGCTTTCTGCCGGTACTGCCCGCCGGAGCGCCGGTCCTGATGGCCGCGCTCGCCGCCCCCGTCGTGCTGTTCCTCAAGGGACGCGGGGACGCGGCGAAGGGTCGCGAGAACACCAGGAAGAGCCGGGCGAAGTCCGTATCGGCCGACGGGAACTCCGGGAAGGGAGCGGGACGTTGAACGTCTGGATCGCCATCGCAGCCACCGCCGTCGGCTGCTACCTGTTCAAGCTCCTCGGCCTCCTGGTCCCCGCCGGGGCGCTGGAGCGGCCACTGGTGCAACGGCTCGCCGCACTGCTGCCGGTGGCGCTGCTGGCCGCCCTCACCGCCCAGCAGACCTTCAGCAGCGGGCAGCACCTGGTGCTCGACGCCAGAGGCGCGGGCCTCGCGGCGGCAGCCGTCGCCCTGATGCTGCGCGCCCCCTTCCTGGTGATCGTCACCGCCGCCGTACTGGTGACGGCGGGGGTGCGGGCACTGGGCGGCTGAGAGCTGCCCCGCACAGCCCATACGGAGGGCATCCGCCCACCGCCTGCACGGAAGGCAGTCCGTCCTCCGTACGAGAGAGGCGGACGGCCTTCCGTACAGGGAAGACGGGCCGCCCTCCGTAGGGGACAGGTGGACCGCCCTCCGTAGGGGACAGGTGGATGCCCGGCTGTCGGGACGCCCGGCGTCAGTCGATCGCGCGGCCGTACGCGCGCAGGGTCCGCAGCGCCTCGATCGTCACGATCGGCCGCCACTCCAGAGCGGTGCCCGGCGCCCACTCGCGCCAGTGGATGGGCCAGCCGCCGTCCTCCCGCTGCTCGGCCGCGAGGTGGTCGAGCGAGCGCGCCATCTCCTCGTCCGTGAACCACCGGCGGGCCAGCGATTCCGGCACGCGCGCGTAGTCGTGCGGAAAGTGATGCTCGGCCGGGGCGTACCCCGGGGCGACCGGAAAGTCCTCGATCCGGTCCGGATCGAGCACCGCGAGCCGCTGCTCGCGCACCAGCCGCCCGAGCCGGTCCGCCGCCGCCTCGGCCCGCGCGCGGTCCGGCACCCCGTCCAGAAAGGCGATTGCCGCCTCGATCTCGTACGGGTGCGACTTCTCCAGGGTGTCGACCGCCGCCCAGCAGAAGTCCGTCGCCCGGAAGAGCCAGGCGTGCCACACCTGGTTGCGGTGGAGCAGCCCGACCACCGGACCCGTGGCCAGCAGTTCGCTGGGCGGGTCGTCGACGATCTGCACGAACGGCGCCACGGGATAGCCGCGTGCCGACGGGTGCAGCGCGGGCAGGGCGCCGTCCCGCGTCGAGACCGCCGTCAGATAGCCGCAGATCCGCTCCGTCCGCCGGCCGCTCACACGGCCGACGGAGTCCAGGACGCGCAGCGCGTGCGCGGTGGGCAGGGGCTGGCTGACGGGGCCGCGCAGATCGGGCTCCAGCGCGTGCCCGTAGCCCCCGTCGTCGTTCTGGTAGGCGGCGAGTGCGGTCTCCACCGGGTCGGCGCCGCCGCCGAGGAAGTGGTGCGCGAACCGCCGCTGCTCCAGCACACGGGCCGTGAGCCAGACGAAGTGCTCGGCTCGGGCGAGCGGCGTGCGGAGCGTGGGGACAGTCGCGGGTGATGTTCCGGATCCGGCCATGGTCCGACCGTAGGGCGCGAAGCGCCGCAGACAAGCCGGACGGCCCCGGCTGCACTCTCAGGGGCGGGATACTGGGGTCATGCGGTTGACGATTTTCTGGGAGCGGATGGCCGACCACTTCGGCGCCGCCTACGCCGACTCCTTCGCGCGCGACCATGTGATGGCGGAGCTCGGCGGGCGTACCGTGCACGAGGCGCTCGACGCGGGCTGGGAGACCAAGGACGTCTGGCGGGCCGTGTGCACCGCCATGGACGTGCCCGCGTACAAGCGGTGACGATCCGGGGCTGAGGGCCCGCTGTCGCAGGCATGGGCGAGACTTGCTGCGTGGCACCGACTGACGAGAGCGACACCCAGACAGACCGCCTGGCCGACCGCCCGGCCGGGAACGACCGCAGACCCGGGGACGAAGTCCGTTCCGAGGGCGAGCTCCGTTCCGACGGCGACGGGCGCCTGCCCGAGGACGGCCGCCTGTCCGCGACGGGCGGCGACCACGGGCGCGCGCTCCCGCACGCGGCCGTGGGCGAGACCCCGGCCGCGCCCGGAGCGGCTCCGGGCGCCGGGACCGCCGGGCCGCCGCCGCCCGTGCCCGGGACCGGCGGCGCCGTGCGCATGCCGCGGTGGCTGCCGCGCGCCATGGTGCTCGCGCTTGCCCTCTACGCCTGCTTCCAGCTCGGCAGCTGGGCCTTCCACCAGCTCATCGGGCTGCTGATCAACATTCTGATCTCGTTCTTCCTCGCCCTCGCGGTGGAGCCGGCCGTCGGGCGGATGTCGGCCCGCGGGATACGCCGCGGCCTCGCCACCTTCATCGTCTTCTTCGCGGTGATCATCGCGGCGGCCGGGTTCATCGTGCTGCTCGGCTCGATGCTGGCGGGCCAGATCGTCGACATGGTCGAGCACTTCCCGAAGTACCTCGACTCGGTGATCAGCTGGATCAACGAGTCGTTCCACACCGACCTCTCACGCGTCGAGGTCCAGGACAGCCTGCTGCACTCGGACTGGCTCCAGAAGTACGTGCAGAACAGCGCGAGCGGTGTGCTCGACGTCTCGGCCACCGTCCTGGGCGGCCTCTTCCGGGTGCTGACGATCTTCCTCTTCTCGTTCTACTTCGCGGCCGACGGGCCCCGGCTGCGGCGCACGGTCTGCTCCATGCTGCCGCCCGCCCGCCAGGCCGAGGTGCTGCGCGCCTGGGAGATCGCGGTCGACAAGACCGGCGGCTACCTCTACTCGCGCGGCCTGATGGCGCTCATCTCCGGCATCGCGCACTACATCCTGCTGCAGATCCTGGGCGTGCCGTACGCGCCGGTGCTCGCGGTCTGGGTGGGTCTGGTCTCCCAGTTCATCCCCACCATCGGTACGTATCTGGCGGGCGCGCTGCCGATGCTGATCGCCTTCACCGTCGACCCCTGGTACGCGGTGTGGGTGCTCGGATTCGTGGTGATCTACCAGCAGTTCGAGAACTACATGCTGCAGCCCAAGCTCACCGCCAAGACCGTCGACATCCACCCGGCGGTCGCCTTCGGCTCGGTCATCGCCGGCACCGCGCTGATGGGTGCGGTCGGCGCGCTGATCGCGATCCCCGCGGTGGCGACGCTCCAAGCGTTCCTGGGCGCCTATGTGAAGCGCTACGACGTGACGGACGACCCGCGCGTGCACGGCAGGCGCGAGCGGGTCGGAGACTCCGCCCTGGTGCGCATACGGCGTGCGCTGAGCCGGGACCGGGTGTCGGAGCCGGTCGCTCCGACGGGCGGCGACGGCGCCTGAGGCGCCGGCCGGAGCCGCCCGGCAGCGCCCTCGCCCGTGCCGCGTGGTGCGCTTGACACCAAAATCGAACATCCATTCATATGGAAGCAGGGCCCTGTGTTCCCTTGGGTTCCGCCGGGTTTCCGGTGGGGGTTATCCACAGGCGGGAGGGACTCCGGGGCCCATTGTCAGTGGCAGGGGTTAGCGTCTTTGACGTGAAGCGATCGACTCAAGTAAACCGGGTGGAACCCATGGCAGGAACCGACCGCGAGAAGGCGTTGGACGCCGCGCTCGCACAGATTGAACGGCAATTCGGCAAGGGCGCGGTGATGCGCCTGGGCGAGCGGCCGAACGAGCCCATCGAGGTCATCCCCACCGGGTCGACCGCGCTCGACGTGGCGCTCGGCGTAGGCGGTCTGCCGCGCGGCCGCGTGGTGGAGGTCTACGGACCGGAGTCCTCCGGCAAGACGACCCTGACCCTGCACGCGGTGGCGAACGCGCAGAAGGCCGGCGGCCAGGTCGCCTTCGTGGACGCCGAGCACGCCCTGGACCCCGAGTACGCGAAGAAGCTCGGCGTCGACATCGACAACCTGATCCTGTCCCAGCCGGACAACGGCGAGCAGGCTCTGGAGATCGTCGACATGCTGGTGCGCTCGGGCGCCCTCGACCTGATCGTCATCGACTCCGTCGCCGCCCTGGTGCCGCGCGCGGAGATCGAGGGCGAGATGGGCGACTCGCACGTGGGCCTCCAGGCCCGTCTGATGAGCCAGGCGCTCCGGAAGATCACCAGCGCGCTGAACCAGTCCAAGACCACCGCGATCTTCATCAACCAGCTCCGCGAGAAGATCGGCGTGATGTTCGGCTCGCCGGAGACCACGACCGGTGGCCGCGCCCTGAAGTTCTACGCCTCGGTGCGCCTCGACATCCGCCGCATCGAGACCCTGAAGGACGGCACCGACGCGGTCGGCAACCGCACCCGCGTCAAGGTCGTCAAGAACAAGGTCGCGCCGCCCTTCAAGCAGGCCGAGTTCGACATCCTCTACGGCCAGGGCATCAGCCGCGAGGGCGGTCTGATCGACATGGGCGTCGAGCACGGCTTCGTCCGCAAGGCCGGCGCCTGGTACACGTACGAGGGCGACCAGCTCGGCCAGGGCAAGGAGAACGCCCGCAACTTCCTGAAGGACAACCCCGACCTCGCCGACGAGATCGAGAAGAAGATCAAGGAGAAGCTGGGCGTCGGCGTCCGGCCCGAGGAGCCCAAGGCCGAGCCCGGCCCGGACGCGGCCGGTGCGACCACGGAGGCGGAGGCGGCATCCGTGCCCGCCCCGGCCACCAAGGCCAAGACGGCCAAGGCCACCGCCGCCAAGAGCTAGACCATGACACGCAGGACCGAATGGGCCGAGCCGGACGGGACGGGTCCCGACCGGGCCCGGTCCGGGCGGCCGGGCCCGAAGCGGGCCGGCTCCCGACGGGCCGGCCCGGAGGGATTCGGCGACGGTGCCGACTCGTCGAGGGCCGAGAAGGAACCGGCGCCGCAGGACCCGGCTGAGCGGGCGCGGGCGATCTGCCTGCGCCTGCTCACCGGGACCCCCCGGACCCGCAAGCAACTGGCCGACGCCCTCAAGAAGCGGGAGATCCCCGACGAGGTCGCCGATGAAGTCCTCTCGCGCTTCGAAGAGGTCGGGCTGATCAACGACGCGGCGTTCGCGGGGGCCTGGGTCGAATCCCGCCACCACGGGCGCGGCCTGGCCCGCCGGGCACTCGCCCGCGAGCTCCGCACCAAGGGCGTGGACTCGGCGGTCGTCGACGAGGCCGTCGGGCAGCTCGACCCCGGCCAGGAGGAGGAGACCGCGCGGGAACTGGTGGCCCGCAAGCTCCGCTCCACCCGGGGCCTGGACCGCGACCGCCGCATCCGCCGCCTCGCCGGCATGCTGGCCCGCAAGGGCTACCCGGAAGGCATGGCCCTCAGAGTCGTCCGCCAGGCCCTGGAAGCCGAGGGCGAAACCGCGGACGACCTGTACGAGACGTACTGAGGTTCTTCCCAGGGCTGGCGCACCCCCAGAGCCGACTTCCGCCGGCCCGAGGTCAAGGCCCGCAGCTCCACCCCGGAGCCCGGGCAACTCGCCGCCGCAGCCGCACACGCCCCCGGTCACCCGGCCGGGGGCGTTGTCGTGCGCGGCTCCCACGCCTCTTCGTCCAACCACCACCGACCCTTCTGAGCTGCGGAAACCGTGCTTCCCCCGCACGGGGCGGGGGATATCCCCACCCCGAGGACGCCGGGGCACTCCAGTGCACAGGTATCTGTGCACAGGCGAATGTGTACGCATGGCACAGCAACCCGGCGGTACCGAGATCGCGGATCTCGCCGCGCTCAAGGCGCTGGCGCAGCCGCGGCGGCAGCAGATCCTTCAGCACCTCGCCCTCCACGGCCCGGCCACCTCCGCGATCCTGGCGCGTGGCCTCGGCCTGAACACCGGCGCCACCAGTTACCACCTGCGCGAACTCGCCCGGTACGGCTTCGTCGAGGAGACCGAGGGCAACAGCCCGCGCCGGCAACGCTGGTGGCGGGCCGTCCCCGGCGACCGGCGCTTTCCGCCCCGCAGCCGTCAGACCACGGAGATGCGGCTCGTCATGGACGAGCTGAACCACCACGCCTACGCGGCCGACGTCGAGCTCTTCGAACGGCTTCAGCGCGAGAGTTCCACCGACGACTTCGCCTACTCACGCAGTGAGATCCGGCTCACGGACGCCGAACTCCGCGAGTTCTTCGAGGAGTACATCGCTCTCCTCAACCGCTACAAGCGCGCGAAGGGGGAGACGCCGGCGGGGGCACGGGTCGTGCACACCCGGCTGATGGCCTTCCCCGCCCCCTTTCCCCTCCCCACCCCCACCCCCTCCGCCCCCGAAACTCACGCCCCCGAGGAATCCTCATGATGTTGCGCTATGCCTTGCAGACCATCCGGGACCGCAAGGGCGGGTTCCTCGGTGCGTTTACCGCCCTGATGTGCGCGGCCGCGCTGATCACCGCATGCGGGACGCTCCTGGAGACCGGGTTGCGCGGAAAGATAGCTACCGAACGCTATGCCGCCGCGCCTCTGATCGTCTCCGCCGACCAGAACGTCCACCAGACCACGGTCAAGGAGAAGAAGGGCAAGACCAAGGTCAAGCACAAGGCCAAACCCGTCGCTGAAAGAGCCTGGCTGCCCGACCGACTGCTCCCGGCCGTACGTGCCGTGCCCGGCGTCAAGTCCGCCGTCCCTGAACTCACCTTTCTCGCCCAGCCGTTGGTGACGGGTGGGACGGTCCAGGCGACGTACGGGCACAGCTGGGAGTCCGCTCCGCTCACTCCTTTCTCGCTGGTTCAGGGACGCGCCCCGAGAGCGGCCACCGATGTGGTCATCGACCAGGGGCTCGCCTCGCGCGCCCACCTCACCCCCGGCGACAGGCTGACGGTGCAGTCGACCCAGTCCCCGCAGACGTACACCGTCACCGGGGTAGCCGCTCCCTCCTCCGGTCAGCTCAAGCGTCAGACCTCTCTCTTCTTCGCCGCCGCCGAAGCCACGCGCCTCGCCGCCCGGCCCGGGCAGCTCTCCGCCATCGGAGTCGTCCCCGAACCCGGCGTGGACGTCGGGCAGTTGAAGGCGGACATCGGCAAGGCGCTCGCCGTCGCGACGGGTGGCGGTCGGGGTGCGGCCGCCGGGGACACTCCTCGCGGCGCTGCCCGGATCTCCACCGGGGACGCCCGGGGCGCCGTCGAGTTCCTGGATGCGGCCGGGGCCCGTACCAAGCTGGTTTCCATGGGCGGTGCCATCGGCGGCACCTCGCTGCTCGTCGCAGTCCTGGTCGTCGTCGGCACCTTCGCCCTCTCCATCCAGCAGCGACACCGTGAACTCGCCCTGCTGCGCGCCATCGCCGCCACTCCCCAGCAGGTGCGCAGGCTGATCGGCCGCGAGGCGCTGCTCGTGGGCGCGGTCGCCGGGGTGCTCGGATCCCTCGCCGGACTGCCGCTGGGGGCCTGGCTGCTCGGCCGGTTCGTCGCGATGGGCGCCGTCCCGGTCACCCTGGAGCGAGCCGTCAGCGTCTTCCCGATGTTTGCCGCGGTCGCCGCGACCCTGCTCGGCGCCTGGGGCGCCGCCCGTATCTCGGCCCGCCGGATCTCCCGGATCCGTCCCGCCGAAGCCATGGCCGAGTCCGCCGTGGAGCGCGCTCGCCCCGCCTGGGGCCGGGTCATCGCCGGTCTGATCCTGCTCGCGGGCGGGGTCGTCCTCGTCGTCGTACTGAGCGGACTGCGCACCGAGCCCGCCTCAACTCCGGTCACGTTCCTCGCTGTTGTGGTCCTGGCATCCTCCGTCTCGCTGCTCGGTCCGCTGCTGGTCAAGGGTGCGGCCGCACTGCTCGCCGGGCCGCTGCGGCTCGCCGGTTCCGGCGGCCGGCTCGCCACCGCCAATCTGCGGGGGAACGCCGCTCGGATGGCCGCCGCCGTCACTCCGCTCGCCCTGCTCATCGGTATGACCTGCACGGTCCTGTTCGTCCAGCCGACGCTCGGTGACGCGGCCCGAGCCCAGGTCCGTGACGGCCTTCGCGCCGACTGGGTGCTCGTCGCACAGGGCCCGGGTGTCCCGGCCCGCGCCGCCGAGAAGATCCGTACGACCCACGGGGTCGCGGCCACCACCGAGATCGTCCGGACCACCGTCCGGGTCGGCCTCGACAAGTACGCCGCCCAGGGCGCCACTCCGGACGGTCTTGCGCGCACCTGGGACCCGGATGTGACCCGCGGCAGCCTCGCCCCGCTCACCCGTGACAAGAACGCCGTCGCCGTCAGCCAACTCGCCGCCGACCAGCTGGGGCTGCGCCCCGGCGGCACGCTCAAGCTCACTCTCGGCGACGGAACGCCCGCCACCCTGACCGTCGCCGCCGTATATGCCCGCGGGCTCGGCTTCGGTGACATCACCCTCCCGCACGACCTGCTCGCCCACCACATGGACAACCCCCTCGCCTCCACCGTCCTGGTCTCCGCCGCCAACACGGTTACGCAGAGTGAACTCGCGGCCGCGGTGAAGGAGTTCCCCGGCCTGTCTGTTGTCACCCGTTCGAGTGTCGACAAGCTCCAGGCCGATCAGCAGCGGGCGGGCGCCGAGGTCAACTACCTGGCCATGGGGCTGGTGCTCGCCTTCACCGCCATCGCCGTCGTCAACACGCTCGCCATGTCGGTGTCCGAGCGGTTCCGGGAGTTCGCGATGCTCCGGCTCGCGGGTGCCACGCGCCGCCAGGTGCTGCGGATGCTCCGTCTCGAAGCCGTCGCGGTGCTGTTGATCGCCGCGGTGCTCGGCTCGGCGATCTCGCTGGCCGTGCTCACCGCCTTCAGCGTGGGCATGACGGGCAGCGCCGCCCCGGCCGTCCTTCCGCTGGTGTACGTGACCGTCGTCGGGGTCGCCGGGCTGCTGGCCCTCGTCGCGACGGCCCTGCCCGGGCGGATGGCGCTCGCCGTACGCCCGGTGGAGGTGGCCACCAGCAAGCAGTAGCCCCCCTCGGCCGCCGCCCCCCGGGCTCGGCTCTCTCCTCCACCGGTCCGGGCCCGGGCTGGCGGTCAGCGGATGCACACCAGCTGACCGCCAGCCCTGGCGCTTGCAGGCACACGGGCAAGCCCTGCCACCCCTTGTGCCTGCAAGTGCGGCCGGCCCGCTAGGCCCGCGAAGCCCGCTCGCGCGTCACCCGGCAGGAGCCGTCACCGGCAGTCCGTCCGCGCGCCACGCCTGGAATCCGCCGACGAGGTCCGTCGCCCGGTGCAGCCCCAACTGGCGCAGGGACGCGGCCGCCAGGGACGACGCGTAGCCCTCGTTGCAGATCACCACGACCCGCAGATCGTGGCCGGTGGCCTCCGGGGCGCGGTGGCTGCCCTGCGGGTCGAGCCGCCACTCCAGCTCGTTGCGCTCGACGACGAGTGCTCCGGGGATCAGGCCGTCGCGCTCCCGCAGCGCCGCGTACCGGATGTCGACCAGGAGCGCCTCGCCCGCCCGCGCGGCGTCGTGCGCCTCCCGCGCCTCGACCCGGTCCAGGTCCTCGCGGACCCGGTCCAGCAACTCGTCGATTCCCACCGGGCGTTCGCTCACTGCCAGTCCTCCGGGCGTTCGACGTGCTCCAGCCGCAGCACCGCGCCCGTACGGCTGTAGCGCCGGATCAGGGGCAGTGGCGGGTAGTACGCGTGGACCGAGATCGTGTGCGCGGTCGTCGACTCGTTGCGCACCTCGTGCACGTGGTGCGGCCCGAAAGCCCGCCCCTTTCCGGCCTCCACACTCCGTGAACGGTCGAGGTCCTCGGCGAGTTCCAGCGTCTTCCACCCCTCGGACGGCAGCCTCGCTGCCAGGGAGTCCTCCTTGAGCGTCCCGGCCGCCGTCGCGAACGCGCCGTGGGAGCCACCGTGGTCGTGCCAGCCGGTGCCGGTGCCCGGTGGCCAGCCGATCAGCCAGGCCTCGCTGCCGCCGGGGCCGTCCAGCCGGATCCAGGTCCTGCCCTGCGGGTCGAGCGGCAGGGAGGCGACGAGCGAGGCGTCGGCGGCGGTGCGGCGGGCGAAGTCGAGCAGGTCCGCCTGGCTCGGCGCGGAGGGGGAAGCGGGCCCGGGCAGGGAGACACGGGTGGAATCGGGCGTAGGGGGATGCGCGGAAGGTGACACGTGGGACCGTCCTGGGGAAGTTCGCGTGTGCGCGCGTACGCCGGACGGCGGCCCGGCGGCGCGAGGGGAGAGAGGCGAATCAGCAGGACGGGCGACACACGCAGCCCGCATAGCGGACGAGGTCCATATGGACCCTCCGCCACAGGCGCACATCGGTGTCGGTCACGTTCCGGAGTACACCATGTGCGCCTGTGTCGGTCAATTGATGTCCGCGGTGCGGTCCTCCACGCGCGCGTGGACGACGGCCCCGCCGCGCGCCGTGTCGGCGGCCGTGTACAGCTCGCCCGGCCACACCCCGCCGAACGCGGTGACCAGGTGCCCGTCGGGGCGTACGAGCAGCACGGTGTGGGCCGCGGCTCCCGGGTACTCCTCGGCCACCAGCAGCTCGGCGTCGGCGGGCAGGGCGTTCACCGCGGCCGTCAGGCGTGGCATCACCCCGGCGGTCAGCCAGTGCCGCCGGTCCCAGACGCCCGTGCCCGGTGCGATCAGGACCACCAGGAGCCGTCCCCGGCCCAGCCGGTCCCGCAGTGCCACCGGGGATCCGTCCGGAGCTGTCACGGGGACGTCCTCGACCGGTGCGCCCGCCTCCGTGCCGACCGGCGCGTGCGCCTCGGCGGGTGGGGGTGCGAGGGGGGAGTGCGGGTAGGCGGGCGGCGCGCCGAGCGGGCCGTGCCCCAGGTGGCCGTCGGCGAGCAGCGCGTCGTGGCCGCGTGCCGCGCCCGGGATGTACGAGCGCAGCCCTCCACCGCCGCGCAGCACCGGCATCGCCTGGTCGGCGGCGCGCAGCCGGGCGGCGACACTCGCGCGCCGCTCCGTCTGATAGCTGTCGAGCAGCACCTCGGAGGCGCCGTGGTGCCAGGCCTGCGCCAGCTTCCAGGCCAGGTTCGAGGCGTCCCGCAGCCCCTCGTCAAGGCCCTGGATGCCCACCGCGCCCAGCAGATGGGCGGCGTCCCCGGCGAGGAAGGCGCGGCGCACCCGCCAGCGTCGGGCGAGACGGTGGTGGAGCGTGTAGACGCCGGTGTCCAGGAGTTCGTACGAGGGAGTCGTGCCGCACCACCCGGCCAGCGTGTCGCGCAGCCGGCCCGTCAGCGCGTCCGGGGTGACGAGTTCGGCGCGGGGCGGCAGCAGCCAGTCGATGCGCCAGGTCCCGTCGAGCAGCGGACGGGCCGTCACCTCCTCGCCGCCGGTGCGCCATGGCGGCAGCCGGTGCAGCAACGCCTCGCCGGGCCAGGGCAGTTCGGTGCGCAGGGCGACGACGGCCTGGCGCTCCACCGCCGTACGCCCGGCGAAGCGGACGTCGAGGAGTTTGCGCACGGTGGAGCGCGCGCCGTCGCAGCCCACCAGGTAGCTGCCTCGCCACCAGGTGGCGCCCGGGCCGGTGGTGTGGGCGGAGACGCCGTTGTCGTCCTGCTCCAGGGCGTCCAGACGGCTCTGGGGTGCCAGCTTGACGAGCCGGGAGGCGGCCGCCGCTTCCCGCAGGCCGAGGGTGAGGGCGTGCTGGGGCAGGTGGACCGGCGAGGGGCCGCCGTCGAGACCGTCTCCGAAGGAGACTTGACGTTGCAGGGTGCCGCGCCGCATGCCCCGCCAGCCCACCCAGCGGGCGCCCTCGTCGCGTACCGCGGAGCAGCCCAGCCGTTCCGCGAAGGCGGCCGTGTCGGGCCGCAGGACGGCCGTACGGACCTGGCGGGGCTCCTCACCGCCGGATCCCTCGTCCAGGACGACGGAGGGCACCTTCTGGGCGGCGAGGGAGAGGGCGAGCGCGAGTCCGACCGGACCGGCGCCGACGACGATCACCGGGTCCACGGCGTGGCTCCCTGGGCCCGGCGGGACGGCTGGCAGGTGGCGCTGAGGACCCGGTGCACGATCACAGAACGTATGCAACCCACTGCGGGTGCTTGCGTCAAGTGACGGAGGCAGTGACGCGAGCGCCACTGCCTCATACACCGTCAGTTTGTCGTACCGCCGGGCCCGTCGGGCACTTCGGCACCGGCTCCCACGACCGTACCGACGGGGTCGGCGCCGGTCACTGGGGCCGCTGCCGCAGCCATGGTGATGCCGGTCTTCGCGCGCCTGCCGCGCCGCTCGATCCAGGTGGCGAGCCCGGAGAGCGCCATGCACATCGCCACGTAGATGGTGCCGATGACGACGATCGTCGACACGTACGGGTACTGGCCGTTGACCTGGGTGTTGCTTGCGATCAGGCGGGCTGTCTGGAGCAGTTCGGGGTAGAGGATGATGAAGCCGAGCGAGGTGTCCTTGAGGGTCACCACCAGCTGGCTGATGATCGTCGGCAGCATCGCCCGGACCGCCTGCGGCATCAGCACGCTGGTCATGACCTGGGTCTTGCTCATGCCGAGCGCGTACGCCGCCTCGCGCTGGCCCTTGGGCACGGAGTTGACGCCCGCGCGCAGCACCTCGGCCTGGACACAGCCGTTGTAGATCGACAGGCCGAGCGCCAGCGCCCACATCGAGTAGTCGGTCAGGAATCCGACCCAGACGGCGTAGATGGTGATCAGCAGCGGGATCGACCGGAACAGCTCGATGAAGCCCGTCGCGGCCCAGCGGACCGGCTTGTGGTCGGAGAGCCGGGCGACCGCCAGGAGCACACCGAGGACCAGCGAGCCGACCGCCGCCAGGCCGAAGGCCTTCAGGGTGGCGACGACACCGTCGGCGATGTTCTCCCGGATGCCCGAGTAGTTGAAGATGTCCCACATCTCGGGGGCGAGATGCCCCTTGTCCGACAGCCGCACGATGCTCAGGGCGAGCAGCGCGAGGATGGCGAGCGAGCCGAGGACGGCGTAGATCCGGTTGCGTACGACGGCCTTGGGGCCCGGGGCGTCGTAGAGAACGCTGGCGCTCATCGGGCGACCTCCATGCGGCTCTCCAGCAGGCGGAAGGCGCCGCTGATGGCGAAGGTGACGACCAGGTAGCCCAGGGCGACCCAGACGAAGACGGGGACGATGTCGTAGCCCTGGTCGCTCATCAGCTTCTGCCAGCCGAAGAGTTCGGTGACGCTGAAGGCGCCGGCGATCGCCGAGTTCTTGGTGAGCGCGATGAAGATCGAGCTCAGCGGCGGGATGACGGTCCGGGTGGCCTGCGGCAGGACGATCAGGCGCAGGGTCTGCGCGAACGTCATGCCGATCGAGCGGGCGGCCTCGGCCTGGCCCAGCGGCACGGTGTTGATGCCGGACCTGACGGTCTCGCACACGAAGGAGGCGGTGTAGAAGCCGAGGGCGAGCGAGCCGAGCAGGAAGGGGCTCATCCCGGGGAAGAAGATCTCCGGGACGACGAAGAAGAAGACGAGGAACAGCAGGGTCAGCGGGGTGTTGCGCAGCAGCGTCACCCAGGCGGTGCCGAAGAAGCGCAGCGGCGGCACCGGCGAGACGCGGAATCCGGCCAGCAGCAGCCCGAGGACCAGGGCGATGACCGAACTGACGGCGGTGATCTCCACGGTTCCTATGAAGCCGTCACGGAATTCCGAGAAGTTGTCGAGCAGTACGTTCATGAGGTCTCCGCGTCGGCGGGCGGCTGGGCGGGCAGGGCCGGGAGCGCCCTCCACGCGCGCGTGGAGGGCGGCTCAGTCGGCCGGATCGGTGGCGGCGCGGTCAACCGTGCCGTCTCGGTGACACCCGTAGGGGTGCGACCGGATCAGTAGCGCTGGACGGCCGGCGGGTCGACGTACTTGGCGTCCGACAGACCGAGGGTCGCCTCGTAGATCTTCTTGTAGGTGCCGTCCTTGACGTGCTTCTCGATCGAGTCGTTGATGAAGTCGCGCAGCGCCTTGTCGTCCTTGCCCATGCCGACGCCGTACGGCTCCTGGGTGAAGGGGTGGCCGGTCACCTTGAGCTTGCCGTGGTTGGCGGCCGCGTAGCCCTTGAGGATCGAGTCGTCGGTGGTGACCGCGTCGACCTGCTTGGTCAGCAGCTGCTGCACGCAGTCGGAGTACTTGGCGAGCTGGACGACCTTTGCGCCGTACTCCGGCTTCTTGATCTCCTGGAGCGGGGTGGAGCCGACGATCGAGCAGACCTTCTTGCCCTTGACCGTGTCCTTGTTGGTGATCGCGGTCTCGTCCTTGCGGACCAGCAGGTCGGCGCCGGCCTTGTAGTACGGGCCCGCGAAGCCGACCAGCTTCTTGCGCTTGTCGTTGATCGTGTAGGTGCCTACGTAGTAGTCGACCTGGCCCTTGGAGATCGCGGTCTCACGGATGCCGGAGTCGACGGTCTTCCACTCGATCTGCTGGTCGGTGAAGCCCAGGTCGGCGGCGATCATCTTGGCGATCTCGACGTCGAAGCCGGAGCGCACCTTGGTCGACTGGTCCTCGAAGCCGAGGTAGGGCTGGTCGGCCTTGGAGCCGATGACCAGCTTGCCGCGGGCCTTGGCGGCCTTGAAGGCGGGGGAGTCGAGGGCGACGTCCTTGGCGACGGTGTACGTGGGCAGCTGCGGGGCGCCCGACTGGCCGGGCTTGGCGGCCTGCTTGTCGCCCGCGGAACCGGACTTGCCGCCGCAGGCGGTCGCGGTCAGCGCGAGCACAGCGATCGCCGCGAAGGCGGCGGACTGGCGGAGCTTCATGTGAACATCCCTCGTATCGCTTGAATCGCTCAGATGTGGGGGCCGTCGGCCGGTGGCGCCGGTGCGGGAGGAGCCGCACTCGGGCAGCCGCTCCGGATCCGCGGGGAGCCTCAGTGGTGAAGGATCTTCGACAGGAAGTCCTTGGCCCGGTCGCTGCGCGGGTTGCTGAAGAACTGGTCGGGCGTGGCCTCTTCGACGATCTTTCCGTCGGCCATGAAGACGACGCGGTTGGCGGCCGAGCGGGCGAAGCCCATCTCATGGGTGACGACGATCATGGTCATGCCGTCGCGCGCCAGCTGCTGCATGACTTCCAGGACCTCGTTGATCATCTCCGGGTCGAGCGCGGAGGTGGGCTCGTCGAAGAGCATGACCTTCGGGTCCATCGCCAACGCGCGCGCGATGGCGACGCGTTGCTGCTGTCCGCCGGACAGCTGCGCGGGGTACTTGTCGGCCTGGGTGCCCACGCCGACCCGGTCGAGCAGGGCGCGGCCCTTGGCCTCGGCCTGCTTCTTCTCCGCCCTGCGGACCTTGGTCTGGCCCAGCATGACGTTCTCCAGCACGGTCTTGTGCGCGAAGAGGTTGAACGACTGGAAGACCATGCCGACGTCGGCGCGGAGCCGGGCCAGTTCGCGGCCCTCCTGCGGCAGCGGCTTCCCGTCGATCGATATCGCCCCGGAGTCGATCGTCTCCAGGCGGTTGATGGTGCGGCACAGCGTGGACTTTCCGGACCCCGACGGTCCGATCACGACCACGACCTCGCCGCGCGCGATCGTCAGATCGATGTCCTGGAGCACGTGCAGCGCGCCGAAGTGCTTGTTGACGTTGCTCAGCACGACCAGGTCGCCCGACGCGGGTGCCGCGTCCTCGGCGTCCTTGGCCACTGATACTCCGCTCATCGGCTTCCAGCTCCGCTCTTCCTCGGTTGGGGAGGAACGTAGTGCGCCGCTACGACCAGCGTCATTACATCTGAGCGGAAATTGAGCATCACGATCCGGTAGCGGAGTGACACTCTCCGTTAAGGGGGCGCATGGTGCAATACCGGCTGCGTAACGGAAGCCGCGCTCCGGTGCGCGCCCTCTTGACGCACACCGGCGGCATGGGCGTGGATGCGGGAGTACATGCCTGGCGACGACTACGGAAGGGGGGACGATGAGACTGCTGCTCGTCGAGGACGACGACCATGTGGCCGCGGCCCTGTCCGCCGTGCTCGCCAAGCACGGCTTCGCCGTGGTGCACGCGCGCAACGGCGAGGAGGCGCTGCGGGCGCTGCTGCCCGACGACCGCGCCCCCAAGGAGCCCTTCGGGGTCGTCCTGCTCGACCTCGGACTGCCCGACCAGGACGGCTACGAGGTCTGCGGGAAGATCCGCAAGCGCACCGCCATCCCGGTGATCATGGTCACCGCGCGCGCGGACGTGCGCTCGCGCATCCACGGCCTCAACCTCGGCGCCGACGACTACGTGGTCAAGCCCTACGACACCGGCGAGCTGCTGGCGCGCATCCACGCGGTCAGCCGCCGCACCACCACCGGCGAGGACAGCGGCGCGATCCCGGCGGTCGCCCTGCGGCTGGGGCGTGTCCAGATCGAGCTGCCCACCCGTCGGGTCAGCGTCGACGGCGAGTGCGTCCAGCTCACCCGCAAGGAGTTCGACCTGCTCGCCCTGCTCGCCCAGCGGCCCGGGGTGGTCTTCCGGCGCGAGCAGATCATCAGCGAGGTGTGGCGGACCAGCTGGGAGGGGACGGGGCGCACCCTCGAAGTGCACGTCGCGTCCCTGCGCTCCAAGCTGCGGATGCCGGCCCTGATCGAGACCGTGCGCGGCGTCGGCTACCGGCTCGTCGCCCCGGCCGCGCTGTAAGGCCCGACGCCCCCGGTGCGTACGCGACTCCTGCCGCTGCTGATCTTCCTGCTCGCCCTCGTCCTGATGGCGCTGGGCTTCCCGCTCGCGATCAGCGTCGCCTCCGCCCAGCAGCAGAAGGTCGTCGTCGACCGCATCGACGACACCGCACGCTTCGCGGCGCTCGCCCAGTTCGTCACCGCCGCCGACGACAAGGACACCAGCAGCAAGGAGCGCCTGGCGACCCTGGAGGAGGAACTCGCCCGCTACCACGAGCTGTACGGGATCCGCGCGGGCGTCTTCTTCCGCAACGGCGTCGCCATGGCGAGCGCCCCCAGGGGCTGGGGCGTGCCGGACGACGGCAAGGGCGGCGACGCCTTCCAGGAGGCGCTGGCGGGCCGCAGGAGCCACGATCCGCCCCAGGTCTGGCCGTGGCAGCGCGGACGGCTCGTGGTGGCCTCTCCGGTGGTGCGCGAGGGCGATGTGATCGCCGTGGTGGTCACCGACTCGCCCACCGGGCACATGCGTTCGCGGGTGCTGCGCGGCTGGCTGCTGATCGCGGCGGGCGAGGTGGCGGCGATGCTGCTCGCGGTCGGTGCGGCCTTCCGGCTCACCAGCTGGGTGCTGCGGCCCGTACGCGTCCTGGACGCGGCCACCCACGACATAGCGACCGGGCGCATGAAGTCACGGGTCGCGGTCGCCGGCGGACCCCCGGAACTAAGAAGGCTGGCCCGGTCGTTCAACGAGATGGCGGACAACGTCGAGGACGTGCTGGACCAGCAGCGCGCCTTCGTCGCCGACGCCTCCCACCAGTTGCGCAACCCGCTCTCCGCCCTGCTGTTGCGCATCGAACTCCTCGCGCTCGAACTGCCCGAAGGGAACGAGGAGATCGCCTCCGTGCGCGCCGAGGGCAAGCGCCTCGCCCAGGTGCTCGACGACCTGCTGGGCCTGGCGCTGGCCGAGCACGCCGAGGCGGACCTCCATCTCACCGACATCGGCGCGCTGGCGGGCGAGCGGGTGGGGGCCTGGCGTCCGCTCGCCGAGGACAAGGGCGTGCGGCTCACCGAGCAGCGGGCCGCCGTCACCGCCTGGGTGGACCCGGTGGCGCTCTCCAGCGCCCTGGACGCCGTCATCGACAACGCACTGAAGTTCACGCCGGAGGGGGAGGAGGTCACGGTCGCCGTCGCCGCCGACGGCGATTACTCGAAGATCACCGTCACCGATCGCGGACCCGGCCTGACCGACGACGAACTGAGCCGGATCGGGGACCGGTTCTGGCGCTCGGGCCGGCACCAGAACATCAAGGGATCGGGCCTCGGCCTGTCCATCTCGCGGATCCTGCTCGCGGCGGGCGACGGCACCATCACGTACGCCCACCACGAGCCGCACGGCCTGCGGGTGACGCTCAGGGTGCCGCGCACCTCCCCGACGGGCTGAAGGCGCCTGCGGCCCCGGGACGGGCCGGCTGAGGCGGGCGGCCGCCCGCCGGTGGCAGCCCCGGGTCAGGGCTTGGTCGAGAGGTAGTAGCGGCGCGCGCCGTCGTGCAGCGGCAGCGGCTCCGTGTAGATCGCGGTGCGCAGATCCACCAGCTGCGCGGCGTGCACCTCGCGACCGATGGCGTCACGGCTGCGGATCACCGTATGGGTGAACTCCTCGGTCAGGCCCCGGTCCGTACGGTCCGTGGTGACCAGCAGGTTCGCCACCGCGATCGTCGGTACGGCGACGCCCCGCTGCGCCTGCGGATAGGCGTCGGCGGGCATGGTCGCCGCCCGGTAGAAACCGGTGGGGCCGTCCTCGCGGTGCAGCGCGGTGACCAGGTCGCCCAGCGGCACCAGGCGGATCTGGTCCTGCTCGGACAGCCGCAGCACCGCCGTGGTGGGCAGCCCGCCCGACCAGAAGAACGCGTCGATCTTCCCGGTCCGCAGCAGCTCCGGCATGGTGTCGATGCCCGCCGACACCGGAGTGATGTCATGCGCCGGATCCAGCTTGGCGGCGGTCATCAGCCGCTCCGCGAGCAGCCGCACCCCCGACCCGGGCTGGCCTATGCCGACGCGCTTTGAGCGCAGGTCCGCCGTCGTGCGCACCGACGAGTCGCGGCCCACGACGAGCTGGACGTAGTCGTCGTAGAGGCGGGCGCAGCCGCGCAGCCGGTCGGCCCCGACGGAGCCGTCGCGGAGATACTTGGCCACCGCGTCGGCGGTCGCGATGGTGAAGTCGGCCTGCCCGGTGGCCACCCGCTTCAGGTTCTGCTGCGAGCCCTCGCTGGTCTGGAGCCGGACGTCCACCTCGGGCAGATCGTCGGCCAGCGCCCGCTCCAGCAGCTCGCCGTACCGCTGGTACACCCCGGTCCGCACGCCCGTACTGAACGTGATCGTCCCCGACGGCCGCGAGGCCCCCAGCGACAGCAGCCACCACAGCAGCAGCCCGAACACCACCAGGGCCGCGACCGCCCCCTGGAGGGCACGACGGCGACTGACACGGGGGAGGGCCTGGAGCATGGCGCGATCCTGCCAGCTCACTCCCCGTGATGGCCAGGCCCGGGGTCGGGGGAAGGCGGGGCGGCGTGCCGGTACGACCTCGTACCCTGGTGTACGAGATGAGCGAGGTAGAGGGTTTGAAAACGTACGAGGTGCGCACCTACGGGTGCCAGATGAACGTGCACGACTCCGAGCGGCTGTCCGGCCTCCTGGAGGGCGCGGGCTACGTACGCGCGCCCGAGGGCAGCGACGGTGACGCCGACGTCGTCGTCTTCAACACCTGCGCGGTGCGCGAGAACGCCGACAACAAGCTGTACGGCAATCTCGGCCGGCTCGCCCCGATGAAGACGAAGCGGCCCGGGATGCAGATCGCCGTCGGCGGCTGTCTGGCCCAGAAGGACCGCGACACCATCGTCCGGCGGGCGCCCTGGGTGGACGTCGTCTTCGGCACGCACAACATCGGCAAGCTGCCGGTGCTCCTTGAGCGCGCCCGCATCCAGGAAGAGGCGCAGGTCGAGATCGCCGAGTCGCTGGAGGCGTTCCCCTCGACGCTGCCGACCCGGCGCGAGTCCGCCTACGCGGCCTGGGTCTCCATCTCGGTCGGCTGCAACAACACCTGCACCTTCTGCATCGTCCCCGCGCTGCGCGGCAAGGAGAAGGACCGCCGCCCCGGCGACATCCTCGCCGAGGTCGAGGCGCTGGTCGCCGAGGGCGTCTCCGAGATCACCCTGCTCGGCCAGAACGTCAACGCGTACGGCTCGGACATCGGCGACCGCGAGGCCTTCTCCAAGCTGCTGCGCGCCTGCGGCAAGATCGAGGGCCTGGAGCGGGTCCGCTTCACCTCGCCGCACCCGCGCGACTTCACGGACGACGTGATCGCCGCGATGGCCGAGACCCCGAACGTGATGCCGCAGCTCCACATGCCGATGCAGTCCGGCTCGGACACCATCCTGAAGGCGATGCGCCGCTCGTACCGGCAGGAGCGTTTCCTCGGGATCATCGAGAAGGTCCGCGCCGCCATTCCGCACGCTGCCATCTCCACCGACATCATCGTGGGCTTCCCCGGCGAGACCGAGGAGGACTTCGAGCAGACCATGCACGCGGTCCGCGAGGCCCGCTTCGCGAACGCCTTCACCTTCCAGTACTCCAAGCGCCCCGGCACCCCCGCGGCGACCATGGAGGGACAGATCCCCAAGGAGGTCGTGCAGGCGCGCTACGAGCGTCTGGTGGCCCTCCAGGAGGAGATCTCCTGGTCGGAGAACAAGAAGCAGGTCAGCCGCACCCTGGAGGTCATGGTCGCCGAGGGCGAGGGCCGCAAGGACGGCAGCACGCACCGGCTCTCCGGCCGCGCCCCCGACAACCGCCTGGTGCACTTCACCAAGCCGGAGCAGGACGTGCGCCCCGGCGACGTGGTGACCGTCGAGATCACCTACGCCGCCCCGCACCACCTGCTGGCCGAGGGCCCGACGGGCGCCGTGCGCCGCACCCGCGCGGGCGACGCCTGGGAGAAGCGCAACGCGGCCCCGGCACAGCCCGCCGGAGTGCTGCTCGGCCTGCCGAAGATCGGTGTCCCCGAGCCGCTGCCGGCCGCGACGGGCGGATGCAGCGTCGTCTGATCGCCCCTCCACGCGCGCGTGGACGAAGCCACTCGCGGGTGGCCCGTTGACGCGCGCGTGGCAGGCTCCGGCTCGTGGCGCGGATGAGTTGCCCGTACGGGCTCCGCTCACGCGCGCGTGGCCGGTTCATCGGTAAGCGCGCCGCCGTCCGGATCGCCTTCGCTCCGCTCGCGCGTATGGCCGGTTCGTGGCGCCGGTGCGGGGCCGAAGCCGGGCGCACCCACTACGCTGCGGATCATGCTCGTAGCCGCCGCCGTCTGCCCCTGTCCGCCGCTACTGGTGCCCGCGGTCGCCTCCGGCGCCGCGCCGGAGCTCGATGCCGCGCGGGACGCCTGCGCCGACGCCGTGGGGCTGCTGGCCGCCTCCCGGCCCGATCTGCTCGTCGTGGTCGGCCCCGCCGACCAAGCGGCGCGCGGCCCCCACCCCCAGGGCGCACCCGGGTCCTTCGCGGGCTTCGGGGTGGACCTTCCCGTACGGCTCGGCCCGGCACCGACCGACGGTGACGCGCGCGAGGAGCGAGAGCTGCCGCCCTCGCTCGCTGTCGGCGCGTGGCTGCTGGAACGGTCCGGCTGGTCGGACGCCCCGGTAGAGGGGCTGGGAGTGGGCGAGCCGCTGGAGGCCGCACACTGCGCCGACGCGGGGCGGGGCCTGGGCGCCAGGGCCGACCGTGTCGCTCTCCTGGTGATGGGCGACGGCAGCGCCTGCCGCACCCTCAAGGCCCCCGGCTACCTCGACGAGCGCGCCACCGCCTTCGACGAGGGCGTGGCGAGCGCGCTGGGCGCCGCCGACACGCGCGCGTTGCTGGAGCTGGACGCGGAGCTCGCGTACGAACTCAAGGCGGCCGGCCGGGCACCCTGGCAGGTGCTTGCGGGCGCCGCCGAGGGGGCGGGCCTGGCGGGCCGGATGCTGTACGAGGACGCGCCGTACGGCGTGGGGTACTTCGTCGCCGTCTGGTCCTGAGCGACACCGGATCCCGGCCGGGCCGACCCGAAGCAGCGCACGCGGGGCGGCGCACAAGGCCGCGACGCCGCGACACCACACGGGGACGGCCGTGGAGCTTGAGCGCTCCACGGCCGTCCCCGAGGTGATCAGGCCGTCGGTGGCGGAGTGCCGCCGTCGCCCTTGTGCGAGATCCGGTCCAGGGCGTCCTTGGCCTTCCCCGTACCCGTTTGGATCTTGTCGCTGTACTTGCCCTTGGTCTTTTCGTCGACGGTCTTGGCGACCTTGTCCAGCCCCTGTCCGATCTTGGCCTCGTGCTGCTGTGCGAAGTCGGACACCTTGTCCTTGGCGGGGGCCAGTTTGTCCTTCAGGCTCTCCAAGAAGCCCATGTGGTCACCTTCCCTCTGCCCTCATCTCGGGAACTGCGCGCCCTCGACCAGGGGACCGTACGAAATGCATGCATACGCCACGTTACTTCCGGGCGCTCTCGCCCGCCTCGTTGTCCGCCGCTTCCTCCGCCGACTGCTGCTTGGGAATCTCCACGCCCTCGGCGGCGGCGGCTTCGGCGGACTCCTCCGCCGTGGCCTCCGCGGCAGGCTCGGAACCCTCCGTGGCGGCGGTCTCCGCCTCGCCCTCCGCGGCCTCCCCCTCGGCCGTCAGGGTGGCGGACTTCGCCTCCTCGGTTGACTCCGCTACAGCCTCCTCGGCCTTACGGCGAAACCTTGAAAAAACACCCATATCTACTCCATAGCGTACTCGTGTGGGCGAAATCCCGCCCCCATCCGGAGCGCCTCATTGCGTCGCCCGGGGGCACCGGTTCGGCAAACCGGCGGTCGGAACCTCGCAACAGGCAACGAACCCGCATGCACCCCGTCACGTAGCTCGTTCGGGGACGGTGGCCGAGGTTTGCGAGACTGTGACAGTGAGAACTGCAGCTCCCGCACCGCGGGTCATCGCCGTCGTCGGCCCCACAGCGGCCGGAAAGTCCGATTTGGGTGTCTTCCTGGCCCAGCAGCTCGGCGGCGAGGTCGTCAACGCCGACTCGATGCAGCTCTACCGGGGGATGGACATCGGCACCGCCAAGCTGACGCTCGACGAGCGCGGCGGAGTGCCCCACCACCTCCTGGACATCTGGGACGTGACCGAGCCCGCCAGCGTCGCCGAGTACCAGAAGCTCGCCCGCGCCGAGATCGACCGGCTGCTCGCCGAGGGCCGCACGCCGGTCCTCGTCGGCGGCTCCGGCCTCTACGTGCGCGGCGCGATCGACGTGCTCGACTTCCCCGGAACCGACCCCGAGGTGCGCGCGCGTCTCGAACGCGAGCTGGAGCAGGACGGGCCCGGCGCGCTGCACCGGCTCCTGGCCGAGGCCGACCCCGAGGCGGCGCGCGCGATCCTGCCCAGCAACGGCCGCAGGATCGTGCGGGCCCTGGAGGTCATCGAGATCACCGGCAAGCCGTTCACGGCCAACCTGCCCGGCCACGACTCCGTGTACGACACCGTGCAGATCGGCGTCGACGTCGGCCGCCCCGAGCTCGACGAGCGGATCGCCGTCCGGGTCGACCGGATGTGGGAGGCGGGCCTGGTGGACGAGGTGCGCGCGCTGGAGGCCCAGGGGCTGCGGGAGGGGCGTACCGCATCGCGCGCGTTGGGCTACCAGCAGGTGCTCACGGCGCTCGCGGGGGAGTGCACCGAGGACGAGGCGCGCGCCGAGACCGTCCGTGCCACCAAGCGCTTCGCGCGCCGCCAGGACTCCTGGTTCCGCCGGGACCCGCGCGTGCACTGGCTGAGCGGCGCCGTCGAGCACCGAGGGGAACTCCCGGGGCAGGCGCTGGCGTTGGTCGAACGAGCGGTTACAGCCTGATCACGTGATGGCATCGGGACGCACCGCCGGTCATTCCGGCACCCGCGCGCGTGCCATCATCGACCTCGATCGACCAGTGGAGTCCGAGTTGGGAGGGCGCGTGGCGATGGAGGCCGGCCCTCGCGACAGAGAGCACGGAACGCGGGACGAGCCCGCGCAACCGGGTCCTTCGGAAGTGGCAGCAGTGTCGGAAGGGCCGGACGTGAGCGACGCCGGACGGGAGCCCGCCCACCGCGACGCCCCGGAGCCGAGCCCCGCGGAGCTGAGCGTCGGCGCCCTGGGCCCGGCCGTGCCGGGAGCCGTCGGGCTCACCCCCGACGGACCGCAGGACGACGGCGTGCTCGCCGAGGGCGGCGAGGTCGAGGTCGAGATCCGCCCGCAGCGCAGGCTGCGGATCTGGCAGCTCGCGCCGATCGTGATGCTCGCGGCCATGGGCTCGCTGATGTTCGCCTTCCCGCTCGCCTTCGAGTTCGGCGACGGCGGCCCGGTCGTGGCCATGCTCGGCCTCCTGATCAGCTGCTGCGCCGCCGGCTGGGGCATGATGGCCGCCCGCCGGGTCGGCTACACCTGGCCGGGGCTGCCCGCGCGCGGATCGGGCGAGCGGCCCGACTGGCGGGTGATCGGGCTGTACGTGGGCGGCCTGGCCGTGGCGGTGGCACTGGCCGTCTGGCGCGTCGCCCGGCTGCGCTGAGCGCCGCGGCCCGGCGTGACCCGGCGGCGCCCGCCGACTCCGACGAGGACCCATCGACCCGGCCCCCCCGCCCGGGACCCATCGACGCAGCCCCTCCCCGCCCAGGACCCGTCGTCCCGGAGCGCCCCGGCCCGTTGTCGGTGGGCACCCGTACGATTGACGGCGTGAACAACACCTCGCCGCTCACCTTCCTCAAGGGCCACGGGACCGAGAACGACTTCGTGATCCTCCCCGACCCGGACAACGCCCTCGACCTGCCCGCCTCGACCGTCGCCCGCCTCTGCGACCGCCGGGCCGGCATCGGCGGCGACGGGCTGCTCCACGTCGTGCGCAGCGCCGCGCACCCCGAGGCGAAGACCATGGCCGGCGAGGCCGAGTGGTTCATGGACTACCGCAACTCGGACGGCTCGATCGCCGAGATGTGCGGCAACGGGGTGCGCGTCTTCGCCGGGTACCTCCAGCGCGCCGGGCTCGTCGAGGAGGGCGACCTGGCGATCGCCACTCGCGGCGGGGTCAAGAAGGCGCACATCTCCAAGAGCGGCGACATCACGGTCTCCATGGGCCGCGCCGTGCTGCCGGACGAGGGCGTCACGGTCGCGGTCGAGGGCCGCAGCTGGCCCGCCCGCAACGTCAACATGGGCAACCCGCACGCGGTCGCCTTCGTCGAGGACCTGGCCCACGCGGGCGAACTGCGCTCGGTGCCGCCGTACAGCCCGGCCGCCGTCTACCCGGAGGGTGTGAACGTCGAGTTCGTCGTCGACCGGGGCCCCGGCCATGTGGCGATGCGCGTGTACGAGCGCGGCTCCGGCGAGACCCGCTCCTGCGGCACGGGCGCGTGCGCGGTCGCCGTGGCGGCGGCGCGCAGGGACGGCGCGGACCCCGCCCTCACCGGCGCTCCCGTGACGTACACGGTGGACCTCCCGGGCGGGACTCTGGTGATCACGGAGTTCCCCGACGGCGAGATCGAGATGACCGGCCCCGCCGTGATCGTCGCCGAAGGCGTGATCGACCCGGTGCTCCTCGAAACGGTTGAAACGGCCATGGCCTGAACCTTCGCTCGAATGGGTGATCCGGTTCACGCTGAGCGAGAGCCGGACTGCGCCACGTGGTGGGGTCGGTAGCATCAAGCACCGGCCCGGAGGGCACGCCTGCCTTTCCACCGCCGGTCGATGCTGCCGGAGGTGCCCCATGAGTGCAGAGGCCACGAATCCTGACGCGCAGAGTCGCCGACGCGGACTCCCCAGGATCGACCTCCGCAGGCTGGGCCGGGCCGCCCTGCTGGGCCCCACGTCGCGCGACCGGCTGCCCGACGCCATCGGGCACGTCGCCGAGGCGCACCGGGCCCACCACCCCGACGCCGACTTGGCGGTGCTGCGGCGCGCGTACGTACTCGCGGAAACGTCCCACCGGGGCCAGTTCCGCAAGAGCGGCGAGCCGTACATCACGCATCCGCTGGCCGTCACCCTCATCCTCGCCGAACTGGGCGCCGAGACCACCACGTTGACGGCCTCGCTGCTGCACGACACCGTCGAGGACACCGAGGTGACACTCGATCAGGTACGGGCGGAGTTCGGCGAGGGAGTCACCTATCTGGTGGACGGCGTCACCAAGTTGGAGAAGGTCGAATACGGCGCGGCGGCCGAGCCCGAGACCTTCCGCAAGATGCTCGTCGCCACCGGCAACGACGTACGCGTGATGTCGATCAAACTCGCCGACCGGCTGCACAACATGCGCACCCTGGGCGTGATGCGCCCGGAGAAGCAGGCGAGGATCGCCAAAGTCACCCGTGACGTGCTGATTCCACTGGCCGAACGGCTGGGGGTGCAGGCCCTCAAGACCGAACTGGAGGATCTGGTTTTCGCCATCCTCCACCCCGAGGAGTACGAGCACACCCGGGCCCTGATCGCGGCCAACTCGGGCTCCGAGGACCCGCTGACCGCCATCGCGGACGGCGTCAGGGCCGTGCTGCGCGAGGCCGGCATCAGCGCCGAAGTCCTCATCCGGCCACGGCACTTCGTCTCCGTCCACCGCGTCCAGCTCAAACGCGGAGAGCTGCGCGGCACCGACCTCGGCCGGCTGCTCGTCCTGGTCGCCGAGGACGCCGACTGCTACGCCGTCCTCGGTGAGCTGCACACCTGCTTCACCCCGGTGATCTCCGAGTTCAAGGACTTCATCGCCGCTCCCAAGTTCAACCTGTACCAGTCGCTGCACACGGCGGTGGCGAGCTCCGACGGCGCGGTGGCCGAAGTCCTCATCCGCACCCACCAGATGCACAAGGTCGCCGAGGCCGGCGTCATCGCCCTCGGGAACCCGTACGCCGGGGGCGGGCCCGGCGACGGCGCCGACCCGGCGGCCGACGAGCGCGAGGACCCCACCCGGCCCGGCTGGCTCTCCCGCCTCCTGGACTGGCAGCAGAACGCGCCGGACCCCGACACCTTCTGGTCCTCCCTACGGGAGGAACTGGCGCAGGACCGCGAGATCACCGTCTTCGGCGCCGACGGCCGCACCCTGGACCTGCCGGCCGGAGCGAGCTGCGTGGACGCCGCGTACGGCCAGTACGGCGAGGCCGCCCACCGCTGCATCGGCGCGCGCGTCAACGGCCGTCTGGCGACGCTCAGTACGGTGCTGAGCGACGGCGACACCGTGCAACTGCTGCTCGCCCAGGACGCCGCCTCCGGGCCGTCCCCGGACTGGCTCGACCACGCCAGGACCCCGGCCGCGCGGATCGCCATCACCGGCTGGCTGGCCGACCACCCCGAAGGGGTCAAGATCCCGGCGGCCGCGCCCCGCCCGCAGGTCACCTTCACCACCGACCGGCGCAGCGCCGCCAACGCCGTCACCGACCTGCCGGACGCGACGGTACGGCTCGCGGGGTGCTGTACGCCGGTGCCGCCGGACGCGGTCACCGGCTTCGCGGTGCGCGGCGGCGCCGTGACCGTCCACCGCGAGGAGTGCCCGGCGGTGGCCCGTATGACGACCCTCGGACGGGCCAGGGTCGGGGTGCGCTGGGGCGACACCGCCGCCTGCCGGGTCACGCTGGTCGCCGAGGCGTTCGGGCGCCCGCGCCTGCTCGCCGACCTCACCGAGGCCATCGCCACCGCGGGCGCCGCGATCGTCTCCGCCACCGTCGAGCCCCCCAGCGAGCAGCGGGTGCGGCACACCTACACCCTCCAGCTGCCCGACGCCGCCGAGCTGCCCGCCCTGATGCGCGTGATGCGCGATGTGCCGGGCGTGTACGACGTGACCCGCGCGCAGCACCCGGCCGCGGCCGGCTGAACCGACGGGCCGACGCTCGTTCGGGTGGGGGTGGTGCGCGTCGGCCCCGCCCTCGCACGGTGTGCTGGTAGCGGTAGGGCATGCTGCTCTCCTCACGCCGTATGCGTGCCGCTCTGCTGGCCACCGCAGCCGCCTGTGTCCTGGCCGCCGCTCCGCCGCCGCCCGCCCCGGCCGGAATCGGCGACCCGCTCTTCCCGCGTCTGGGCAACCCCGGGTACGACGTCCTCTCGTACGACATCGGATTCACCTATCAGGGCGACAACAGCAAGCCGCTGGAGGCCGTCACCACCATCGACGCCCGCGCCACCGACTGGCTCGACCGGATCAACCTGGACTTCGCGCGCGGCACCGTCCACGGCGTCGAAGTCAACGGGAAGCAGGCCGAGTTCGCGAGCGCCGACGAGGACCTGGTGATCACCCCGCGCCACCCGGTGTACGGGGGAGAGAAGCTGCGGATCACCGTCCGGCACACCAGCGACCCGCGCGGCGCCGAGGACGGCGGCTGGGTGCGCACCACCGACGGCCTGGTGATGGCCAACCAGGCCGACGCCGCGCACCGCGTGTTCCCGTGCAACGACCACCCCTCCGACAAGGCGCTGTTCACCTTCCGGGTGGACGCCCCCAAGGAGTACACGGTCGTCGCCAACGGGCTGGAGACCGGCTGGACGAGGGCGGGCGGCCGGGCCGTCTCCACGTACCGCACCGAGCACCCGATGGCGACCGAGCTCGCCCAGGTCTCCATCGGCCGCTCGGCCGTGGTGCGCCGCCAGGGGCCGCACGGGCTGCCCTTGCGCGACGTCGTCCCGGCGGCCGACCGGCAGCAGCTGGAGCGCTGGCTGAAGAAGACGCCGGCCGAGATCGCGTGGATGGAGAACCAGGTCGGGCCGTACCCGTTCGAGACGTACGGCGTCCTCATCGCCGGCGCCGACACCGGGTTCGAGCTGGAGACCCAGACGCTGTCGCTCTTCGAGCGCTCGCTGTTCCTGCGCTCCGGGTACCCCGAGTGGTACGTGGACTCGGTGATGGTGCACGAGCTGGCGCACCACTGGTTCGGCGACAGCGTCTCCCCGCGCGCGTGGTCCGACCTCTGGCTCAACGAGGGGCACGCCACCTGGTACGAGGCGCTGTACGCGCAGGAGCACGGCAAGCGGCCGATGGAGACGCGGATGCGCGAGGCCTACCGACAGTCCGACGCCTGGCGTGCCGCGGGCGGGCCGCCTGCGGCCCCCAAGCCGCCCGCCCCCGGCCAGAAGATCAGCATCTTCCGTCCGGTCGTCTACGACGGGAGCGCGCTGGTGCTGTTCGCGCTGCGGCAGGAGATCGGAGCGGCGAGGTTCGGCGAGCTGGAGCGGCGCTGGGTGAGCGACCACGAGGACGGGACGGCCGCCACCGCCGACTTCGTCGGCCTGGCGTCCGAGGTCGCCGGGCGCGACCTCGCCGGGTTCTTCCAGGGCTGGCTGTACGGGGCGAAGACGCCGCCGATGCCCGGACACAAGGACTGGCGCAGCGCCGCACCCCGGCACGCCTAGGCGCACGGGCGCCGCGGGACCTGCCCCCGGTGCCGCCCAGAGCCGGAAAACCGGGGTGACGGGCCCGGTGGCACCGTGCGACCATCGACGGGTCGGCGGCGCTGCCGGGGCCGGATTCCACTCGGGAATCTTTCGGGTCCATTACGCGTTGTGACCGACGTAACCGCAATTCCAACGACGTAAGGATCCAATGACCTCCTCTTCTTCCCCTTCCCAGGACGAGCAGAGCTTCGCGGAGAAGAACCGCACCGAGAGCCTTCGGGCCGATGCCCTGATGGAAGAGGACGTCGCCTGGAGCCACGAGATCGACGGCGCGCGGGACGGCGAGCAGCTAGACCGCTCCGAGCGTGCCGCCCTGCGGCGCGTGGCGGGCCTCTCCACCGAGCTCGAAGACGTCACCGAGGTCGAGTACCGCCAGCTGCGCCTGGAGCGCGTCGTGTTGGTGGGCGTCTGGACCACGGGCACGCTCAAGGACGCGGAGAACTCCCTGGCGGAGCTCGCCGCACTCGCCGAGACGGCGGGCGCGATGGTGCTCGACGGCGTGTACCAGCGCCGTGACAAGCCCGACCCGGCAACCTACATCGGCTCCGGCAAGGCGCTGGAGCTGCGGGACATCGTCCTGGAGTCCGGCGCCGACACCGTGGTCTGCGACGGTGAGCTCAGCCCCGGCCAGCTGATCCATCTGGAAGACGTCGTCAAGGTAAAGGTGGTCGACCGAACCGCCCTGATCCTCGACATCTTCGCCCAGCACGCCAAGTCCCGAGAGGGCAAGGCCCAGGTCTCGCTGGCCCAGATGCAGTACATGCTGCCCAGGCTGCGCGGCTGGGGCCAGTCGCTCTCCCGGCAGATGGGTGGTGGCGGCTCCGGCTCGTCCGGCGGCGGCATGGCCACCCGTGGTCCCGGTGAGACCAAGATCGAGACGGACCGGCGGCGGATCCGCGAGAAGATGGCGAAGATGCGCCGGGAGATCGCGGAGATGAAGACCGGCCGCGAGATCAAGCGCCAGGAGCGCCGTCGCAACAAGGTCCCCTCGGTAGCCATCGCGGGGTACACCAACGCCGGCAAGTCCTCGCTGCTCAACCGCCTCACGGGCGCGGGCGTGCTGGTGGAGAACTCACTGTTCGCCACCCTCGACCCGACCGTGCGCCGGGCCGAGACGCCCAGCGGCCGGCTGTACACACTGGCCGACACCGTCGGGTTCGTCCGGCACCTGCCGCACCACCTGGTCGAGGCGTTCCGCTCCACCATGGAGGAGGTCGGCGACTCCGACCTGATCCTGCACGTGGTGGACGGCTCGCACCCCGCCCCGGAGGAGCAGCTGGCCGCCGTGCGCGAGGTGATCCGCGAGGTCGGCGCGGTCGACGTGCCCGAGATCGTGGTGATCAACAAGGCGGACGCGGCCGACCCGCTGGTCCTCCAGCGACTGCTGCGGATCGAGAAGCACTCCATTGCGGTCTCCGCCCGTACGGGCATGGGCATCGAGCAGCTGCTCGGCATCATCGACGCCGAACTGCCGCGCCCCGAGGTCGAGATCGAGGCCCTCGTGCCGTACACGCACGGACAGCTGGTCTCGCGGGTGCATGCCGAGGGCGAGGTGATCTCCGAGGAGCACACCCCGGAGGGCACGCTGCTCAAGGCGCGGGTGCACGAGGCGCTGGCGGCGGAGCTCGCTCCGTACGTACCGGCCAAGCACTGACCGCACGCGCGGCCGGGCACCGACCGGCGCGCAGACGCGAACAAGGCCCGCCCCCTCCGTACGAGGGGGCGGGCCTTGTCGTCGTCAGGTGTCAGCAGTCCTACCGGCCGCCGTACTTCTGACTCATCTGGGTGAAGATCTGCTGGGCGCCGGCGCCCAGCTGGGGTCCGGCCAGCCAGCCCGAAGTGACCGGGCCGATCGAGGTGTTGGAGACCAGCTCCGCCTTGCCGCTCGTGCCGGTGATGAACCAGCCGCCACCGGAGGAACCGCCGGTCATCGTGCAGCCGATGCGGTACATCGCGGGCGTGCCGGGGCTGACCGAGAGACGGCCGGGGCGGTCGACGCACTTGAACATCTTGAGGCCGTCGTACGGCGGCGCCGCCGGGTAACCCCAGGCGCCCATCGCGGAGACCGAGTGCGCGGCCGGCGTCGAGAAGTTGACGGTCAGCGCGTTGCCGACGGTCTCCTCAAGCGACTTGGTGCCGTTCTCCGGCTTCACGTGCAGCACGGAGTAGTCGTACGGGGCGCCGGAGCCGCCGGTGGGCCCGCCGCCAGTGATCCACTCGCCCGACGTGGAGGCCCAGTCGGCCCAGAACGCGCCGTACGGGGCGACTTCCTGCGGCTGCGCGTTGCGCAGCTGCGCCGCCGACTTGCCCTTGTCGTTGTAGGCCGGGACGAAGGCGATGTTGCGGTACCAGCCGCCCTTGGCGCCCGCGTGGACGCAGTGGCCCGCGGTCCAGACGAGGTTGGACTTGCCGGGGTGGGCCGGGTCCTTCACGACGGTGCCCGAGCACACCATGGAGCCCTCGGGGGAGTCGAAGAACACCTTGCCGACCGGGGCGGCGTAGTTGTGGTACGGCAGACTCTCGGCCTTGGCCTGGACCGGCCGCGGCTCCGGGTCGCTGATGCCCTGGTCGCCGTTGACGTCACCGGCGGCCATGGTCTTCTGCGGGTCCTTGGCGGACTTCATCCGCTCGGGCTTCCACAGGTCCGCGATGACCGGGTTGACGAAGTCCTTGGCGTCACGCAGCCACTTGGATTTGTCCCAGTTCTTCCAGTCGCCGTTCTTCCACTTGTCCAGGTCGACGCCGTGCTTCTTGAGGGCGCCGGCGACATCGTCGGGAAGACCCTGGTCGCCCTTGCCCTGGGCGGTGCTGGACGCGGACGGCTTGCTGTCCGCGCCGTCGTCGCCGGGGCCGCACGCGGTGGCCGTCAGCGCGAGTGCCGCCACGAGGCCGGTGGAGGCCAGCAGCGGACGTATGGATCGCATGGAAACGATTCCCCCTGAAATTGCTCGTACCTTGTTCAGTTGCGCGCGCCGGGCAGCACACCGCGAAGGGTGTGTTGCCATGGGCACGTCATCTCGCGAAGCGGGGTCTTCCGGGACCGCCGTTTCGCAGCCCCCCACTATGCCGGTCGCACGTGGGGGTCTCGCACAGGGGTCCGGGAGCTCTCGTGGAGAGAGCTCCCGGACCCGGCCGGGGCCTACTGGCCCGCGTACTTGTTGCTGACCGAGTCGTACACGCCCTTGGCCTCCGGGCCCAGACGCGGACCCGCCAGCCAGCCGGCCGTCACCGGGCCGATGGAGGTGTTGGAGACCAGCGCGGGCTTGCCGTCGGCGCCCGCGGCGATCCAGCCGCCGCCGGAGGAGCCGCCGGTCATGGTGCAGCCCAGGCGGTACATGGTCGGGCTGCCGGCGTCGAGCGAGAGCCGGCCCGGCTTGTCCTTGCACTGGTACAGCTTCTGGCCGTCGTACGGCGGCGCGGCCGGGTAGCCGTTGGCCGTCATGCTCGCGATCTTCGGCACGGCCGGGGCGTTGAAGTCCACCGGGAGCGCCGTACCGACCGTCTCCTCAAGGGACTTGCCGCCCTTGCCCTTCTCAAGGGTGACGTGCAGCACCGCGAAGTCGTACGGAGCGCCCTGGCCGCCGGTCGAGCCGCCCCCCTGGATCCACTGCTGCGACGTCTGCGCCCAGTCGGCCCAGTACACGCCGTACGGCGCGATCTGCTGCTTGGTCGCCTTCTGCAGCTGCGCGAGCGACATGTCGGCGTTGTTGTACGAGGGCACAAAGGCGATGTTGCGGTACCAGCCGCCCTTGGCGCCCGCGTGGACGCAGTGGCCCGCCGTCCACACCATGTTGGACTTGCCGGGGTGCGCCGGGTCCTTCACGACGGTCGCGGAGCAGACCATCGAGCCCTCGGGGCCGTCGAAGAACAGCTTGCCGAGCTCCGGCAGGCTCTGGTGGTACGGAGCCTTCTGAGCCCGGGCCTTGACGGGCGCCGGGGTCGGGTCCGTCACGCCCTTGTCGCCCGAGATGTCGTTGGGGACGGGCTTCTGCGGGGGCTTGTCGGCCTTCCGCATCCGGTCCGGGTCCCACAGGTCCTGGATGATCGGGTTGACGAAGTCCCTGGCCTCACGCAGCCACTTGGACTTGTCCCAGTTCTTCCACTCGCCGTTCTTCCACTTGTCCGGGTCGATTCCGTGTTTCTTGAGCCGGTCCTTGATGTCGTCCGGGAGCTGGAGGCCGTCGTCGCCGGCGGTCGCCGAGGCGGTCGGCTTGGCGTCGGCCTTGTCGTCGCCGCCCGGACCGCACGCGGTGGCGGTCAGGGCGAGAGCGGCCGTGAGGCCGAGCGCTGCCAGTACGGGGGAGGTCCGGCGAAGTGCGCCCCTCCCACCACGGGCCGCGGAATTCGGGCGTGTCGGTCGCATGTTCTTGATCCCCCTGGGACTTCGGTACTGAAGCTGCTGATGCGCGGTGCAGCCACCGTTGCTCCACCGCTTGTGGTTACTGAAGCGAACCCGTCGGCTTCCTCGAAGCCGTCGGCCCACCTCGCTCCGGCCGGAAAGTACTGGCCGAAGTGCGGCCCCCACTATGCCGGTGCCGGTTGGGACGGTGCGCGGCAGGGCCACGGTTCCGCTCCGCAAGGATCTTCGCGCCTGCCCGTGATCCTCCGGCCCCGGCGTCGTTGGTACGTACGGGGGACAACACGCCAGCGTTCAGCCCCACCGTTCGCACCGGGCAACGGGCGTGCCACGGAACCGTCACAGGGTCCCGGCGCGGCTGGCACAGCAGAGCGCGCACCGTGGGAGGACCAGAACTCGTGGCCGTGACCGAATCCGCGCCGGTACCACCGCCGGCCGAGCTTCCGACCACATCGCCGCGGACACCGCCCGCCCACGAGGGAATCCTGCGGCGGCAGTCCCTGCGCGAGTCCGCCGCCCGGACGTACGCCCGCTCGCTGCCGATCGTGCCCGTGCGCGCCCGCGGGCTGACCATCGAAGGGGCGGACGGGCGGCGTTACCTCGACTGCCTCGCGGGCGCGGGCACCCTCGCCCTCGGGCACAACCACCCGGTCGTCCTCGAAGCCATCCGCAAGGTCCTCGACTCCGGCGCCCCGCTGCACGCGCTCGACCTGGCCACCCCGGTCAAGGACGCGTTCACCACCGAGCTGTTCACCACCCTGCCGCGCCCCCTGGCCGACCACGCGCGGATCCAGTTCTGCAGCCCGGCCGGGACCGACGCGGTCGAGGCCGCGCTGAAGCTGGTCCGCACCGCGACCGGCCGCAGCGGGCTGCTCGCCTTCACCGGGGCGTACCACGGCATGACGGCGGGCGCCCTCGACGCCTCGGGCGGCGCCTCCAACGCGCGCGTGACGCGGCTGCCCTACCCGCTCAACTACCGCTGTCCGTACGGCGTGGGAGGCGAACGCGGCGCCGAACTCGCCGCCCGCTGGACCGAGAGCCTGCTCGACGACCCCAAGGGCGGGGTGCCCGCGCCCGCCGGGATGATCGTCGAGCCGGTGCAGGGCGAGGGCGGGGTGAACCCCGCGCCCGACACCTGGATGCGCCGGATGCGCGAGATCACCGCTGCCCGCTCCATCCCGCTCATCGCCGACGAGGTGCAGACCGGCGTGGGGCGCACCGGCGCCTTCTGGGGCGTCGAACACAGCGGGATCGTGCCGGACGTGATGGTCCTGTCCAAGGCCATCGGCGGCTCGCTGCCGCTCGCCGTGATCGTCTACCGCGACGACCTCGACGTCTGGCAGCCCGGCGCCCACGCCGGCACCTTCCGCGGCAACCAGCTCGCCATGGCCGCGGGCACCGCGACCATCGCCTACGTCCGCGAGAACCGGCTCGCCGAACGCGCCGCCCTGCTCGGCGGCCGGATGCTCGCCCGGCTCCAGGGCCTGGCGGCGGACCACCCCAGCATCGGCGACGTCCGCGGCCGGGGGCTGATGATCGGCGTCGAACTCGTCGACCCCGAGCGCGAGGACCCCCACACCGGCACCGCGGCCGCCGCGCCCACGCTGGCCACCGCCGTCCAGCGGGAGTGCCTGCGCCGTGGCCTCATCGTCGAACTCGGCGGCCGTCACTCCAGCGTCGTGCGACTGCTGCCACCCCTCACCCTCACCGACGAACAGGCGGCCGCCGTGCTCGACCGGCTGGCCGACGCCCTGGCCGCCGCGGAGCGCGCGACCCGCCACCGGACCGACGCCGGGCCGTCCCACTGACCCGGTCCACCACACAAGGAAGCCCACCGTGAACCGCATCCCCGCGCCCGACGCGCCCGACGGCCCCGGCCGCCCCACCGCCCCCTGCGGCCCCCTTGTGGCAGAGACGGCGACGGTGCCGCGCCAGAAGGCGGGGATCCACGGCGAACGGCTGCCCGCCGACGATCCGGCCGAGCACGGCCGCGATCCCCGGAGCCAAGTCCCCGTGAGCCAGGGCCCCCTGGACCCGGACCTCCAGGACCGGGAGCTTCTGGACCACCCGGACCCGGAAGCCGCCGCCGAGGCCGCGGCCGTCGAGAATCTGCTCCGCTGCTGGGTACGGGAGAACGACCTCGCCGCACCCGAAGGGCCCGTGCTGCGCATCCCACTGCGCGCCAGCGGCACCGCCCTGCTCGTCCCCGTCCGGTACTGGTCCGCCACCGGCTGGCACCGCTTCGGCATGCCGGAGCTCGACGGTGCCCCGCACGGCGCCCCGGCCGTGGACGCCGTCACCGTGGCCGCCCTGATCAACCGCGAGTCCGGCCGCAGCGAGGGCGCCGATCTGGTGGGCCGCGTCGCGGATTCGGTCCGGCACACCGCGGAGTTCATCGCGGAACGCCGCCGCCACCCCGGCCCCGCCGACGAGGCCGACCTCTTCCTCAGCGCCGAACAGTCCCTGCTCCTAGGTCACCCCCTCCACCCCACCCCGAAGAGCCGTGAAGGACTCTCCGAGGCCGAAGTGCGCCTCTACTCACCCGAGTTGTTCGGCTCCTTCCCGCTCCACTGGATGGCCGTCGACCGCACCGTCCTCGCCGCCGACTCGGCCTGGACGGACGGCGGCCGCCCGGTCGCCGCCGACGAACTCACCGCCCGGCTCGCCGCCGGACTCCACGTCCCGGCGAACACCGTGGCGCTGCCCCTGCACCCGTGGCAGGCGCGCGAGCTCGCCCACCGGCCGGCCGTCGTCGAACTGCTCGACGCCGGGTTCCTGCGCGACCTCGGCCCGTACGGCGAACCCTGGCACCCCACCTCCTCCGTCCGTACCGTGCACCGGCCCGGCGCCGACGCCATGCTCAAGCTCTCCCTCGGCCTGCGCATCACCAACTCCCGCCGGGAGAACCTCCGCAAGGAACTCCACCGAGGCGTGGAGGTCCACCGGCTGCTGCGCACCGGCCTCGCCGAGCAGTGGCAGGCGGCGCACCCCGGATTCGACATCGTCCGCGACCCGGCCTGGCTCGCCGTCGACGCCCTGGACGGCCAGCCGGTCCGCGGGCTCGACGTGATGATCCGCCACAACCCGTTCGGCCCCAGTGACGACGCCGTCTGCATCGCCGCCCTGACCGCGCCGCGCCCCCTGCCCGGCCGCCCCGGGACCGCGATGCACTCGCGCCTCGCGGACATCGTGGCCAAGCTCGCCGCCCGAACCGGCCGTCCGACCCCGGCCGTGGCCGCCGAGTGGTTCCTGCGCTACCTCGACCAGGTCGTCCGCCCCGTGCTCTGGCTGGACGCCACGGCGGGGATCGCGCTCGAAGCCCACCAGCAGAACACGCTGGTGCTGCTCGACCCCGACGGCTGGCCCGTCGGCGGCCGCTACCGCGACAACCAGGGCTACTACTTCCGCGAGTCCCACCGGGACGCCCTCGAACGCCGACTGCCCGAAGTCGGCGCCGCCAGCGACACCTTCGTCTCCGACGCCGTCACCGACGAACGCTTCGCCTACTACCTCGGCATCAACAACGTCCTCGGCCTCGTCGGGGCCTTCGGGGCCCAGCGCCTGGCCGACGAGCGCGTGCTCCTCGCCGCCCTGCGGCAGTTCCTGGCCAAGGCCACCGCCCTCGGCTCACCGCTGCCCGCGTACCTGCTGGACAGCCCGACCCTGCGCTGCAAGGCCAACCTCATGACCCGGCTGCACGGCCTCGACGAACTCGTCGGCCCGGTCGACACCCAGTCCGTCTACGTCACCATCGCCAACCCCCTCCACACCAACGGAACTTGATCCCCACGAACAGCTGAATGACGAGAGAGGAGCGTCGCCGTGCCTCCCACCGATGCGAGCACCGACGCCGACGCCGGAGCCGGTCCCTCCCCCCAGCCCGGCGGCGCCGAGGACACGCTGGACATGCGGCTGCCCTACGAACTCATCGCGCTGTTCGGAGAGTCGAGGACGGCCGGGACCGGCGCGGCAGAGGTGGGCGGCGACAGTGCGAGAGAGGGCAGTGCGGGAGAGGGCAGCGGTGAGGATGGCGATGAGGACGGCGTCCCGGGCTCCGGTGCGCCGGACCGCGGGGCTCCAGCGTCGGGTGTCCCGGACTCCCGGGCCTCCGACTCCGGTGTGCCGGACTCCGCGCCCCTCGGCTCCGGGACCCCCGACGCCGGAGTCCCGGGCCGTGGAACCCCCGACCCCGACGCGGCCGAGCCCGCGACGGCGGGTGCGGAAGCGGGCGCCCGCACCCCGTCACATTTCCAGCCCGAGGCCGACCGCTCCGATGCGGCCCTTCGTACCACCCACTCGTACGGCGCGATCGGCGCATCCCACATCGCCTCTCAACCCGTCGGCGCATCCCGCATCGCTTCCCGCATCGCCTCCCACCCCGGCGGGGACGACCTGCTCGACTGTCCCGGGGCATGGGGACCGGTCACCACACCCCTCGGCGTCTTCCAGCTCGTACCCGCTCGTGTCGAACGTGACCTCTCCCTTCTGAGTACCTGGATGAACGATCCCGCCGTGGCCGCCTTCTGGGAGCTGGCCGGGCCCGAGTCGGTCACGGCGGCCCATCTCCGTCCCCAACTCGACGGCGACGGGCGGAGCGTGCCGTGCCTCGGCCTGCTGGACGGCGTCCCCATGAGCTATTGGGAGATCTACCGGGCCGATCTCGACCCGCTGGCCCGGCACTATCCGGCGCGTCCGCACGACACCGGTATCCACCTCCTCATCGGCGGTGTCGCCGACCGCGGGCGCGGGACCGGGACCGCACTGCTCCGGGCCGTCGCCGATCTCGTCCTCGACAACCGGCCGCAGTGTCCCCGTGTGGTCGCTGAACCCGATCTGCGCAACACCCCCTCCGTCTCCGCCTTTCTGAGCGCCGGCTTCCGGTTCTCCGCGGAAGTCGACCTTCCCGACAAGCGGGCCGCCCTCATGGTTCGTGATCGCGCGCTCAGGCACCTGCTGTGAACCACCCGCTGCCCTACATACACCGCTCGAACCACATCGGTTCCACCCCGAGGAGTCGCCTTGCCGAATCCGCTTGTCCCCGATGATTTCGACGAACGGGAGGAGCCGCCCACACCGCCTGGGCTGTCCACACCACCAGCGCCACCCACACTGCTCGCCCCGCCCGAGCTGAACCGCGAAGCCTGGGACCGCGCAGCCCGTCGGCTGCTCGCCAAGATGCTCGGCGCCTTCGCGTACGAAGGGATCATCGAGCCGGTCCCGCAGTGGGGCGGCGGCAGCGAGGACCTCCGACCGGAAGACACCCCGGGGCGGGACGACGCCTCCCACGGTGCCCCGCACGCCGCCGCCCACGGCACCCCCCGCCGCCCCCGTGCCCACTACACCCAGCCCCTGGACGACGGCTCCGCCCTCTCCTTCCGGGCCCGGCGCGGCTCGTACGACGACTGGCTCGTCGACGCCGACTCCGTCAGCCACGGCGGGCGGCCCTTCACCGACCCGCTCGCCTTCCTCGTGCGGGCCCGCCGCACGCTCGGGCTCGACGGCGCCACCTTCGGCCACCTCGTCGGCGAGCTCACGGCCACGCTCACCGCCGACACCCGCCTCGACCACACCGCGCTGCCCGCCGCCCGCCTCGCGGAGCTCGGGTACGCGGAGCTGGAAGGCCACCAGACCGGACACCCCTGGCTCGTCCTGAACAAGGGGCGGCTGGGGTTCTCGGCCGTCGACGCCGCCCGATGGGCCCCCGAGGCCCGCAGGCCCGACCGGCTGCCCTGGATCGCCGTCCGCACCGACCTCGCCCGCTACCGGGGCGTCGGCGCGCTCGCCACGCCCGACCGGCTCTACACCCGGGAGCTCGACCCGGCGGTCCGCGAGGGCTTCGCCGCCGCGCTACGCGCGCGTGGTCTCGCCCCGGACGACTACCTCTACCTGCCCGTGCACCCCTGGCAGTGGGACGAGGTGGTGCTGCCGCTCTTCGCCCCGGCCGTCGCCGACGGCGCGATCGTCCCGCTGCCGGGCGACGCCGACCTCCGGCTGCCGCAGCAGTCCATCCGGACCTTCCTCAACACCTCGCGCCCCGACCGGCACACAGTGAAGCTGCCGCTCTCGATCCTGAACACGCTGGTCTGGCGAGGGTTGCCGACGGAGCGCACCCTCGCCGCCCCGGCCGTCACCGCCTGGGTCCACGCCCTGCGCGACGCCGATCCGTTCCTGCGTGACGAATGCGGGGTGATCCTGCTCGGAGAGGTGGCCTCCGTGGCGGTCGAGCACCCGCTGTACGACCACCTCGCCGAGGTTCCGTACCAGTACAAAGAGCTGCTCGGGGCGATCTGGCGCGAGCCGCTGCAGACCCGCCTCGCGGTGGGCGAACGCGCGCGTACCCTCGCCGCGCTGCTCCACACCGATCCGCAGGGACGTGCCTTCACCGCCGAACTCGTCGCCCGCTCGGGCCTCGCCCCCCAGGTCTGGCTGCGCCGCCTGTTCGCCGCGCTGCTGCCGCCGCTGCTGCGGTTCCTCTACCGCTACGGGACGGTCTTCTCGCCGCACGGCGAGAACGCCATCGTCGTCTTCGACGACCACGACGTGCCCGTACGCCTGGCGATCAAGGACTTCGTGGACGACGTCAACATCAGCGCGGAGTCGCTGCCCGAGCACGACTCCATGCCCGACGACGTCCGGGACGTCCTGCTGACCGAGCCGCCCTCCTTCCTCACCCAGTTCATCCACTCCGGTCTCTTCGTCGGGGTGTTCCGCTATCTCGCGCCGCTGTGCGAGGAGCAACTGGACGTTCCGGAGTGCGACTTCTGGGCGCTGGTGCGCGACGAGATCCTGCGCCACCAGGCGCGGTTCCCCGAGCTCAAGGAGCGCTACGAGACGTTCGACCTGCTCACGCCGCGTATCGAGCGGCTCTGTCTGAACCGGAACCGGCTGCATCTGGACGGCTACCGGGACCGCCCCGAGCGCCCGCACGCGGCCGTCGCGGGTACCGTCCCGAACCCGCTCGCACCGCCGACGTGATCGGATTGTCAGTGGTGCCCTTTAGGGTGGACAGGCTATGACGAAGCCATCTCTCCCCGAGCTCCTGCACGCCGCCGTCTCCGCCGTCGGCGGTCTTGAGCGCCCCGGCCAGGTCACCATGGCCACGGCTGTCGCCGACGCCATCGACGGCGGTTCCCACCTGCTCGTCCAGGCCGGCACCGGCACCGGAAAGTCCCTGGGCTATCTGGTGCCGGCGCTGGCGCACGGCGAGCGCGTCGTGGTGGCCACGGCGACCCTGGCGCTCCAGCGGCAGCTCGTGGAGCGCGATCTTCCGCGTACGGTCGACGCGCTGCACCCGCAGCTGCGCCGCCGCCCGGAGTTCGCCATGCTCAAGGGCCGCTCGAACTACCTCTGTCTGCACCGCCTCCACGAGGGGGTGCCGCAGGAAGAGGAGGAGGGTCTCTTCGACCAGTTCGAGGCGGCCGCGCCCACCAGCAAGCTCGGGCAGGACCTGCTGCGGATGCGGGACTGGGCCGACGAGACGGAGACGGGCGACCGGGACGACCTGACGCCCGGCGTCTCGGACCGCGCCTGGGGCCAGGTGTCCGTCTCCTCCCGGGAGTGCCTGGGCGCCTCGAAGTGCGCGTACGGGGCGGAGTGCTTCGCGGAGATGGCCCGCGAGCGCGCCAAACTCTCGGACGTCGTGGTCACCAACCACGCCCTGCTCGCCATCGACGCCATCGAGGGCGCCCCGGTGCTCCCGCAGCACGAAGTGCTGATCGTCGACGAGGCGCACGAGCTGGTCTCCCGGGTCACCGGAGTCGCCACCGGAGAGCTCACCCCGGGGCAGGTCAACCGGGCCGTGCGGCGGGCCGCCAAGCTCGTCAACGAGAAGGCGGCCGACCAGCTCCAGACCGCCGCCGAGGGCTTCGAGCGGCTGATGGAGCTGGCGCTGCCCGGCCGTCTGGAGGAGGTCCCGGAGGACCTCGGGTACGCCCTGATGGCGCTGCGCGACGCGGCTCGTACGGTGATCTCGGCGCTCGGCTCCACCCGCGACAAGTCCGTCCAGGACGAGGACGCGGTGCGCAAGCAGGCCCTCGCGGCGGTCGAGAGCGTCCACGGGGTGGCCGAGCGGATCTCCAACGGATCCGAGTACGACGTCGTCTGGTACGAGCGGCACGACCGCTTCGGCGCCTCCCTGCGGGTCGCCCCGCTCTCCGTGTCGGGGCTGCTGCGGGAGAAGCTCTTCGCCGACCGTTCGGTGGTGCTCACCTCGGCCACGCTCAAGCTCGGCGGTGACTTCAACGGGGTCGGCGCGTCGCTGGGCCTCGCGCCGGAGGGCACCGAGGGCGAGGACGTCCCGCAGTGGAAGGGGATCGACGTCGGCTCGCCCTTCGACTACCCCAAGCAGGGCATCCTCTACGTCGCCCGGCATCTGGCCACCCCGGGCCGTGAGGGCTCGCGCGGCGACATGATGGACGAGCTGGCGGAGCTGGTCGAGGCGGCCGGTGGCCGGACGCTGGGCCTGTTCTCGTCGATGCGGGCCGCCCAGGCCGCCGCCGAGGAGCTGCGCGGCCGCCTTGACAGGCCGATCCTGCTCCAGGGTGAGGACACGCTGGGCGAGCTGATCAAGACCTTCTCGGGTGACCCGGAGACCTGTCTGTTCGGCACGCTCTCCCTCTGGCAGGGCGTGGACGTGCCGGGCGCGAGCTGCCAGCTGGTGGTCATGGACCGGATCCCGTTCCCCCGGCCCGACGACCCGCTGATGAGCGCCCGCCAGAAGGCGGTGGAGGAGGGCGGCGGCAATGGCTTCATGGCGGTGGCCGCGACTCATGCCGCGCTGCTGATGGCCCAGGGCGCGGGCCGTCTGGTCCGGGCGACGGGGGACCGGGGTGTCGTCGCCGTGCTCGACCCCAGGCTGGCCAACGCGCGCTACGGCAGCTATCTGCGGGCCTCGCTGCCGGACTTCTGGTACACCACGGACCGCAATCAGGTGCGCCGCTCGCTCTCCGCGATCGACGCGGTCGCCAAGGCCGACGGGAAGTAGCCGTCCCTCCGGCAGTGCAGTAGGCCCGGGCGCTCGGACGGGCAGTGACGCAGCCCCCTGCGGAGGATCCGGCACCCGGACACAACAGGGCCCCGGGACCGGCGCAGGGGGTCCCGGGGCCGGTCCTGGCCGGCGGGTCGGTCAGACCCGCCGCAGCACCGCCACCACCTTGCCGAGGATGGTGGCCTCGTCACCGGGGATGGGCTGGTACGCGGAGTTGTGCGGGAGCAGCCAGATGTGGTTGTCCTCGCGCTTGAACCGCTTCACTGTGGCTTCGCCGTCCAGCATCGCCGCGACGATGTCGCCGTTCTCCGCGACCGGCTGGCGGCGCACGGTGACCCAGTCGCCGTCGCAGATCGCGGCCTCGATCATCGAGTCACCGACGACCTTCAGGACGAAGAGCTCGCCGTCGCCGACCAGCTGGCGGGGCAGCGGGAAGACGTCCTCGACCGACTCCTCGGCGAGGATGGGGCCACCGGCGGCGATCCGGCCGACCAGCGGCACATAGGAGGCCGCGGGCTTGCCGGTGGTGTCGGTCGGCTGGCTGCTCGGCTGGTCCGAGCCGCGCACCTCGTACGCCCGCGGGCGGTGGGGGTCGCGGCGGAGGAAGCCCTTGCGCTCCAGGGCCATGAGCTGGTGGGCGACGGAGGACGTGCTGGAGAGACCCACCGCCTGACCGATCTCCCGCATCGACGGCGGGTACCCCCGGCGCTGGACGGAGTCCCGGATGACCTCGATGACCCGCCGCTGCCGGTCGGTGAGACCGGAGCTGTCCGCCCTGATGCCCGGAGGTCGGCCGGGCAGCGAGCGTGTGGCCCGCGCTGGGTCGCCGCCCTCCTGGTTCGTGACTGCGTCATTCATGGCATGCACCGGCTCAAGTCGGGTCTGGGAGCGGTCCTGGGCAGTGATGGTGGCACTGTCTGCGGTGGTGGTCACGTCGGCCCCTCTCGAAATGGTCTCCCTAGCTGGACAACGGTAGTTGCTTTCGAAAGGTTGCGCCAAACACACGTTCGAGTGAAAAATCGCAGAAAGCGTGACGTGATGATGGGGCCGGGTGTATGCGGGCACCCTTGACGGGGCCGGTCGGCAGGCAATTCGGTCGATTACGGTACCCTTCACCGCTGAGGCCGGAGCCCGAAGGCGCCGCCCGGGAGCGTCGCCGACAGCCACCGGACCGTGCGTACGTACGACCGCGACGCGATGGCCGGTACCGGGCTCCCAGTCTGCCATCCGGTCGCCCGGAAACGGGGGCGGGCGCGCCCGCCCCGGCGTCCCCGATCCGGCGTTCCGTCGGATGTTCGTCGGGTGGTTCGTCGCCCTCCGGGCCCGCCCGGACACGGGCCGGAACCAAGCCCCTCGGCGCGGTTCCCTGCGCTACCGATCCGCGACACGCGGTAGTGGGCAGTTGGCGGCAAAACCCCAGATCTAGTGGTTGGATTGGCACCGCCACCCAGAAGTTGTGGTCGTTGGTCCTCCGGACTGCGGCCATCGCCTATGCTTGTGGCTGCTTCGCGGGGCCTGTTCAGGCCTGTCGAGGCTATTCGGTCGTGCTGCGAAGGAGGGTTGGGTTTCATGCACTGCCCCTTCTGCAGGCACCCCGACAGCCGTGTCGTCGACAGTCGGACCACCGACGACGGCACGTCGATCCGCAGGCGCCGTCAGTGCCCCGACTGCTCCCGTCGTTTCACGACGGTGGAGACGGCCTCGCTGATGGTGGTCAAGCGGTCGGGCGTCACTGAACCTTTCTCTCGCACCAAGGTCATCTCTGGCGTCCGCAAGGCGTGCCAGGGGCGGCCGGTCACCGAGGACGCCCTCGCCAAGCTCGGCCAGCGGGTCGAGGAGGCGGTGCGCGCCACCGGCAGCGCCGAGCTGACCACCCATGACGTGGGTCTGGCCATACTCGGCCCGTTGCAGGAGCTCGACCTCGTCGCGTACCTGCGCTTCGCGTCCGTGTACCGGGCATTCGACACCCTTGAAGACTTCGAGGCCGCCATCGCGGAACTCCGCGAACAACGGCCTCCCGCGGACGACGCGGACGCGCGCGTGGCCGGAGTGACCCCCGAGGTCCCCGTGCCCGCCACCGCTGCCGACTGACCGGCGGACTCCGGTCGCGATCGGCGGCAATCCAGGACCTGTCACGGGCGCTCTGCGCGGCGTCCGGGGCACCAGACAAACACCGTGCCACGGGAACATTCGGGCACTTTTGGGCGTTTTCGCCCGCGTATGGGAGGCGGCATGACAGAGACGACGAGCGGCCCGGCACGAGGATCCCGCACCAAGGGTTCCAAGGCGAGCAAGGGTCTGCGTATCGAGCGCATCCACACCACCCCCGGCGTGCATCCGTACGACGAGGTGACGTGGGAGCGCCGTGACGTCGTCATGACCAACTGGCGCGACGGCTCGATCAACTTCGAGCAGCGTGGCGTCGAGTTCCCCGACTTCTGGTCGGTGAACGCGGTCAACATCGTCACCAGCAAGTACTTCCGCGGGGCCGTCGGCACCCCGCAGCGCGAGACCGGTCTGAAGCAGCTGATCGACCGGATCGTGAAGACCTACCGCAAGGCAGGCGAGGACTACAGCTACTTCGCCTCGCCCGCGGACGCCGAGATCTTCGAGCACGAGCTGGCGTACGCCCTCCTGCACCAGATCTTCAGCTTCAACAGCCCCGTGTGGTTCAACGTGGGCACCCCGCAGCCCCAGCAGGTCTCCGCCTGCTTCATCCTGTCCGTCGACGACTCCATGGAGTCGATCCTCGACTGGTACAAGGAAGAGGGCATGATCTTCAAGGGCGGCTCCGGCGCCGGCCTGAACCTCTCCCGCATCCGCTCCTCCAAGGAGCTGCTCTCCTCCGGCGGCAACGCCTCCGGCCCGGTCTCCTTCATGCGCGGTGCCGACGCCTCCGCCGGAACCATCAAGTCGGGCGGCGCCACCCGCCGCGCGGCCAAGATGGTCATCCTCGACGTCGACCACCCCGACATCGAGAACTTCATCGAGACCAAGGTGAAGGAGGAGGAGAAGATCCGCGCGCTGCGCGACGCGGGCTTCGACATGGACCTGGGCGGCGACGACATCACGTCCGTCCAGTACCAGAACGCCAACAACTCGGTCCGGGTGAACGACGAGTTCATGAAGGCCGTCGAGACCGGCGGCAAGTTCGGGCTGCGCGCCCGGATGACCGGTGACGTCATCGAAGAGGTCGACGCCAAGTCGCTCTTCCGCAAGATGGCCGAGGCGGCGTGGGCCTGCGCCGACCCGGGCATCCAGTACGACGACACGATCAACCACTGGCACACCTGCCCGGAGTCCGGCCGCATCAACGGCTCGAACCCGTGCAGCGAGTACATGCACCTGGACAACACGTCCTGCAACCTCGCCTCGCTGAACCTCATGAAGTTCCTCAAGGACGACGGCGAGGGCCACCAGTCCTTCGAGGTCGAGCGGTTCGCCAAGGTCGTCGAGCTGGTCATCACCGCGATGGACATCTCCATCTGCTTCGCGGACTTCCCGACCCAGAAGATCGGCGAGAACACCCGCGCCTACCGCCAGCTGGGCATCGGCTACGCCAACCTCGGCGCCCTGCTGATGGCCACCGGCCACGCGTACGACTCGGACGGCGGCCGCGCGCTCGCCGGTGCCATCACCTCGCTGATGACCGGCACCTCGTACAAGCGCTCCGCCGAGCTGGCCGCGGTCGTCGGCGCGTACGACGGCTACGCCCGCAACGCCGAGCCGCACCAGCGCGTCATGAAGCAGCACGCCGACGCCAACACGACGGCCGTGCGCATGGACGACCTGGACTCGCCGATCTGGGCCGCCGCCACGGAGGCCTGGCAGGACGTGGTCCGCCTGGGCGAGAAGAACGGTTTCCGCAACGCTCAGGCGTCGGTCATCGCCCCGACCGGCACCATCGGTCTCGCGATGTCCTGCGACACCACCGGCCTGGAGCCCGACCTCGCGCTGGTCAAGTTCAAGAAGCTGGTCGGCGGCGGCTCGATGCAGATCGTCAACGGCACGGTGCCGCAGGCGCTGCGCCGCCTCGGCTACCAGCCGGAGCAGATCGAGGCGGTCGTCGCCCACATCGCCGAGAACGGCAATGTGATCGACGCCCCCGGTCTGAAGACCGAGCACTACGAGGTCTTCGACTGCGCCATGGGCGAGCGCTCCATCTCCGCGATGGGCCACGTCCGCATGATGGCGGCCATCCAGCCGTGGATCTCGGGCGCCCTCTCCAAGACGGTCAACCTGCCGGAGACGGCGACCGTCGAGGACGTCGAGGAGGTCTACTTCGAGGCGTGGAAGATGGGCGTCAAGGCGCTCGCGATCTACCGCGACAACTGCAAGGTCGGCCAGCCCCTCTCCGCGAAGACCAAGGAGAAGGAGAAGGTCGAGGTCACCGAGAAGACCGAGGCCGAGATCCGCAAGGCCGTCGAGAAGGTCGTCGAGTACCGCCCGGTCCGCAAGCGCCTGCCCAAGGGCCGTCCGGGCATCACCACCTCCTTCACGGTCGGTGGCGCCGAGGGCTACATGACCGCCAACTCCTACCCGGACGACGGCCTGGGTGAGGTCTTCCTGAAGATGTCCAAGCAGGGCTCGACCCTCGCGGGCATGATGGACGCCTTCTCGATCGCCGTCTCGGTCGGTCTGCAGTACGGCGTTCCGCTGGAGACGTACGTCTCGAAGTTCACCAACATGCGCTTCGAGCCGGCCGGCATGACGGACGACCCGGACGTGCGGATGGCGCAGTCGATCGTCGACTACATCTTCCGCCGCCTGGCGCTGGACTTCCTGCCGTTCGAGACCCGCTCGGCGCTCGGCATCCACTCCGCCGAGGAGCGTCAGCGCCACCTGGACACCGGTTCGTACGAGCCGACCCTGGACGACGAGGAGATGGACGTCGAGGGCCTGGCCCAGTCCGCCCCGCGTCAGACGGAGACGCTGAAGGCCGTCGCCGCGCCCAAGCCGGCGGTCGTCGAGCCCCCGAAGGCCGTGCACAACTCGGCCGAGCTCGTCGAGATGCAGCTCGGCGTCAGCGCCGACGCGCCGCTCTGCTTCTCCTGCGGCACCAAGATGCAGCGGGCCGGCTCCTGCTACATCTGCGAGGGCTGCGGCTCGACCAGCGGCTGCAGCTGATCACGGGCGCTCGAAGCCCGAGCGCTTCTGAGGGCTGAGAGGCCCTGCCCTGTGGGGACCGGTGAACTGCCGGTCCCCACTTGGGCGTTCGGGGGCAGGCGCACGCCCTCGTCCTTCACCTACGTACTACGTACGCAGGTGTCAGAGGGACCGTGCGCCCATCGCGGCGGTGAAGGCGTCCGGGTCCAGGTCGAAGCCGTGCACGGCCGGGTGGAACTCCCAGGCGCCGCCCGAGGTCCGGACGAACTCCGCGACCGTCGCGGCCGTGCTGTGCGCGACGCCGGAGAAGTCGTCGCTCGCCAGTACCGTGTAGCCCTCGCGGATGTGCACCTCGGGGTTGGCGATGTCCGCGAAGACGAGCCGGTCCGGGCGCTGTTGGATGACCACGCCGACCACGATCCGGGCGTGGGCGTCCGGCTGGCGGGCGAACTCCAGCGTCAGCACCTCGTCGTCCCCGAAGCCCTTTCCGGTGGTGCTGTCGCGGCTCAGATAGACCGTGCCGTCGGGGGAGCGGCTGTCGAAGTGCACCAGATAGGCGGGGCTGCCGTACGGATCGGACGCCGGGTAGACCGCGGCGATGACATCCAGGTCGTGGGGCGGGGAGCCGAACGGGCTCGGGTCCCACCGCAGTGCCACCTCGACCTTGTCGAGCCCCTTGCTGAAGCCGCTCATCGCCAAACCCCTCCCCGTGACTGCCCGTTGTCAGCCGCTCACCGACCATGCTGCCACGCGCGCGGGGCGAACCGGTCCGCCGGAGTGGGACCGGCGCCGTGGGCGCGGGCCGTACGATGGCGCGGTGCTGGTCAAGTGGATTCGCTGCACTGTGGTCGACCGTCCCGGCTTCGACCGGGGGCAGCGGAAGTGGGCGGGACTGCTGGGGGAGCCGGGATTCAGAGGCCAGGGCGGCGGGTGGAGCCGGGGGCGGCCCGATGTCGCGCACGTCTTCACGTTCTGGGAAAGCCGCCCGTTCTACGACTCCTTCATGGCGCGCGCCCACGACCGCCTCGCCGCCGCGCAGTCCGGCACGTACAGGGACGCGCGCGCCAAGCTGTTCGACCACCGCTTCGACGTGAAGACCGGCTTCGAGCCGCGCTTCACCGACGCCGATGTGGTGCGGGTGGCGAACTGCCGGGTGCACGCCGACCGCGTCGAGCACTTCGCGTCGGCGCAGGAGCGGATCTGGAACCCGGCGATGGCCGGGTCGCCGGGGATGCTGCGCGGGGTGTTCGGGGAGGCGCCGGGCAACGAGTTCCTGGTGCTCTCCATGTGGCGGTCGGCGGCCGAGCACGGCAAGTACCGGGCCGACCGGGTGGAGCGGCTGTCGCTGCGCGCGGGGACGGAGGCCGACGTCGCGGGCCTGACCGGGGCCGTCGTCGACCTGAACCCCAGCTGGACGGTGTGAGCGATACGCCGGATGGCGGCCGGACGGCTGCTCGGATGTCAGACCGGCGATCTAGGGTTTACGCATGGCAAGACCGCGTCGCATCGTCCTCGTCCGGCACGGCGAGTCGGAGGGGAACGCCGATGACACCGTGTACGAGCGCGAACCCGACCACGCGCTGCGGCTCACCGAGGCCGGGCTGCGCCAGGCCCGCGCGACCGGCACGGGGCTGCGCGAGATATTCGGGCGCGAGCGCGTCAGCGTCTACGTCTCGCCGTACCGGCGCACCCATGAGACGTTCCGGGCGTTCGGGCTCGATCCGGAGCTCGTGCGGATCAGGGAGGAGCCCAGGCTCCGCGAGCAGGACTGGGGGAACTGGCAGGACCGCGACGACGTACGCCTGCAGAAGGCCTACCGGGACGCGTACGGACACTTCTTCTACCGCTTCGCCCAGGGCGAGTCGGGGGCGGACGTGTACGACCGGGTGGGGTCGTTCCTGGAGAGCCTGCACCGCAGCTTCGAGGCGCCGGACCACCCGCCGAACGTTCTGCTCGTCACCCACGGCCTGACGATGCGGCTGTTCTGCATGCGCTGGTTCCACTGGACGGTGGCGGACTTCGAGTCGCTCTCCAATCCGGGGAACGCGGAGAGCAGGACACTGCTGCTCGGCCCGGACGGGCGGTACACACTGGACCGGCAGTTCGCGCGGTGGCGCGTCCCCGAGCCGTACGGCATCACCGGTTAGAGTGGGTGTGCGATGACCGCTGACTCCACACTCGACGCACGCTTCGAACGCGCGCTGGGCAGCCTGCGCGGGCTGTCCGTGGGAGACGCCCTGGGCTCCCAGTTCTTCGTCCCCGCCCACTATCCGCTGCTCAAACGGCGTCGGCTGCCCGACGGCCCGTGGCAGTGGACCGACGACACCGAGATGGCCTGCTCGGTCCTGGCCGTACTGGCCGCGCACGGCCGCATCGACCAGGACCGGCTCGCCCGCTCCTTCGCCGAGCACCACGACTTCGACCGGGGGTACGGCCCGGCCGTCAACCGGATGCTGCGGCTGATCCGGGAGGGCGGGGACTGGCGGGAGCTGGCCGCCGCGCTCTTCAACGGGCAGGGCTCCTGGGGCAACGGCTCCGCGATGCGGATCGCGCCCCTGGGTGCCTGGTACGCGGACGACCCGGAGCAGGCCACCCACCAGGCCGAGATCTCCTCGTACACCACCCACCAGCACCGCGAGGCCGTGGTGGGCTCGATGGCGGTGGCGGCCGCCGCCGCGCTGGCCGCCGCTCCGGCGGGCCCGCCGACCCCGGCGGAGCTGCTCGACGGCGTCGTTGCGCTGGTGCCGCGCAGCGCGGTCGGTGCGGGGCTGCGGCGGGCGCGGGACATGCTGGACTACGGGGACGCGGGCACGGTGGCCGCGGTGCTCGGGTGCGGGCGGCGGACCAGTGCGCACGACACGGTGCCGTTCGCGCTGTGGTCGGCGGCGCGGGGGCTCGGGGACTTCGAGAAGGCGTTCTGGACGACCGCGCAGGCGGGCGGCGACGTCGACACCACCTGCGCGATCGTCGGCGGGGTGATCGCGGCCGGCAAGGCCGGGGCGCCCCCGGCCGAGTGGCTGGCGCGGACCGAGGAGCTGCCGGGCTGGGTCCCGGCGACGGCTCCGCGCTGAGACGGGCCTTCGCGCCGGGCCTCAGCCGGTGGCCGTGGGGCCTTCCCGGGCGCCCCGGACCGGTGGGCGCCCGGACCGGTGGGTGTCACCCGCCGGCACGCCCGCCTTGCCGCTCAGCGCCTCCAGATCGCTCTTGCGTACCTGGATGACGAAGACGGCGACCAGCGCGGCGAGGGACACCAGGGCCACGGCGGCGATGAAGGCCGTGCCGATGCCGTGGGCGAGGACCTCGTCGCTCCAGGGCGCGGGCAGCTGGTGGGACTTGGCGAAGGCCGCCTTCTGCTCGGGTGAGCCGTGCGCGAGGAAGTCCTGGAGCTGGGTCCTGCCCTCGTTGCGGCTCGCGGTGCCGAAGACCGTGGTCAGGATGGACAGGCCGAGCGCGCCGCCGACCTGCTGGGTGGTGTTGAGCAGGCCGGACGCGGCCCCCGACTCGCTGTCGGCGATGCCGGAGACCGCGGTCAGGGTGAGCGTGACGAAGTTGAGGCCCATGCCGAAGCCGAAGAGCAGCAGCGGGCCGATGATCCCGCCGGTGTAGGTGCTGTCCGGGTCGATCAGGGTCAGCCAGGCCATGGCGCCCGCGGTGATCAGTGTCCCGGTGACCACGATGGGCTTGGGACCGATGCGGGGCAGCAGGTTTGTGGCGAGGCCCGCCGCGAGGACGATGGCCAGGGTCGAGGGGAAGAAGGCGACTCCTGCCTTGACCGGGCTGTAGTGCAGCACGTTCTGCACGAAGAGCACGATGAAGAAGAACATGCCGAACATGGCCGCGGCGAGGCTCAGCATGATCACGTACGTACCGGAGCGGTTGCGGTCGGCGAACATCCGCAGCGGGGTGATCGGCTGCGGGGAGCGCCGCTCCACCGCCACGAAGGCGAGGAGCAGGACGACTGCCACGCCGAAGGAACCCAGGGTCAGGCCGTCGCGCCAGCCGTCGCTCGCGGCCCGGATGAACCCGTAGACCAATGCCGCCATGCCGCCGGTCGAGGTGAACGCGCCGGCCAGGTCGAAGCTGCCGGGGTGACGTTGCGACTCCCGGATGTAGCGGGGCGCGAGTGCGGCGATGACCAGGCCGATGGGGACGTTGACGAAGAGTACCCAGCGCCAGTTGAGCCAGTCGGTGAGCATGCCGCCCGCGATCAGACCGATGGCGCCGCCGCCCGCGGAGACCGCCGAGAAGACGCCGAACGCCCGGTTGCGCGCGGGGCCTTCGGGGAACGTGGTCGCGATCAGGGCGAGCGAGGTGGGGGAGGCGATCGCGCCGCCGATGCCCTGGAGGGCGCGGGCGGCGAGCAGCTGCCAGGGTTCCTGGGCGAAGCCGCCGAGGAGCGAGGCGAGCGTGAAGACCAGGATGCCGGTGATGAACATCCGGCGCCGGCCGAGGAGGTCGCCGGCCCGGCCGCCGAGCAGGAGCAGCCCGCCGAAGGTCAGCGCGTAGGCGTTGATGACCCAGGTCAGGTCGCTGGTGGAGAAGCCGAGGGAGGTCTGGATGTGGGGGAGCGCGATGTTCACGATCGTCGCGTCCAGGACCACCATCAGCTGGCACATCGCGATGACCGCGAGGGCGATGCCGGGGCGGTCCGGGCGTGGGGGGTGCGGTTCGGGAGTGTGGGCGCCGGGCTTCGCGTCTATCTGATCTGACGTCATAAAGGGTCCCCTTGAGCAGCCGTGCTAGGAAACGCCACCGTTCACTATGGAAGACCCTAGCGAGCCGGAGAGAGTGAACACAAGCGTTCACTAAGGGGAGTTGGGGCAGGCGGGCGGTGGGATGGCGGGACCCGTACGGGGTGTTCGGGGATGCCGTGCCTGGTCAAACGGATGGCGGGCGACCACCATGGGGGCAGACCCGTCCGCCCCGCGGACCCGTCCCCAACGGAGAGAAGACGATGGCTACTTCGCGCCTGACTGCTGCCGACGAGGCCCCGCAGGTCTCGCCGCGCCGCCGGGGACCCGTCCTGGAACGGGCGATCCTCGACGCGGCCCTTGAGCAGTTGAGCACGGTCGGCTGGAACGCCCTCACCATGGAGGGCGTGGCCGCCGGAGCGCAGACCGGGAAGGCCGCGGTGTACCGGCGCTGGTCCTCCAAGGCGGAGCTGGTGGCCGACGCGCTGCGGAACGGGCTGCCGGATCTGGACCGGGCCGACGACCACGGCTCGGTGCGCGAGGACCTCTACCAGCTCTGTCTGCGGCTGCGGGAGGCGATGTACTCGCGGTCGGGGTTCGCACTGCGCTCGGTGCTTTACGAGTGCGACGCCGCCAGCGCCGAACGGTTCCACGGGATGGTGCTGCGGCGCCTGGTCGAGCCCGCCCAGCGGCTCTTCCGGGAGGCCGTGCAGCGCGGAATCGAGCGGGGTGACGTGCGGTCCGACGCCACGGCGGAGGTGATCTTCGATGTCATTCCCGGGCTGATGATGTTCCGGGCGAAGGTGCGCGGAAGCGAATGGCCGGACGAGGCGGTCGCGGAGATGATCGATCACGTGATGGTGCCGCTGCTGCGGGCCGGGTCTGCTTGACCACGGTGCAGGGTCTGCTTGACCACGGTGCAGGGTCTGCCTGATCACGGTGTCGGGCCTGCCTGATCACGGTGCCGGGTCTGTCCGATCGTGTGGTCCGGACTCCCCGCTCACCGGGTTCGCGCGGCCCGACCGCGCGGTACGGGGTGGCCGGGGTGTCATCGGCGTCCCGGGCGGCGTAACCTTGCTGACGCCATGCCGTACGAACCACCCACCCACACCGTCGAGCGCTCGATTCGCGCCACCACCGGATGCAAGATCATTGCCGGTGTCGACGAGGTCGGACGCGGGGCGTGGGCCGGTCCCGTCACGGTGTGCGCCGCCATCACGGGGCTGCGCCGGCCGCCCGAGGGCCTGACCGACTCCAAACTGATCAGCCCCAAGCGCCGCCTCGAACTGGCCGGGATCCTGGAGTCCTGGGTGACGTCGTACGCGCTCGGGCACTCCTCGCCACAAGAGATCGACGAGCTCGGAATGACCGCCGCGCTCCGTCTCGCCGCCGTCCGCGCACTGGACGCGCTTCCGGTACGGCCGGAGGCGGTGATCCTCGACGGCAAGCACGACTACCTCGGCGACCCGTGGCGGGTCCGTACCGTCATCAAGGGGGACCAGTCCTGCATCGCGGTCGCGGCCGCCTCGGTGATCGCCAAGGTGCGCCGGGACGCGATGATGGCCGAACTCGGGGGAGCGGCGGGGGAGTACGAGGTGTTCGGCTTCGCCGACAACGCCGGCTACCCCTCGCCCACGCACAAGACGGCACTGGAGGACCGGGGGCCGACCCCGTACCACCGGCTGTCCTGGGCGTACCTCGACGCGATGCCGCGCTGGCGGCACTTGAAGAAGGTCCGGGTCTCCGCGGCGGCGGCCGCGCTGGAAAGCGGGGGCCAGCTCGGCTTCGACTTCTGAAATCCCTGGACTTTCCCCGCCCTTAACGGGGAGACTCCGCCCCGATCGCACTTTTGTGCCCACCTGGTGGTGCCCCATTCACCGGCGTTTGATAGACCTTTACCCATGCCTCTCATCCCCGAGGAGCCTCAGATTCACGAGAGCGCCCAGGGTCCCCGCGTCACTCCGGCCGCCGGCCGCACCGCGCCGACCCCCCGTCCCGTTCCTGGTCCGCGTACCGCGGCCGCACCGCGTCCCGGCACCCCGGGCCCCGGTCCTGCCCGGCCCACGCCCCCCGCGCAGCGCACGCACACCGCCGCGCAGCCCCAGGCACCCCGTCCGGAGACCGCTTCCGGGCCGCAGATCCAGCTGATCCCGGCCCCGGCCGACGGCGCGCTCGACGCCGCGGGCGAGGCGGTGGACCTGCTGCTCGACACCGGCCGCGCGCCGGGCGAGATCCTGGTCCTCACCACCGGTGACCCGCACCCGTGGGCGGCGCACGAGCTGTCCTTCGGCGAGGAGCCGTACTGGGCGCAGCACGACGCGCGCGACGACGTCTTCTACGCGGACGCGGCGAACGCCGCCCGTGCGGCCGCCCGGCCCGTGGTGATCGTCGCAGTCAACGGCGGGGATGACGCGGCTCTGGCCGCGCTGCCGGTCGCGCGCGAGCGCGCGCGGGCGCTGCTGATCGTCTGCGGTGACCCGCAGCGGATCAACGCGGCGCTCAGCGCGGGCGTCTGAGGGCGGGCTCTCTGGGTGCGGGTCGTTTTGGGCTGATCGCGCAGTTCCCCGCGCCCCTGGGTGGCCAGGGGCGCGGGGAACTGCTCGCCCAGCCACCCACGGTCCGCAGACGATACTCAGCTCAAGGCGTTGCGACGCGCTAGCGGGCCGCCACCCTGCGGAGGGTTTCCGCAGGGCCGCTGCGCAGGGGCAGGGGAGCGAGGTCGGGGTCGCCCAGGGAACCCGGGCGGGTCGCGGAGTTGGGTTGGCGGCCGCCGCGGCCCTCGCCCAGCACCTGCCAGCCGCCGCGCGTCAGCGTGATGTACGCGCCGCAGCGCAGCCCGTGCAGGGTGCAGGCGTCCCGCAGGCCCCACATCCAGGCGCCGTCCTCCTCGGTCCAACGCTCGTCGCCGTCACGGCAGTAGAGCAGTACGGCGGTGCGCACCGGGGTCCGGCGGCGCAGGTCGTGCGGGAGCACCCTGCGCAGGTGTGCGAGGAGCGCGTTGCGGAACTCCCAGCCGTCGGCGGCGACCGGGCGCCGGACGAACGAGGCGCTGGCGGCCAGCCGTTCCTCGTGGTCCAGGACGGCGATCACGGCGGTCGACAGGGTCGGGCGGTGCCTGCTGTGCAGCCCGCTGACCACCTCGCGGGGGTTGCGCAGCAGCGGGATCCCCGCCGAGGCCCACTCCGCGGGCTCCAGCATCCTGGCGAGGCGGTTCGCCGAGGCCGCCGACATGAGGGACGACGCGCCTGCCGAGGCTGCGGACGGAGCGAATCCGAAGGTCACGGTCCTCCCTTCCGGATACGCGCCCACAGTGCGGGCAGGGTCGGGTGAGGGCGCAGCACGGCAGGGCCCCGGACACCGGGTCCGCCGTTGAGGCGCGGCTCCAATTCTCGCTGGCCGACGGGCACGCGGCAACGAGCAATTGGAGCCGCTGACTGGAATCGGAGGGTATGGCGCTCATATCCCTGCCCAGTCGCACCCCGGGTCACGCCCCGGACTCCCAGCGGTCACCCCTGCACGGCGAGGACCAGCGGAAACACCCCCTGCGCGCCCGCCCGGCGCAGCAGCCGGGACGCCACGGCCAGCGTCCAGCCCGTGTCCGAGCGGTCGTCGACGAGCAGCACCGGGCCGCCCGCCTCCCGCACCGCCCGCGCCAGCTCGTCCGGCACCGTGAAGGCGTGGTGCAGGGCGCGCACCCGCTGGGCGCTGTTGGAGGCGGGAACGCGGGCCCCGGCGGCCTCCTCCCCGTACTCCACGCGTCCGAGGAGGGGCATGCGGCCGATCTCCGCGATCCGGGCGCCCAGCGACTCGACGAGGCGGGGCCGGGTGAGCGAGGCGACGGTGACCACTCCGGCGGGCCGGGGCGGCGCGTCGGGGCCGCCGCCCGCCCAGCCGCCGGGGCCCTTGGCCCAGTCGGCCAGGACGGTCACGACGGCGTCGACCACATCGTCCGGAACCGGTCCGTCGGGGGCCTGGGGGGCGAGCATCGGGCGCAGCCGGTTGCCCCAGCCGATGTCCGAGAGGCGGCCCAGCGCCCGGCCGGGGAAGGCCTGTTCGCCCGCGGGGATACGGCCCTTGAGGTCGACGCCGACCGCCGCGAGCCCGGTCGGCCACATCTTGCGGGGCTCGACCTCGACGCCGGGCCTGCCCAGCTCGCCCTTGGCCGCGTCCAGCGCCTTCCCGGAGACCTCGGCGGTGAAGCGGGCGCCCGCGCAGTTGTCGCAGCGGCCGCACGGGGCCGCCTGTTCGTCGTCGAGCTGGCGGCGCAGGAACTCCATCCGGCAGCCGCTCGCCGCCGCGTAGTCACGCATCGCCTGCTGCTCGGCGGAGCGCTGGCGGGCCACCCACGCGTACCGCTCCGCGTCGTACACCCAGGGTTGTCCGGTGGATGTCCAGCCGCCCTTGACGCGGTGGACCGCGCCGTCCACGTCGAGGACCTTGAGCATGGTCTCCAGGCGGGTGCGCCGCAGCTCGACCAGCGGCTCCAGGGCGGGCAGCGAGAGCGGGCGGCCCGCCTGGGCCAGCACGTCCAGGGTGCGGCGGACCTGCTCCTCGGGCGGGAAGGCGACCGAGGCGAAGTAGCGCCAGATCGCCTCGTCCTCCTTGCCGGGGAGCAGCAGGACCTCCGCGTGCTCCACACCGCGGCCGGCGCGGCCCACCTGCTGGTAGTAGGCGATGGGGGAGGAGGGCGAGCCGAGGTGGACCACGAAGCCGAGGTCCGGCTTGTCGAAGCCCATGCCCAGGGCCGAGGTGGCGACCAGTGCCTTGACCCGGTTGGCCAGCAGGTCGTCCTCGGCCTGCTGGCGGTCCGCGTTCTCCGTGCGGCCCGTGTAGGAGGCGACCGGGTGCCCGCACTGGCGCAGATACGCGGTGATCTCCTCGGCGGCCGCCACGGTCAGCGTGTAGATGATCCCGGAGCCCGGCAGTTCGTCGAGGTGGTCGGCGAGCCAAGCCAGGCGGTGCGCCGCGTCCGGCAGCGACAGCACGTTCAGACTCAGGCTCTCGCGGTCGAGGGGGCCGCGGAGCACCAGCGCGTCGGTGTCCGCGCCGGTGCCCAGCTGCTCCGCCACGTCGGCCGTCACGCGCGCGTTGGCCGTCGCCGTTGTCGCGAGGACCGGGACGCCCGGGGGGAGCTCGGCGAGCATGGTGCGCAGCCGGCGGTAGTCGGGGCGGAAGTCGTGGCCCCAGTCGGAGATGCAGTGCGCCTCGTCCACCACGAGCAGGCCGGTGGCCGCCGAGAGCTTGGGCAGCACCTCGTCGCGGAAGTCCGGGTTGTTGAGCCGCTCCGGGCTCACCAGGAGGACGTCGACCTCGCCCGCGGCCACCTCGGCCTGGACGGTCTCCCACTCCTCGGTGTTCGACGAGTTGATCGTGCGGGCGCGGATGCCCGCGCGGGCGGCGGCCTCCACCTGGTTGCGCATCAGCGCGAGCAGCGGCGAGACGATCACGGTGGGGCCGCTGCCGCGCTCGCGCAGCAGCGAGGTCGCCACGAAGTACACCGCGGACTTGCCCCAGCCGGTGCGCTGGACGACCAGTGCCCGCCGCCCCCCGGCGACGAGCGCCTCGATGGCGCGCCACTGGTCCTCGCGCAGCCGGGCCGCCCCCGTCGGGTCGCCGACCAGGCGGGCCAGGACGGCGTCGGCCGCGGTGCGCAGATCCGTGGTGCTCGTGTCGTTCATGCCCCCATACAACAGGACGGGTCTGACATCCGGCCCGTCCACGGGCGCCCCCGGCCCCGCCGCACGCCCCCGGGCCGGCCGCTACGGCGTGATGTGGTCCGAGCGCAGGCCGTCGAGCACGATGTCGATGTAGCGTCGCCAGTCGCCGGTGCGGCGGTGCACGATCGAGGTGAGGCCGCAGGTCAGGGCGAGGATGTCGACGCCCGCGATGTCGCGCCGGATGGAGCCGGTCGCCTGGCCCTTGCCTACCAGGTCCACGAGCTCGGCCTCCAGGTCGGCCCGCATGGTGCTGGGCGGGCCCTCGGAGCCGAGCGTGCCGCCGACGACGCTGGCGAAGCCGCGGTCGCGGGCCTCCACCTCGCCGACCCGGGTGAGCAGCATCTGGAGCGCTTCGAGCGGCTCGGCCGACTCGCGGCACACCGTGCGGTAGTACGTGAGGATCTCGCCGAAGCGCTGCTGGGAGGCCGCCACGACCATGGCTTCCTTGGTGGGGAAGTGGCGGTAGAGCGTGCCCACGCCGACCTCGGCGTGCCGGGCCACCTCGTCCATGGACACGTTGGCGCCGCGTTCCGCGAAGAGCTCGCGCGCCGCGTTCAGGACCCGGGCCCGGTTGCGCTCCGCGTCAGCCCGGAGCCGGCGGGGACCGCTCTCACTGACTGGCGTTGACGTTGGCATACGGAACCTCCCTCCGTTTGACTCTACTATGCCCTGCCGTTACCTACTGAACCAGCCCCGACTTCACGCCAGTTGGGGTATGCGGTTCGCAGTTGCCCAGTCTGTTCCAAAGGTCGGCCCCGGGTGTTGACAATGGCCTGGTAGCCGGAGTGAGACGGAAGGAAGAACACGATGTCGTTGCCCCTGGGGCGTACGAGTGCGCCGGAGGTGTCGGCGTCGGTGGAGGCATTCCTGGCGGAGCCGCACATCGGCACGCTGACCACCATCCGGCCCGACGGGTCCCCGCACGTGGCACCGGTGCGGTTCACCTGGGACGCGGAGGCGGGGCTCGCCCGGGTGATGACGGTGTCCTCGTCCCGCAAGGCCCGCAACCTGATCGCCACGGCGGGCGGCCGGGTCGCCATCTGCCAGGTTGCCGGGTTCAGTTGGGTCACCCTGGAGGGCGCGGCCGCGGTCGTCGACGAGCCCGCACGGGTCACCGAGGGCGCGCGCCGCTACGCCCGGCGCTACCGCTCCGGCCCGCCCAACCCGCCCGGCCGCGTGGTGGTCGAGATCCGGGTCGACCGCGTGCTGAGCCTGAACGTGTAGGGAAGGCCGTACGGCGAAGGCCGAGCGGCAACTGCCGAGCGGCAACCGCCAAGCAGAGCGCGGCGGTACGGGGAGTGTTTCCCCGTACCGCCGCGCTCTTGTTCGTCGTGGGCGCTCAGCCCTTGCGGGGCGGGGTGCCGGTCACCCAGATCATGCGCAGCGACAGCAGGCTCAGCCGCCAGCCGTCCGGGGTGCGGCGGGCCTTCGCGCTCACCAGGCTGCCGTTCGCGAATATCGGAGCGCGGTCGGCGTCCTCCGGATGGTCGGAGGGGTGGTGCACGTGGGTGGAGACGATGTTGGCGCGCAAAGAGGCGTGGTCGCCGTCGATTTCGACCACGGCGGGCGAGTTGATGTGCTGGGTGAGGGCGAACGCCGCCAGCGCCGTGCTGTGGTACTCGGCGAGGCCCGCGATCCCCTCGTGCCGGCTCATCGGGAACTCGACGACGGCGTCCTCGGTGAACAGCCCCCGGGCCCAGGCGTCATCGAGCTTGTCGTCGTCCAGATTGATCAGGTAGCGGTCGAGCAGTCCCGCCACATCGGCGGTGGATTGGCTTGAGGTCATGGTTGAGGATGACTCCGGTACAGGCCTCTGACCAAGACTCCTTGTAGCGGAGTTGACGTACTTGTCAAAGGCCTGTACTAGCAGCTATTTACGCTCGGTTGCCCCCTCGGGATACTGGAGAAACGCCAGTCGGAAGAGGGTAGATGTCTAACTTTGACGCGGACGTAATTATCGCGGGAGCCGGCCCCACTGGACTCATGCTCGCAGGCGAACTGCGCCTGAACGGCGTGTCCGTGATTGTCGTCGATCGCCTTGCCGAGCCGATACAGCAGTCGCGTGCTCTGGGATTCTCGGCGCGTACCATCGAGGAATTCGGCCAGCGTGGACTGCTGGAGCGTTTCGGTGGTGTGGACGTCATTCCGGTCGGCCATTTCGGCGGAGTGTCCATCGATTACCGGTTGGTCGAGGGCGGTTCGTACGGGGCTCGGGGCATCCCCCAGTCGCGCACCGAGGGCGTGCTGGCCGGCTGGGCCGGGCAGCTGGGCGCCGAGGTCCGCCGCGGGGTCGAGGTCACCGGCCTGGAGGACGGCGCCGACGGGGTCACCGTGGAGGTCTCCACGCCCGACGGGCCGGCCACGCTGCGCGGCCGTTACCTGGTGGGCGCGGACGGCGCCCGCAGTGTGGTGCGCAAGCTCGCGGGCATCGACTTCCCGGGCACCGACCCGGCCATCGAGCTCCGGTTCGCCGACATCAGCGGGGTGCCGTTGCGCCCGCGCTTCAGCGGCGAGCGGGTGCCCGGCGGCATGGTCATGGTGCTGCCGCTCGGCCCGGAGCGCTGCCGGATCGTCTACTTCGACCGGAGCGAGCCGCTCCGCAAGAGCCCGGACCCGATCACCTTCGACGAGGTGGCCGAGACGTTCAAGCGCCTGTCCGGTGAGGACATCAGCGGCGCCACGGTGCACTGGGTCTCCACCACCACCGATGTGAGCCGCCAGGCCGCCGAGTACCGCAAGGGCCGGGTCTTCCTGGCCGGCGACGCCGCGCACATCCACCTGCCCATCGGAGCCCAGGGAATGAGCGCCGGAGTGCAGGACGCGGTGAACCTCGGCTGGAAGCTCGCCCTGGAGATCAAGGGCCAGGCCCCCGAGGGCCTGCTCGACACGTACCACTCCGAGCGCCACCCGGTCGGTGCCCGGGTGCTCACCAACACGCTCGCCCAGCGGATCCTCTATCTGGGCGGCGACGAGATCACCCCGCTGCTCGATGTCTTCACCGAGCTCACCGGGTTCGAGGACGTCCAGAAGACGCTGATCGGGATGGTCACCGGACTGGACATCCGGCACGACGTGGGCGAGGGCGACCATCCGCTCCTCGGCCGCCGTCTCAAGGACGAGGAACTGGTGGTCGACGGCAAGAAGACCACCAACTTCGAGCTGCTGGCGGCCGGCAAGGCCGTCCTGTTCGACCTCACCGACGACTCCCACCTGCGAGAGCTCGCCGCGGGCTGGGCCGACCGTGTCACCACGGTCACCGCAGAGCAGCACGACTGCGACTCGGGCCTGGACGCCTTCCTTGTGCGTCCCGACGGCTACGTCGCCTGGGTCGCCCCCTCCGCCTCGCGCACGGAGGGGCTCGCCGAATCCCTCAACCGATGGTTCGGCCGAGCCAACTGAGCTGGGCTTACTCCCTTTCCACCCGTACACCCGAAGGAAGCGAAGAACATGCCCAAGATTTCCTCCGATGACCAGAACCTGACCGTCCTCAACCTCTTCTCCACGGACGCCCCGGAGAAGCAGGAGGGCCTGCTCGGCGCGATGCGCGAGATCGTCGACTCGGCCGCCTACCCGGGCTGGATGTCCTCCACCGTGCACGCCGGTGTGGACAAGCCGGGCACGGCCAACTTCATCCAGTGGCGCAGCCGCGCCGACCTGGAGGAGCGGTACGACGGCGAGGAGTTCAAGCACCGTACGCTGCCGCTCTTCGGCGAGCTGACCACCTCGATCCGCCTGCTGCAGAACGAGATCGGCTACTCGCAGTCCAAGTCGGGCGACGGCGTCGAGATCTCCCCGGAGCGCACCGACTACACCGTGATCGCGGTCTTCGGTGTCGAGGAGAAGAACCAGGGCGACCTGGTCGACGCGCTCGGCCCGTCGATGAAGTTCCTGAACGACGTTCCCGGTTACATCTCCCACACGATCCTCAAGGGCGTCGCCGCCCGCGGGCTTGAGGGCTCCTTCGTGGTCTCCTACTCGCAGTGGGAGAGCAAGGAGGCGTTCGACGCCTACCAGGCCGTGCCGCAGGGCGACAAGCCCGCCGCCCGCCAGGACGCCGAGAAGCGCACCGGCTCGCTCCTGACGTCGGTGGACTCCAACACCTACCGCGTGGTCCACACCCGCGCGGCCGGCGAGTAACACCTAGCTCCACCGCAGCACCACGGAACGCCCGGCTCCGCTCCTGGAGCCGGGCGTTTCGGCGTTCCGGGCCCGAACGGGCAGGGGAGACGCTCCGGTTCGCGACCTGACGACACCTGACGCCGACGTGACACTTCTGCGTCAGGCACCTGCTCATCGCTGCCGGTTCTCTGACATGGCTGCGGTGTATTTGCGGAACCTGACCGAACCGGACGTAGACCTGAACCGGGGCGCCTTGAACGGCGAGCGGGATCAGAAGACCCTTGAATACATGATCCGGGGCGTGGTTCGCCACCGCTGATCCTCTCGCTCAACTCCCGTTCATGGCCCTCGTATTCGGGTGCGTCCGACGTCGTACGCGCCAGGAGCACGGCCAGTGCCGGATCAACCGCAACCGCTGAGGAGCGAAAACGTATGCACAGCACGCTGATCGTCGCCCGCATGGAACCCGGTTCGAGCACCGACGTCGCCAAACTGTTCTCCGAGTTCGACGCGACGGACATGCCGCACCTGATGGGAACGCGGCGCCGCCAGCTGTTCTCGTACCGGGGCCTCTACTTCCACCTGCAGGACTTCGACGCGGACAACGGCGGTCAGCTGATCGAGGCCGCGAAGAACGACCCGCGGTTCATCGGGATCAGCAACGACCTCAAGCCGTTCATCCAGGCGTACGACCCGGCCACCTGGCGCTCGCCCGCCGACGCCATGGCCGCCCGCTTCTACAACTGGGAGGCGGGCGCGTGACAACGCCTCGCAGGGTCGTCATCACGGGGATGGAGGTGCTCGCCCCGGGTGGAATCGGCAGCAAGAACTTCTGGAGCCTCCTCAGCGAGGGCCGCACGGCGACGCGCGGCATCACCTTCTTCGACCCGACGCCGTTCCGCTCCCGGGTGGCCGCCGAGATCGACTTCGACCCGTACGAGCACGGTCTGAGCCCGCAGGAGGTCCGCCGCATGGACCGCGCCGGGCAGTTCGCGGTCGTCGCCTCGCGCGGCGCGGTCGCCGACAGCGGCCTGGAGCTCGGCGGACTCGACCCGTACCGCATCGGCGTCACCGTCGGCAGCGCGGTCGGCGCGACCATGGGACTCGACGAGGAGTACCGGGTCGTCAGCGACGGCGGCCGGCTCGACCTCGTGGACCACAAGTACGCGGCCCCGCACCTCTACAACCACCTGGTGCCGAGCTCGTTCGCGGCCGAGGTCGCCTGGGCGGTCGGGGCCGAGGGCCCCAGCACCGTGGTGTCCACCGGCTGCACCTCCGGCATCGACTCGGTCGGCTACGCCGTCGAGCTGATCCGCGAGGGCTCCGCCGACGTCATGATCGCCGGATCCTCGGACGCGCCGATCTCGCCGATCACGATGGCGTGCTTCGACGCGATCAAGGCCACCACGAACCGCTACGACGAGCCCGAGACGGCGTCGCGGCCGTTCGACAACTCCCGCAACGGCTTCGTGCTCGGCGAGGGCACCGCCTTCTTCGTGCTCGAAGAGCTGGAGAGCGCACAGAAGCGCGGCGCCCACATCTACGCGGAGATCGCGGGCTACGCCACGCGCTCCAACGCGTACCACATGACCGGTCTGCGCCCCGACGGCGCGGAGATGGCCGAGGCGATCCGGGTGGCGCTCGACGAGGCGCGGATGAACGGCGACGAGATCGACTACATCAACGCCCACGGCTCCGGCACCAAGCAGAACGACCGCCACGAGACGGCGGCCGTCAAGCGGATCCTCGGCGACCACGCGTACCGGACGCCGATGAGCTCCATCAAGTCGATGGTCGGGCACTCGCTCGGCGCGATCGGCTCGATCGAGATCGCCGCCTCCGCGCTCGCCATGGAGTACAACGTCGTGCCGCCCACGGCGAACCTGCACACGCCCGACCCCGAGTGCGACCTGGACTACGTGCCGCTGACCGCCCGCGACCGGAAGACCGACGCGGTCCTCTCGGTCGGCAGCGGCTTCGGCGGTTTCCAGAGCGCCGTGGTGCTCGCCCGTCCCGAGAGGAAGCTCGCATGACGTCGTCCGTGGTGGTCACCGGCCTGGGGGTGGCGTCCCCCAACGGGCTCGGCATCCAGGACTACTGGGCGGCGACCGTCGGTGGCAAGAGCGGCATCGGCCGCATCACCCGCTTCGACCCGTCGTCCTACCCGGCCAAGCTGGCCGGCGAGGTCCCGGGCTTCGTCGCGGAGGACCTGCTGCCGAGCCGGCTGCTCCCGCAGACCGACCGGGTGACCCGGCTCGCGCTGGTCGCGACCGACTGGGCGCTCGCCGACGCGGGCATCACCCCGGCCGAACTCCCCGAGTTCGACATGGGCGTGGTGACCGCGAGCGCGGCCGGCGGCTTCGAGTTCGGCCAGGGCGAGCTCCAGGCCCTGTGGTCCAAGGGCAGCCAGTACGTCTCGGCGTACCAGTCCTTCGCCTGGTTCTACGCGGTCAACAGCGGCCAGATCTCCATCCGCAACGGGATGAAGGGCCCCAGCGGCGTGGTCGTCAGCGACCAGGCCGGCGGTCTCGACGCGGTGGCGCAGGCCCGGCGGCAGATCCGCAAGGGCACCGCGCTGATCGTCTCCGGCGCCATCGACGCCTCGGTCTGCCCGTGGGGCTGGGTGGCCCAGCTGGCCAGCGACCGGCTCTCCACCAGCGAGGAGCCGACCCGCGCCTATCTGCCCTTCGACAGCGAGGCGGCAGGTTACGTACCCGGCGAGGGCGGCGCGATCCTGATCATGGAGGACGCCGAGGCGGCCCGCGCCCGCGGCGCCCGGATCTACGGCGAGGTCTCCGGATACGGCTCGACCATCGACCCGAAGGCCGGCTCCGGCCGTCCGCCGGGGCTGCGCAAGGCCATCGAACTCGCCCTGGCCGACGCGGGGGTCGCCCCGGGCGACGTGGACGTGGTCTTCGCCGACGCGGCCGCCGACCCCGAGCTCGACCGCCAGGAGGCCGAGGCGCTCAACGCGGTCTTCGGCACCCGGGGAGTCGCGGTCACCGCGCCCAAGACGATGACCGGACGGCTCTACTCGGGCGCGGCCCCGCTGGACCTGGCCGCCGCCTTCCTCGCCATCAAGGACGGGGTCATCCCGCCCACCGTGCACATCGACCCGGCCGCCGAGTACGACCTGGACCTGGTCCTGGGCGAGCCGCGCACCGCCGAGGTGCGCACCGCCCTCGTCCTCGCCCGCGGCTACGGCGGGTTCAACTCCGCCGTGGTCGTCCGCGCAGCCGAGTAGCCGGTGGGCCGCACCGGCCCAACGGACAGACGACACGCCGTACTTACTTTGGAAAGGGAAATCCCATGGCCACCACGTTCACCCTCGACGACCTCAAGCGCATCCTCCTTGAGGCAGCGGGCGCCGAGGAGGGCGTCGACCTGGACGGCGAGATTCTGGACACCGAGTTCGAGGTCCTGGGATACGAGTCGCTCGCGCTCCTGGAGACGGGCGGCCGGATCGAGCGTGAGTACGGCATCTCGCTGGACGACGACGCGCTGACCGACGCCACCACGCCGCGCGCCCTCATCGACGTCGTCAACGCCCAGCTGTCCTCCGCGTCCGCCGCCTGAGCCACAGACAAGGAAGAACGACAATGACCGAGAACACCGCACGGGTCGCACTGGTGACGGGTGCCACGAGCGGCATCGGGCTCTCCGTGGCCCGTCTGCTCGCCTCCCAGGGACACCGGGTCTTCATCGGCGCGCGCAACGCCGACAACGTCACCGAGACCGTCAAGCAGCTCCAGGGCGAAGGCCTCGATGCCGACGGCTCGGCGCTCGACGTCACCGACGCCGACAGCGTCAAGGCGTTCGTCCAGGCGGCCGTCGACCGCTTCGGCACCGTCGACGTGCTGGTCAACAACGCCGGCCGGTCCGGTGGCGGCGTCACCGCCGACATCGAGGACGAGCTGTGGGACGCCGTCATCGACACCAACCTGAACAGCGTCTTCCGGGTCACCCGCGAGGTCCTGAACACCGGCGGCATGCGCCACAAGGACCGCGGCCGGATCATCAACATCGCCTCCACCGCGGGCAAGCAGGGCGTCGTCCTCGGCGCCCCGTACTCGGCCTCCAAGCACGGCGTGGTCGGCTTCACCAAGGCCCTGGGCAACGAGCTCGCGCCCACCGGCATCACGGTCAACGCCGTCTGCCCCGGATACGTCGAGACGCCGATGGCGCAGCGCGTGCGCCAGGGCTACGCCGCCGCGTACTCCACCTCCGAGGACGCGATCCTGGAGAAGTTCCAGTCCAAGATCCCGCTCGGCCGCTACTCCACCCCGGACGAGGTCGCGGGCCTGGTCGGCTACCTGGCCTCCGACACCGCCGCCTCCATCACCGCGCAGGCGCTCAACGTCTGCGGCGGCCTCGGCAACTTCTGATCGCCAAGTTCCTGAAGGAGGAGCGGCTATGACGACCCGTGAGGTCGAGCACGAGATCACCATCGACGCCCCCGCCGCCGCCGTGTACCGGCTGCTGGCGGAGGTGACCAACTGGCCGCGGATCTTCCCGCCCACGATCTACGTGGACCAGGTCGGCGAGCACGACAACCACGAGCGCATCCGGATCTGGGCCACCGCCAACGGCGAGGCCAAGAACTGGACCTCGCACCGCGAGCTGGACCCGGAGGGCCTGCGCATCACCTTCCGCCAGGAGGTCACCACGCCTCCGGTCGCGGCGATGGGCGGCACCTGGATCATCGAGACCCTGGCCGAGAACTCCTCGCGGGTGCGGCTGCTGCACGACTACCGGGCGATCGACGACGACCCCAAGGGCCTGGCCTGGATCGACGAGGCGGTCGACAAGAACAGCCGCTCGGAGCTGGCCGCGCTCAAGCAGAACGTCGAACTGGCCCACGCGACCGAGGAGGTGACGTTCTCGTTCACCGACACCGTCATCGTCCAGGGCTCGCCCAAGGACCTGTACGACTTCATCAACGAGGCGGACCTCTGGTCCGAGCGACTGCCGCACGTGGCCGTCGTCCGGCTCACCGAGGACACCCCCGGGCTCCAGACGCTGGAGATGGACACCCGCGCCAAGGACGGCTCGGTGCACACCACCAAGTCGTACCGGGTGACCTTCCCGCACCACAAGATCGCGTACAAGCAGGTCACGCTGCCCGCGCTGATGACCCTGCACACCGGGATCTGGACGTTCGAGGAGACGCCCGAGGGCACGGCCGCCTCCTCGCAGCACACCGTCACGCTCAACACGGACAACATCGCGAAGATCCTCGGCCCCGAGGCCACCGTCGCGGACGCCCGTGAGTACGTGCACACCGCGCTGTCCACCAACAGCACGGCCACGCTCAACCACGCCAAGACGTACGCCGAGCAGAAGGGCTGAGCCAGAAATGACCCCGGACCGCCTGGACACACAGGTCATCGTCGTCGGCGCCGGCCCCGTCGGGCTTCTGCTCGCCGGTGAGCTGCGTCTTGGCGGCGCCGATGTGGTCGTACTGGAACAACGGGCCACGCCCACCACGGAGTCGAGGGCCTCCACGCTGCACGCCCGCACCATGGAGCTCCTCGACAGCCGTGGCCTGCTCGACGTCTTCGGGACGCCGCCGAACGAGCCGCGCGGCCACTTCGGCGGCATCCCGATGGACCTCACGCTGCCCAGCCCCTTCCCCGGGCAGTGGAAGATGCCCCAGACCCGGACCGAGGCCCTGCTCCAGGAGTGGGCGCTCTCGCTGGGCGTGGACATCCGGCGCGGCCACGAGCTGCGCGAGGTGTCCGACCGGGGCGACTTCGTCGAGGCGACGGCGGCCGGGCCCGAGGGCACGGTCGTGGTGCGCGGTGGCTTCCTCGTCGGGTGCGACGGCGAGGACTCCACCGTGCGCCGCCTCACCGGGGCCGAGTTCCCGGGCAACGACGCCGGCCGCGAGCTGCTGCGCGCGGACGTGGCCGGCGTCACCATCCCCAACCGCCGCTTCGAGCGGCTGTCCGCCGGGCTCGCCATCGCGGCGACCCGCGACGGGGTGACCCGGGTGATGGTGCACGAGTTCGGCTCCACGGCCGAACCGCGCACCGGCGACCCGGAGTTCGGCGAGATCGCGGCGGTCTGGAAGCGCGTCACCGGCGAGGACATCAGCGGCGGGACCCCGCTCTGGGCGAACTCGTTCGGCGACGCCAACCGCCAGCTCACCCAGTACCGCAGCGGCCGGATCCTGTTCGCCGGGGACGCGGCCCACCGCCAGATGCCGATCGGCGGCCAGGCCCTCAACCTCGGCCTCCAGGACGCCTTCAACCTGGGCTGGAAGCTGGCCCTGCACCTCGCAGAGACGGCCCCCGAGGGCCTGCTCGACACGTACCACACCGAACGCCACGAGGTCGGCCGGCGGGTCCTGTCCAACATCAGGACCCAGGCCATGCTGCTGCTCGGCGGCCCCGAGGTGGAGCCGGTGCGCTCGGTGCTCACCGAGCTCCTCGTCCACGACGACGTCCGGGCGCACCTCGCCGGGATGGTCAGCGGTCTCGACATCCGCTACGACGTCGGCGGCCCCGGGCACCCGCTGCTCGGCGCCCGGCTGCCGGACGCGGGCCTGACCACCGGCGAAGGCCCGGTGAACACGGCCCAGTTGCTGCGCACCGCACGCGGTGTGCTCCTCGATCTGTCCGGCGGCGGTGCGGCGCTGCCGGACACCTCCGGCTGGGCGGACCGGGTCACGGCGCTGCCGGCCGCGCCGGAGAAGGACGGCGCCCTCGAAGGCGTGGGCGCCGTCCTGGTGCGGCCCGACGGATACGTGGCCTGGGCCGGCGAGCCGGACACCGACGGCACCGGGCTGCGGGAGGCCCTGGAGCGCTGGTTCGGCCCCGCGCACTGAATCTCCCGTACCACCCCCCACCCCCGCGCACGACCGTACGACTCCTCAGCACGACAGGGCACCACAGGGCACGTCCAGGAAAGGGAACACTATGGAGGGGACAGCCGTGGACACCGATGTCATCATCGTCGGCGCGGGTCCGACCGGTCTCATGCTCGCCGGCGAGCTGCGCCTCGGCGGGGCGCGGGTCGTCGTCGTCGAACGGCTGGCGGAGCCCACCGGGCAGTCCCGTGGCCTGGGCTTCACGGCCCGCGCCATGGAGATCTTCGACCAGCGCGGTCTGCTGCCCCGGTTCGGGCAGGGCGAGACGCTGGAGATCAGCCCGATGGGCCACTTCGGCGGGGTGCAGTTCGACTACACCGTCCTGGAGGGCGGGCACTTCGGGGCGCGCGGCATCCCGCAGTACAAGACCGAGGCGGTCCTGGAGGAGTGGGCGGCCGGTCTTGGCGTCGACATCCGGCGCGGCTGGGACTTCCTGGAGCTGACCGACGGCTTCCTGGACGGCGACGACGTCGAGATCACCGTCCAGACGCCCAACGCGGTACGCAAGCTGCGCGCCTCCTACCTGGTGGGCGCCGACGGCGGCCGCAGCGTGGTGCGCGAGGCCGCCGGGTTCGACTTCCCGGGCACCTCCGCGACCCGGGCGATGTTCCTCGCCGACGTCACCGGCTGCGAGCTGCGCCCGCGCTTCCTGGGGGAGCGGCTCAACAACGGCATGGTGATGGCGGCCCCGCTCGCCCCGGGCGTGGACCGGATCATCGTCTGCCCCGACAACGCGCCCGCCCGCGCCAGCGGCGAGTCGGTCTCCTTCGAGGAGGTCGCCGCCGCCTGGCAGTCGATCACCGGTGAGGACATCTCGCACGGTGGCGCCGAGTGGGTCAGCTTCTTCAGCGACGCCACCCGCCAGGCCTCCGAGTACCGGCGCGGCCGGGTCCTCCTGGTCGGCGACGCCGCCCACATCCACCTTCCGGCCGGCGGCCAGGGCCTGAGCACCGGTGTGCAGGACGCGGCCAACCTCGGCTGGAAGCTGGCCGCGGAGGTCGCCGGGACCGCGCCCGAGGGGCTGCTCGACACCTACCACGACGAGCGCCACCCGGTCGGCGCCCGGCTGCTGATGAACACCCGCGCCCAGGGCATGGTCTTCCTCGGCGGCCCCGAGGCCGACCCGCTGCGCCAGCTCTTCGGCGAGCTCATCCAGTACGACGACGTCAAGCGCCACCTCGCCGGGATCGTCAGTGGTCTGGACATCCGGTACGAGCTGGGTGACGCGTCGCATCCGCTGGTCGGCCGTCGTGTCGCGCACCGCACGCTGGTGGGTGCGGCGGGTGAGACCAGCACCACCGCGCTGCTGCACTCGGCTCGTGGGGTGCTGCTCGATCTGGCCGACTCCGGTGCGGTCCGGGATGCCGCGGCCGGGTGGGCGGGGCGTGTCGATGTCGTCACGGCCTCCGCCAAGCCGGTGGATGGCGGTACCGACCCGCTCGCGGGTGCGGGTGCCGTGCTCGTACGGCCCGATGGATATGTCGCCTGGGCCGGGGACGACGTTTCGGCCCTGGAGGCCGCCCTCGGGCAGTGGTTCGGTCCGGCGAGTTCGTGACGCCGGAGAGCTCGGTCCGGAGGGCTGTGAAGCGTCTGCGGGCCGGCTCCGGCTGGTCGCGCAGTTCCCCGCGCCCCTCTGGGGGTGCGGGGCGTCGGCCACGTAACAGTCGTCCACTCAACAGCCAACGCAAACGGGGGCATTGATGGAAAGCACGCTCGCACCGGCGGTCGTTTCCCAGGGCGTTCGCAGGATCACCCTGGACGCGGGCGGTGTCACCCTGTCCGCGCTGCTGTGCGAGCCGGAAGGCACCCCCCGCGCGACCGTCGTCGCCGTCCACGGCGGCGGCATGAGCGCCGGGTACTTCGACGGCCAGGCCCACCCCGAGCTGTCCCTGCTGACGCTCGGCGCCCGGCTCGGCTACACGGTCCTGGCCGTCGACCGGCCCGGCTACGGGCAGTCCGCCGCCCAGCTGCCCGACGGCCTCACCGTCGCCGACCAGACCGACGTGCTGCGCGCCGGGATCGACGACTTCACCGCCAAGTACCCCACCGGCGCGGGCATCCTGCTCGTCGCCCACTCCTTCGGCGGCAAGCTGGCGCTCTCCGCCGCCGCCCACTGCACCGGCGACGGCCTCCTCGGCCTCGACATCTCCGGCTGCGGCCACCGCTACGCCGTCACCCCGGGCGTGCTCCGCAAGGGCCTCAAGCACATCGCCCGGCACTGGGGCCCGCTGCGGCTGTACCCGCCGAACACGTTCCGCAGCAGCGGCTCCGTCGTGGCGCCGATGCCGGAGCGCGAGGCGGGCGAACTGCCGCGCTGGCCCGAGCTGTTCGCGGCCCTCGCACCGCGCGTCCGCATCCCCGTCCGGCTCACCTTCGCCGAGCACGAGGGCTGGTGGCTGCACGGTGACAAGGACCTCGCCGACCTCGCCGCGCAGCTGACCGCCGCACCCCGCATCGTCGTCGACCGCCAGCCGGACGCCGGCCACAACATCAGCCTCGGCTGGGCGGCCCGCTCCTACCACCTGCGCACGCTCGCCTTCCTGGAGGACTGCATCACCAGGGCGGGACGCGATGCCTGACCATCCGAGCCTATGACCAGCACCTTCGCCCATCCCTTCCGCTCACTGGCGGTCCGTAACTTCCGGCTGTTCGCGGCCGGGCAGGTCGTCTCCGTCGCGGGCACCTGGATGATGGTCGTGGCCCAGGACTGGATCGTCCTGGGCCTGGCCGACAACTCCGGCACCGCCCTCGGCGTCGTCACCGCGCTCCAGTTCACGCCGCTGCTGCTGCTCACCCTGTACGGCGGGCGCCTCGCCGACCGCTACGACAAGCGGCTGCTGCTCACCTGCGCCAATCTGGCGTCCGGTGTGCTGGCCCTGGTCCTGGCGCTGCTGGCGTTCGCGGACGCCGTCCAGCTGTGGCACATCTGGCTCTGCGCGCTCGGCCTCGGGGTCGTCAACGCCGTCGAGGTGCCGACCCGGATGTCGTTCGTCAGCGAGCTGGTCGGGCCCGAACTGCTGCCGAACGCCTCGGCGTTGAGCGCCGCCTACTTCAACACCGCCCGGGTGGTCGGCCCGGCCCTCGCGGGGCTGCTCATCACCGGCTTCGGCACCGGCTGGGTGATGCTGTTCAACTCCGTCAGCTATCTGGCGACCGTGATCGTCCTGCGGATGATGCGGCCCGGCGAACTTCTGCTCGGCGCGCGGCAGGACACCCGGCCCCGGGTGATCGACGGGCTCAAGTACGTCGCCGCCCACCCGGACCTGAAGCTGCCGCTCGCCCTCGTCGGGGTGATCGCGCTCTTCGGGCTCAACTTCCAGCTCACGCTGCCGCTGTACGCCAAGACCGTCTTCCACGCCGACGCCGCCTCGTTCGGGCTGCTCACCACCGGCTTCGCGGCGGGTTCGCTGATCGCCGCGTTCGCCACCACCGCGCGCCGCAGCCGCCCCTCCAGCCGTCTGGTGGTGGGCGCGGCGCTGGTCTTCGCGGTCCTGGAGACGGTGGCGGGCTGGGCGCCCAGCTTCGCGGCCGCGATCGTGCTGCTCTCGCTCACCGGCGGCGCGACCATCTTCTTCGTCCAGGCCGTCAACCACCGCGTCCAGCTCGGCAGCGACCCGCAGTACCGGGGCCGTGTGATGGCGCTGTACACCCTGATCCTCCAGGGTTCGACCCCGCTGGGCTCGCTGCTCATCGGCTGGCTCGCCGAACACCTGGGCGCCCGCTCGGGCTTCTACGTCGGCGGCCTGGTCTCGCTGGCGGCGGCGCTCGCCGCGCTGGCGTACGACCGGCGCGGCGGGCGCGACGCGGGCCTCACCGAGGCCGCCGGGGACGCGGCAGGTGACCCGGAGCAGGGTGACCCGGAGCAGGGCGGCCCCGTCCACGAGGCGGTGCGCCGGTGAACGCGACCCGTACGCCGCTGCGGGCGGCCCCCGCGGCGGGACGGCTGCACCTGCTGGTGTTCCGCCCGCCCGCCGAGGAGGTGGCGCAGGTGTGCCCGCTGATGCGGGCCCTGGACGAGTTGGAGTCGGCGCGCGCGGCGTCCTACGTCTCGGTGCGCGACCGGATCCAGTACGTGGCCGCGCACGCCACCCTGCGGGGCCTGCTCGCCGCGTACACCGGCCTCGAACCCGGCCGGATCGTGCTCGGCCGCGGCGAGGAGCCGTACGGGAAGCCGCAGTTGATCGATCCGCCCGTGCCGCTCCACTTCAACCTCTCGCACAGCCACGGCCTGATCGCCATCGGGGTCGCGGCGGACCCGGTGGGCGTCGACGTCCAGCGCGTCCCGTCGCCCGAGGCCGTCGAGATGGTGCTGCCCCGGCTGCACCCGCAGGAGCGCGAGGAACTGCGCGCGCTGCCCACCGCCGAGCGGACGGTGGCGTTCGCCCGGCTGTGGACCCGCAAGGAGGCCTATCTCAAGGGCCTGGGCACCGGACTCACCCGCTCACCCGCGGCGGACTACCTGGGCGACCGCAACGCCCGGGGCCGCCCGCACGGCTGGACGGTGCGCAATGTGCCCGTACAGCCGGGCTACGCGGCCGCGGCCGCGCTCCGCAACCCGACGTGACCGTGAAGGCAGTCGATTCCGCACCAAGGATCCGCAACCTACAGGGGGAACAGAACATCATGCCGACCACGCCGACCACACAGTCCTCCGCCGAGGTCTCCGACCGGCTGGGCGAACTCAGCGAACGCAAGGAGCAGGCTGTCCGCGGCCCGAGCGACAAGGCGACCGAGGCGCAGCACGCCAAGGGCAAGCTGACCGCGCGCGAGCGGATCGAACTCCTTCTGGACAAGGGCAGTTTCACCGAGGTGGAGCAGCTGCGCAGGCACCGGGCGACCGGCTTCGGCCTGGAGGCCAAGAAGCCGTACACGGACGGTGTCATCACCGGCTGGGGCACGGTCGAGGGCCGTACGGTCTTCGTCTACGCGCACGACTTCCGTATCTTCGGCGGCGCCCTGGGCGAGGCTCACGCCTCCAAGATCCACAAGTTGATGGACATGGCCATCGCGGCCGGGGCGCCGCTGGTGTCCCTGAACGACGGCGCCGGCGCCCGTATCCAGGAGGGCGTCTCGGCGCTGGCGGGCTACGGCGGCATCTTCCAGCGCAACACCCGGGCCAGCGGGGTGATCCCGCAGATCAGCGTGATGCTCGGCCCGTGCGCGGGCGGCGCCGCCTACTCGCCCGCGCTCACGGACTTCGTGTTCATGGTCCGCGAGACCTCGCAGATGTTCATCACCGGCCCGGACGTGGTGCAGGCGGTGACCGGCGAGGAGATCTCCCAGAACGGGCTGGGCGGCGCGGATGTGCACGCCGGGATCTCGGGTGTGGCGCACTTCGCGTACGACGACGAGGAGACCTGCCTCGCCGAGGTCCGCTATCTGCTCTCGCTGCTGCCGTCCAACAACCGGGAGATGCCGCCGCTGGCGCAGACCTCGGACCCGGTGGACCGCGAGGGCGCGGCCCTGCTCGACCTGGTGCCGGCCGACGGCAACCGCTCGTACGACGTGCGCTCGGTGATCGAGGAGCTCGTCGACGAGGGCGAGTACATGGAGATCCACGCCAACTGGGCGCCCAACCTGGTGGTCGCGCTGGCCCGGCTCGACGGCCACGTCGTGGGCATCGTCGCCAACCAGCCCTCCGCCATGGCGGGCGTCCTGGACATCAAGGCGAGTGAGAAGGGCGCGCGGTTCGTCCAGTTCTGCGACTCCTTCAGCATCCCGCTGATCACCCTCGTCGACGTCCCCGGGTTCCTGCCGGGCGTCGACCAGGAGCACGACGGCATCATCCGGCGCGGCGCGAAGCTGCTGTACGCGTACTGCAACGCCACCGTTCCGCGCATCTCGGTAGTGCTGCGCAAGGCGTACGGCGGTGCGTACATCGTGATGGACTCGCGCTCGATCGGCGCCGACCTCGCCTTCGCCTGGCCCACCAACGAGATCGCGGTGATGGGCGCCGAGGGTGCGGCGAACGTGGTGTTCCGCCGGGAGATCGCCGCTGCCGACGACCCCGACGCGATGCGCAAGCAGAAGATCGACGAGTACAAGAACGAGCTGGTGCACCCCTACTTCGCGGCGGAGCGCGGCCTGGTCGACGACGTCATCGACCCGCGCGAGACCCGCTCGGTGCTGTGCCGCTCGGTCGCGATGCTCATCGCCAAGGACGCCGAACTGCCCCGCCGCAAGCACGGCAACCCGCCCCAGTAGGCCCGACTCCTCCAGAGAGGTGACCGACATGAGCGAGATGACCCAGATCACCGAGCCCGCCGCCGAGCCTGCCGCGCCTGCCGAAATGACCCTGGAGCACTGCCGTGAGCTGCTGAGAGTGGAGCGCGGTAATCCGGATCCGGAGGAACTGGCGGCGCTGGCCGCGCTGTTCTTCGCACACTTCTCGGCCATCGAGGCCCGGGAGGAGGCGGCCCGGGTCATGATCCCCAGGCAGCGCCGCTCCGCGAGCTGGCGCCGCACCGACCGGGCGACGGGCTTCGACGGCCCGCGCACCTGGCGGGCGGGCGGCCCGGTGCTCGCCTGACGAAATTCCTGATGGTCCGTCAATTCACGGCCGTCCAGCGCCTTTCCCCTTGTGGGGAGCGGTGCGCAGCGCCCCGAGCGGGCCGCCCCGACCCGGCGGCCCCGCCCGGGGCGCGCCGCTGTTCAGGGCCCCCGGACTTTACTTGACACAGACTCTCCCGGACGACCATTCTGTGCGGTGAATGGGGGTCTTCGTCATGCAGGTGTTGCCGTACTGCAAGCTACAGCCCGATCACAGGGAGCGCTGGGGGGCGCGAGCCGCGCCCGACTGAGGCGCAGTACCGGCGAATTCAAGCCATCGGCCAGCATGACGCCACTTGGACACCTGTTATTTAACTTGCTGTCAGCAAAGTTGCCTGAATTCCGTAAACCTCCAGGCCGATGTGGCGAACATCATGTCATGGCATCGTCAACGTCAGAGGCGCGCCAAGATGGCCGGATTATGTGAGTCGCGGCGAGTTACCCTTGGTTGAATCAACGGATCTACCAGTGTTCCGCTTCCGCATGGCGGGCACTGGTTGACGGGGGCTCCCGGCCGTGATCACGTATGGAAACGAAGAGGGCACCCTGTCCGATCTCGCTCAATAACCGACACAGTTTATTTGTTATTTGCTCGAACCTCTTTGAATTCCGTAGCAGCGGTCTGTAGGTTCGTCGGTGGATCCGGATCGGATCTCGTATTGGACTCACTCAGATGGGGGAGGGACATGACTCGCGGGGGAGGCATGACTCAGAGTTCGTCAGAGGCAGTGCTGGAGCCTCATATACCTGTCCAGCGTGGTCCAGGTGGACCACACCTGATCGAAGAGGGCGTGTCGGAAGCGGTACGCAGGGTGGCGGGCCTCTCCCGGGGCCGGCGGATCCTCGTGGTCGACAGTGACGTCGACGGCGCGGAGTCCCTGGTGTGCCGACTGCGCAGGCACGGCCACGAAGCCATCGGCGTGAAGAGCGGCAGCACCGCCCTGCAGGCGTACGAGGACGTCGACCTCGTCCTGCTCGACCTCGAACTTCCGGACCTGGACGGCCTGGAGGTCTGCCGGGCCATCCGCTCGGTCAGCGGCATCCCGGTCATCATCGTCACGGCCCGCGGCTCCGAGCTCGACTGCGTCCTCGGCCTCCAGGCCGGCGCGGACGACTATGTGGTCAAGCCGTACGGCTTCCGGGAATTAATGGCACGGATCGAAGCCGTCATGCGACGAGCGAGGTTCCAGCCGCCCGTGGCCAGAGAGATCTTGCACGGGCGGTTGCGCATTGACGTGAGCTCCCGCGAGGTGAGCCTGGACGGCCGCGAGGTGGGGCTGACCCGCAAGGAATTCGATCTGCTCTGCCTGCTCGCGTCCCATCCGGACACCGTCATTCCGCGTAAGCGCCTGCTGCAGCAGGTCTGGGGTGACTCATGGTCGCGCCGCACTGTCGACACCCATGTCAGCAGTCTTCGCGGCAAGCTCGGCGACAGCGGATGGATCATTACCGTGCGAGGGGTCGGCTTCAAGCTGGGCAACGGGTGAATCTTCGCCTTTCCGCCCGCCGGGAACAAGAGAAAAACAAGTTGAACAACCGTCATAAATCCAGAGAATTCTTTGGTGCGGCAGCCTGGTAATGGCTACCAAGAGTAAGACGGGTTTTCGGCCGGGGCCTGCGGGGTAATGACATTACCCCGCAGGCCCCGTCGCTTTACCAGTGATTCCCCGGAATATCAATTCCGTGCAACATCCGCATCTGCACACCCGGAACATCCCGGAACACCCCTCTACACCTGAAAGGCCCCCGCGACCGGACGAGCCGGACCGCGGGGGCCTTTCAGGTGTACTGCCGCCGGTTGCCTACGGGTTGAGGACCCATGCGGAGTTGTGCTGGTTGAAGCCGATGTGCGGGTAGTAGTCCACCGCGGCCGGCGCAGACAGCAGGATGACCTTGGCCTGCGGGGCCTCCTTCTGCGTGGCGTCGATCAGCGCCCGGCCGATCCCCGAGCGCTGGTAGTCGCCGCTCACCGCGATGTCCGAGAGGTACGTCGCGTAGCTGAAGTCGGAGATGCTGCGGGCGATGCCGATGAGCCTGCCCTCCGCACGGGCCACGACCACGAGATTGGCGTTCCGCACCATGGCGGCGAACCGCGTCACGTCCTCGATCGGACGGCGCTCACCGAGCCCGGAGGAGCGGTAGACCTCAAGGACCTCCTCCAGGTCCAGGTCGGCACCCTCCACACGCTCAATCTTCCAGGTCACGAAGTTGCTCCAATCGATCGAGAATCACGCCGTGGTTGACGAGGAAACGCTCAGGGCGCAGCTGGCCGATGTCCATGCCCTCCTGGCGCAGCGTGTCCCCGAAGTGCTCGCCGGTGGCGATCGTACGGTTCGCGGCGGCCTGGACCCCGCGGTAGGCCTTCTCCCGCTCCACCCCGTCCGCCAGCAGGTCGGCGAGGACCGCCGAGCTGTAGACGAGGCCGTCGGTACGGTCGATGCCCTCGCGCATCCGGTCCGGGAACACCTTGAGGTCACGGACGAGCTGGGTCGCCATGGTGGCCTGGAAGTGGCCCACCGCCAGAGCGTCCGGCAGGATCACCCGCTCCACCGACTGGTGCGCCAGATCGCGCTCGTGCCACAGCGCCACGTTCTCCAGGGCGGTGGCCGCGTAACCGCGCAGCAGCCGCGCCAGACCGTTCAGCCGCTCGCTCGTGGTCGGGTTCCGCTTGTGGGGCATGGCGCTGGAGCCCTGGTACGCGGAGGTGCGCTGCTCCTCCACCTCGCGGACCTCGGTGCGCTGCAACAGCCGCAGCTCCAGGGCGATCTGCTCGATGCTCGCGCCGAGCAGGGCGACCGCCTGGAGCAGCTGGGCGTGCCGGTCGCGGGCGACGACCTGGCTCGGCGCCGGCTCGACACCGAGCCCGAGCTCCTCGCAGACGTACGCCTCCACCGAGGGGTCGATCAGCGCGTACGTGCCGACCGAGCCGGAGATGGTGCCCACCGCCACGGCCTTGCGGGCCGCCTTGAGGCGGGTGAGCGAGCGGTCCACGGAGAAGGCGAACTGCGCCAGCTTGTGGCCGAACGACGTCGGCTCGGCGTGCACCCCGTGGGTGCGGCCGACGATCACGGTCTCCCAGTGCTCAAGGGCGCGCTCGACCAGGACCTTGCGCAGCTCCACCCCGGCCGCGAGGACCAGGTCGGTGGCGCGGGCCAGGTTGTAGCCGAGGGAGGTGTCGACGAGGTCGTAACTCGTCATGCCGAGGTGGACCCAGCGGGCCGACTCGTCGGGGATGCCCTCGCAGTAGGCGGCGAGGAACGAGAGCACTTCGTGGTCCCGCTCCCGCTCGATCTCCTGCACCCGCTCGGGAGTGGGGACCGAGGCCCGCCGCATGTCCTCGACGGCGTCCTCGGGCACCCGGCCCAGGCGCACCTGGGCCTCGGAGGCGAGGATCTCCACCCGGACCCAGGTCGCGTAGCGCGCCCGGTCCGAGAAGATGTCCGCCATCGCGGGCAGGGTATAGCGGGGAATCATATGGGCCAGCACCCCCAGGGTGAGCTTGTCGACAGGTGGTTCGGACGGGGCATCAGTAGGCCTCGAAGTATTCGCGCTGCTCCCACTCGGTGACCTGGCCCTCGGCCGGCCGCTCCTGGGCGCGCCAGGCCTCGAAGCGGGAGACCTCGCTCTCCTTGAGCTTGGCGAGCGTGGCGGCCAGCGGCTTGCCGAGCAACTCGGCGCCCTGACCGGCCCGGAAGGCCTCCAGAGCCTCGCCGAGGGACTGCGGCAGGGTCTCGTGCGCGTCCTCGCCGCCGGCAGGGCGCGGGGCCGCGCCCGGGGTGGCGGTGAGCCCGTCGAAGCCCGCGGAGAGCTGGGCCGCGATGGCGAGGTACGGGTTGGCGGTGGGCTCGCCGGTCCGGTTCTCGACGTGGGTCGCGGAGCCGCCGCCGACCACGCGGAGCATCACGCTGCGGTCCTCGTAGCTCCAGCCGATCCTGGTCGGCGAGAGCGAGAAGTCCGAGCTGAGGCGGCGGTAGCCGTTGACCGTGGGCACGGAGAGCAGACACAGGTCGCGGGCGCGGGCCAGCAGGCCGTCGATGTACGCCTTGCCCTGGTCCGAGATGCCGCCCTCGGCGGCCGCGAAGATGTTGCGGCCGGTCTTCGCGTCCATCACCGACTGGTGCAGGTGCCAGCCGCTCGGGTCGAAGCTGTCGACGCGCGGCAGCGACATGAAGGTGGCGTGGTAGCCCTGCCGCGTCGCGGTCTGCTTGACCATGGTGCGGAACAGCAGCATCGCGTCGGCGGTGTCCAGCGCGTGCATCGGGTTGAAGGTCGTCTCGATCTGGCCCGGGCCCGACTCGTGCTCGATCGACCGCAGCGGCAGGCCGAGTTCGAGCAGCTTGAGGGCGAGCGGGCTGGTGAAGTGGGCGACCGAGTCGTAGTTGGAGTCCAGGTTGAACTGGTAGCCCGAGTTCACCGCCTCGACCTCGGGAGCGGCGCCCTGGAGGCCGAAGCCGTTGCCCGCGTTTCCGGGGGGACCGGGCAGGCGCTTGGTCAGGTACCACTCGACCTCAAGGCCGAGGACCGGCGTCAGGTCGCGGGCCGCGTACCGGGCGATGACCTGGCGCAGCACATTGCGCGCGGAGAGCGGGTGCGGGGAGCCGTCGCGCAGGTACTCGTCGCCGAGCACCCAGGCGGTGCGCGGCCCCTCGTGCGGCAGTATCTGGAAGGTCAGCGGGTCCGGCACCAGGACGAAGCTGCCCGCGCCGGCGATCTCGTCGACGCCGACGCCCGGGTCGGAGAGGTAGTCGAGCGCGGCCGCGTGGCCGGTGTCGAAGATGAAGGGACCCGAGCTGAAGTCCATGCCGTTGCGCAGGACCGAGCGGAAGGCGTCGACGGTGAGCGTCTTGGAGCGGGCCAGACCGTGCGGGTCGCCGAAGACCAGGCGGACGAGGTCGACCTCGTCGAGCGACGCCTCGATCTGCTCGGCGGCGGCGGCCTGTTCATCGGTCCAGAGGCCGAACTCGGTGACGAACGCGGGGCGTCCGACACCGCCCGACTCGGAGAAGGGGCGGGACCACGACCGGGAGAACATGGTTTACAGGATCCTTTCGGTTACTCGGTCCGGTGCGGCCGGCAGGGGCCCGAGGTCCGCCTCAAGACGGCGTGCGGCTGACAGGACCAGATCGTCCGCCCCGAACGGGCCCACGAGTTGGAGCCCCACCGGGAGGCCGGAGCGGGTGAGCCCGGCCGGGAGGGAAACGGCCGGCTGGCCAGTCATATTGAAGGGATACGTGGCGGGTGTCCACGCCAGCCAGAGCAGGTCCTCCGGACGGCTGGCCCACTGCGGGCCGATCGCGTGGGGGTCGAACGGCTCGATGGGCACGGTGGCCATGGCTAGCAGGTCGTACCGGTCGAAGATCTCGTGCAGTCTGGTACGCAGCGTGAGCCGCACCTCCTCGGCCCGCATCACGGTCGCACCGCTGAGCGTGCGCCCGTGCCGGACGATCGCGAGGCGGCCCGGGTCGCACCACTCCTCGTCGGCGGGCGAGGTGGAGGCGGCGTCGCTGGCGGCGAGGATGTCGACCAGGGCCGGATACGGGTCGCGGAAGGGCACCTCGATCCGCTCGACGTGGTGGCCCTGCGCGCTGAGCGCGGGCAGCGCCTGCTCGCTGACCCGGCGGATCTCCGGCGAGGTGCCCGGGAACTCGATCCAGCCGATGCGCAACGAGCGCCGCTCGCCCGGCACTTCGACCGCGCCGATCAGCGAGTCGGGGTCGCCCGGGTGCCCGCCGGTGATCACCGAGGCGAGCTCGATGACGTCCGGCACGGTCCGCGCGATCGGCCCCTGGTGGGAGAGCCGGTCGGCGCAGGCGGGCACATAGGGCACCTTGGCGAACGACGGCTTGTAGCCGACGACCCCGCAGAACGCCGCGGGGATACGGATCGAGCCCGCGCCGTCGGTGCCGAGCGCCCCCGAGCCGAGGCCCGCCGCCACCGCTGCCGCGGCGCCGCCGCTGGAGCCGCCGGCGGAGAGCTCGGGGTCCCACGGGTTGCGGGTGGGTGGGGCCACCCGGCTCACCGTGGAGGCGCTCCAGCCGTACTCCGACGTCGTGGTCTTGCCGACCACGATGGCCCCGGCCGCTCGCAGCCGGGCGACCGAGGGCGCGTCCGCCCGGGCCCGCCGGTTCTCCAGGAGGGACCCGCGGGCGGTGGGCAGGTCCCCGGTCTGGATGAGGTCCTTCACCGAGACGGTGATCCCGAGCAGCGGCTGCCGCTCGAACGCCGCCCGGCCCAGCTCGCGGATCCGGGCGTCGGCCAGCTCGGCCTCGCGTACGGCCTCGTCGCCCGCGACCGAGACGAACGCCCCGAGCTCGATGTCGGTCTTCTGGATCGCGGTGAGGACCGACTGGACGTGCTCGGCCGCGGTGAGCTCGCCCCGGGCGAGGAGCTCGCGTATGTCACCGATGGAGGTCAACGGATCTCCTTGCAAGGACAGGTGGGACGCCGGTCACGACACCTGGTGCGGCTGCTTGGCGTTCGCCGCGGCGGCCTGGACCGACTTGAGGTGCCACTCGGAGTCGAAGGCGGTGACCTCGATGTCCTCGCCCTCGGCCACCAGTGAGGCGGCGGCGCTCATGGCGCTGGCGATGAACCCGGAGGTCCGGTGGGCGGCGAGCAGGTCGCTCTCGCCGAACGGCCTGCCGTCGCAGCGCAGCAGGCGCAGGTCCATGAACCCGTTGAACTTCTGGCCCATCACCTCGACCGACTGCGGGCTGCGGATGCTGAAGCGCACCTTCGACGCCACATGGCCGTGGTGGTGCTGGTCGGAGTAGAAGGCGACATCGGGGATGGTCGGCGGGATGAAGTGGTCCCGCTCCACCACGGCGGGCACCTTGGGCAGGTTTCCGGCGATGAAGTGCCAGGAGTTGTACTGCATGCGGGACGACATCGCCCAGGCGTTGTCGGCCAGTTGCAGCACCGAGTCCTCGTAGTGGCGCTTGGCGGCGGGGGCGGGCACCACGCAGCAGAAGAAGTCGGTGATGTCCCACTTGGTGATCTCGGTCCAGCTCTGCTCCCGCAGTGCGCGCATGAGTTCGGGTATGGAACGCATGCCCCGGCTCATCGCGAAGTCGGCCTCGAAGACGTCGGTCGCACCGGACACCGTCTCGTACACCAGGGCTTCGAGCCCGGTGTCGAACTCGCCGTGCGGGCGCGCGAGCCAGCCGGGAGACGCGGTGAGGCTCGCGCTCAGCTCCTCGAAGGTGGCGCCGGTGATCGGCAGCCGGTCGCGCAGCCGCGCGGTGAGGTCCGCCTCGCGCTGCTTCGACGCCTCGCCGTACGGCCCGGCCAGGCGCTCGATCTTGTGCATCAGCGCGCCGTGGATCTCGCGGTAGAGCTGGGCGTTGGGCAGGACGTGTCCGACGCGGCGCTCGCGCAGCGCCATGGCCATGGTGTTCAGCGCCTCGACCCGGTGCGTGGGGGCGGCCGGGACCGGCTCGCCGCCGGGCACCGCGTTGTAGTTCTGGCGCGTGCGCTCCAGCATGTACGCGAGGTGGTCCAGGGTGAGCTGGGTGCCGTTGGCCTCCTCGATCCGGCCGGCGCCCGCCGACCGCACGAGCAGGGTGAGGCAGACGACCAGCATCGCGTCGTGGTCGGACCAGCGCTCCATCTCGACGCCGAGCAGGCTGCTGAACGTCTCGCTCGGGTGGCCCGCCCACAGGGTCTTGCCGATGAGGTTGTTGCCCTCGCGGAAGTTGGTGTAGAGCTTCCCCTCCTGGTGGAGGACGAAGGGGGCGGTCCGCAGCGCGGACTCCCGCACCGTCTCCAGGAGTTCGTCGCGGGCCTGGGTGCCGAGCGCCGCCAGCCACTGGCGGCAGTCGACGACCTGGTCGGCGTAGCGGGCGGCCGCGCGGTTGACCTCGCTCTCGTAGTCGAGCAGGTCCTGCGCCGACCACGGCACGTCGATCACGCCGTCGACCAGGTTCTCCTCGTCGGCGAGCGAGCCCTGGGAGGGGACGCGGATGACGATGCGGCCGGTGGTGGTCAGACCCAGCTCGCCCAGGAACGCCGGGCGCTCCAAGGTGTCGCGCACCGGGGCGGGCAGGTTCTCCTCGCGCCACGAGATGCCGCAGAGCACCTTGAGCGCGGCCTCGTCCGCGGTGCGCAGCGCACGCAGCTGGACGTCGCCGGGTACGTGCCCGTCCAGGGTGAGCAGCGCGGTCACCGCGGCCCGCAGGTCGGGGGCCTCGACGGCGGTGTCCCAGGCGCGCTTGAGGAGGGTGGGGAAACCGGCCTCCTCGTCCTTGAGGCGGTCCGGCTTCGGCGTGGCGCCGGCCACCGCGCCCAGGCGGCTGGGCCGGCGGCTCTGCCGCTTCTTGGCGTTGATGGCCCGGCGCGAAGTGCCGTTGCGCTCAGCGAAACTCGTCATGACACACCCTCAGCGGTAAGCCCGATGTGGTTCCACATCTGATCGGACGTCGGGGTCCAGTCCTCGTCCACGTAGATGCAGTCGACGGGGCACTCCAGGACGCACTTGGGGCAGCCCGAGCAGAGTTCCGGGATGATGACGACGTCGAGCCCGTTGTCGAAAATGGCGTTGAACTCGGGCGGGCAGGCACGCAGGCAGGTGTCGCAGGTGATGCATTCGGCCCGCTCGATGCGGCGCGGCGGCTTCTTCCACGTCTCGCTGCGGGTGCGCTCGGCGATCACCTTGTTGCGCCCGGAAACCGAGCCTTCCACCTCGTCGAGTGAGTCGTCCGAAGTATTCGTGGGCATGTGGCCCCCCTCTTGTCCTGTTTCGCTCGTGACCACGTAAGAGAGCATCAATAGCGCGCCGCACCTTGGCGACTTCGGCCAGAATTACACGGAGGCCTGCTTCATGGGAACGGCAGGCGAGCGGTGTGCAGGCGCGGATCAAAACGTGCGGTGGATTCCTGCTGGAGGGAATCTTGAATCGCGCGGACTCTTGATAATCCCCGGTTCCGCAAGGGGATGCAATATGCTCAAGTCACCACGCCGCAGGCGTTGCTGCGCAGGCCCGACGGATCCCGCGAGGAACTCGCTGACCTGCTAGAAGTACGCGATCCGGGCTCGGGTTGCGGCCGGTCGGCCGGGACCCTGAGGGCCACGCCGTACGAAGGTATACACGAAGCGCGCCCGTGCAACCGCGGAACTTTCGCAGTCGAACACCTTGCGCACCCACCACCGCGCGGCAACTCCACGCACGGCTGCTTACTGGTGTCACCTTACCTTTTTCCGGGATTGCTGTCCGTTATCTTTTCCGTGCACATTCCCGCCTCACCGGCCTATGAGTGAAGCAGGGGAATCCCGTGATCGGGCATCCGATTAACGTGCGGGTGAAGGCGTTCTCGGAACGTCAATATGTTCAACGAGAGCAATGTGCGGGCGAGGGTGCGAGCGGCGCTCCGGCCGCACGCGAACGGCGCGCCACCGGGGAGAACTACCCGGTGGCGCGCCGTGATTGTGCCGGACGTCACCCCGACTGGGGCGAGGGACGCGGAGTTGACTGTTCCTATTCGCCCAGGATCGTCAGATCGGTCCGGCTGAGCCGGTCGGGGGCGGCCCGCATGTCGATGCCGGTGATCCGCTCGTCCACGATCGTGAAGCCGAAGACGACCCGCGGCCGTCCGCGCGGCGCCCACACCGCGCCCACGGACCCGTCCACCAGAGCCAGTTGGGCGTAACGGGCCCGCCCCGAGAACGTCTTCGCCACCGACGTCGCGCCCCGCACCTCCGTCGGCGCGCCCACCGCCACCGCCTCCGGGTCGGCGTGCAGCACCACATCCGGGTCGAGCATCGCGATCAGCGTGTCGAAGTCGCCGCCGCGCGAGGCGGCGAGGAAGGAGTCCACTATCCGCCGCAGCCGGTCCGGGCCGTCGTCCGGCACCGGGTCGACGCTCTGCACCCGGACCCGCGCCCGGCCCGCGAGTTCGCGCGCGGCGTCCGGCCCGCCGACGCCGACGATCGGCGCGATCTCCTCGTACGGCAGACCGAAGAGGTCGTGCAGGACGAACGCCATCCGCTCGGCCGGGTCCAGCGTCTCCAGGACCACGAGCAGCGCCAGGCCCACCGAGTCCGCCAGCAACTCCTCGTGGGCCGGGCCCATCCGGGCCAGGTCCGCCGCAAGCGCGTCGGGCACCGGGGCCGCCAGGTCGTCCGGCGCCCGGCGCGCGGCCGGCACCCGCGGCAGCAGGGGCGCCTGCGGGGAAACCGTTCTGCGCGTGCGCAGCCGGTCAAGGGAGACGTTCGCGACCACCGTCATCAGCCAGGCGGGCAGGCCCCGGACACCCTCGTCCGTGGCGTCGTCGCCGCTGTCGATGATCTGTAACCACGCTTCCTCGACGGCTTCGTCGGCCTCGTTCAGCGACCCCAGCATCCGGTACGCCACGGCCCGCAGATGCGGGCGGCTCTCCTCGAAACGCCGCGCCAGCCATTCGCCGTCGTCCATCGGTCACATTCCTTCGTCGCGCTCCGTCAGTGAGTGACGAACGCGTCACGGTCACACCCTCTGGCCACGTTCCGTCATACCAGTGACGAACAAAACCCAGCTCATGTGACAGGAAGAGGTACCCCGATCGAGTCGAGGCGATCGGGTCGTACAGGGGAGGCCCCTCGAACAGACCGAGTTCGACAGAGCCCTGAGCGCCGTACGGCTGCGCAGGGCTCCCGACCCTTAGCGAGCAGTCATGACGACGCATCCTCCATCACCGAGGCAGTCCACCGAGGAGCCGCCGCCCCCATCCACGACGTCGTTCGCCCACAAATACGCGAGGGCCGTCGCCGGCCGCCGCGCCAAGTGGGCCGTCCTCGTGCTGTGGGTGCTGCTCATCGGCGTGGGCGGATCCCTGGCGGCCAAGCTCGGTGACGTCCAGAACAACGAGGCCCAGACCTGGTTGCCGAAGAACGCGCAGGCGACGCAGGCGGTGAAGATCGCCGAGGACTACTTCCAGGACAAGGGCCGGCTCGGCTCCGTCGTCGTCTACGCGCGCGACAGCGGCCTCACCGACGCCGACCTGGCCAAGGTCAACAGCGACCGCGCCCAGTTCGTCACGGACAAGCTCGCGGCGGCGGAGGTCCCCCAGGTCACCATCGCCTCCGACAAGAAGGCCGCGTTCCTCAGCGTGCCCATCAAGTCGGACAAGAGCGACAACAGCGTCCTCGGCGACGGTGTGAAGGACCTGCGCAAGGCGGCGGAGAAGAACGCGCCGGACGGCCTCGACGTCCGGATCACGGGCCCGGCGGGCAGCATCTCCGACTTCATCGATGTCTACTCCGGCATGGACGGCGCGCTGATGGGCGCCACGCTCGGACTCGTCGCGATCTTCCTGCTGTTCACCTACCGCAGCCCCATCCTCTGGCTGATCCCGCTGCTCTCGGTGGGCCTGGCCAGCCAGGTCGCCAGCGCCGTCGTCTATCTCCTCGCCAAGCACGCGGGGCTGACGGTCAACGGGCAGAGCGCGTATGTGCTGATCGTCCTTGTTCTGGGCGTCGGCACCGACTACGCGTTGCTGCTGATCGCCCGATATCGCGAGGAACTGCACCGCCACGAGGACCGGCACGAGGCGATGGTGTACGCGCTGCAACGCTGCCTGCCCGCGATCACGGCGTCCGCGGCGACCGTGGGCATCGCCACGCTCTGCCTGGTGTTCGGCTCGATGAACTCCACCCGGGGCCTCGGCCCGGTCGTCGCCCTCGGCGTCGTCATCGTCTACTTCGCGATGACCACGCTGCTGCCCGCGTTCCTGGTGATCCTGGGCCGCTGGGTGTTCTGGCCGTTCACCCCGCGCTACTCGGCGGAGTACGTGGACGCGGCCGTCGAGAAGGAGCACGGCTTCTGGGGGAAAATCTCCGGCTTCGTGGGCCGCAGGCCGCGCCCGATCTGGATCGGCACGGTGGTCGTCCTCGGGGCGCTGGCGTTCGGCGCGATGTCGCTGTCCACCGGGCAGACCCAGGCCGAGCAGTTCACCAAGAAGGTCGACTCGGTGGCGGGCCAGGAGCTGCTGTCCGAGCACTTCCCGGCCGGCTCGTCGGCGCCCGCCGACGTGTATGTCAAGGACGCGGGCGCGGCCGCCGCGCTCTCCACGGTCCAGGGCGTGCCCGGCGTCACCAGCGCGACCTCCGTGGCGTCCAAGAACGGCTGGACGCACATCGAGTCCGTCCTGAAGAACGCGCCGGACACCCAGGCGGCCCGGAAGACCGTCGACCGTATGCGCACCGCCCTCGACGGCAGCTCCGGCGAGGCCAGGGACGCGGTGGTCGGCGGCCAGACCGCGATCGCGCTGGACACCTCCGACGCCCAGGGCAAGGAGGAGAAGGTACTGATCCCGCTCATCCTCGCGGTGGTCCTGATCATGCTGATCATCCTGCTGCGGGCACTGGTGGCGCCGCTGATGCTGCTGCTGTCCGTGGTGCTCTCGTACACCGCGGCGGTGGGAACCGCGGCGCTGCTGTTCCACGCCATCGGGTATCCGCGGATCGACCGGGGGCTGCTGCTGTTCGGCTTCCTGTTCCTGGTCGCCCTCGGTGTCGACTACACCATCTTCCTGATGACCCGGGCCCGCGAGGAGGTCGGCAAACGCGGCCACCGCGACGGCATCCTCACCAGCCTCACCGTCACCGGCGGTGTGATCACCTCGGCGGGCCTCGTCCTCGCCGCCACCTTCAGCGTCCTCGCCGCGATCCCGACGGTGGCCTCGCTCCAGCAGGGCCTGCTCGTCGCGGTCGGCATCCTGCTGGACACGTTCATCGTCCGCAGCCTGCTGATCCCGGCGCTCGCGCTTGAGCTCGGCCCGAAGTTCTGGCGCCCGGGCCATCCCGAGCGCGACGAGGCGGACCTCCCGGTCAGGCCGCACGCCGAATCGGCGCGTCTGGGCTGACCCCGTACGTACGGCGCACGCACCGGCTCGTACGTGCGGTCCTCGATCGCGGGCGCATCGCTTCCTCGGGGGAGCGGTGCGCCCGTGCGCGTGTCCGGGGCCGGTCCGGAACCCCAGCGTCACACTTTCGCGGGCCGGATCGTCAGTGTGGCGACACTTCAACCAAGGAGGAGCCATGACGTCGCCCATCCTGGTGACCGGCGGCACGGGCACGCTGGGACGACTGGTCGTCTCACGGCTGCGGGACGCCGGTTCCGACGTCCGGGTGCTCAGCAGGAAGAGCCGCCCGGCCGAGAACGGCATCGCGTACGTGACCGGCGACCTGGCCAAGGACCAGGGCATCGGCCCCGCGGTCGACGGCGTCCGGGCGCTCGTGCACTGCGCCAGCGACAAGAAGGGCGACGCCGACGCCACCCGCAACCTGGTCCGCGCGGCCGAGAAGGCGGGGGTCGCGCACCTGGTCTACATCTCCATCGTCGGCGTCGAGGACGTCTCCTTCGGATACTTCAAGTCCAAGCTGGAGTCGGAGCGGGTGGTCACCGAGTCCGGGCTGCCGTGGACGCTGCTGCGGGTCACGCAGTTCTACGACTTCATCCTCAACGGGGCCCAGAAGGCGAAGAAGCTGCCGCTGGTCCCGGTGCCCTCGGGCTTTAGGGTGCAGCCGATCGACCCCGAGGAGGTGGCGGTCCGGCTCGCCGAGCTGGCCCTGGACAAGCCGGCCGGGCGGGTGCCCGACCTGGTGGGGCCGCAGGCCACCGACGCGGTCGCGATGATCCGTGCGTATCTGAAGGCAGTCCACAAGGGCGCCCCGGTGGTGCCGCTGTGGATGCCCGGCATCGGGAAGATCCGCTCCGGCGGGCTGCTGCCGAAGGGCCCGAAGGACGGGTACGACACGGCCCGGGTGACCTGGGAGGAGTTCCTCGCCACGAAACTCGGCTGACGGCGGGCGGCGGCGGACCACCTGGCGAGGGGGCCCCGCCCCGGACGCCGGGCGGCGTCCGGGGCAGGGAACGGGAAGACAATTTCATATGAAATGACCGAACTGGATACCGAACATCCAAGATCTGAACTTGATGTGACTTGTCCCATAGGCTGGGTTTCGCAGTACGTGACGACGGGCCCGGCGGAGGAATGTGACCGATGGACGAGACCGAACGGCTGGCGGAGCGCTTCGAGGCGTACCGCCCCCATCTGCGGGCCGTCGCCTACCGGATGCTGGGCTCGCTGAGCGAGGCCGAGGACGCCGTGCAGGAGTCCTGGTTCCGGCTCAGCCGCTCGGACGTGAACGCGGTGGAGAACCTGGGCGGCTGGCTGACCACGGTCGTCGCGCGCGTCTGCCTGGACATGCTGCGCTCGCGCGAGTCGCGGTGCGAGGACCTGCTGGGCGAGCGGCCACCGCCCGCCCTGCACGGTGCGCACGAGAGCGCCGACCCCGAACAGGAGGCGGTACTCGTCGACTCGGTCGGCCCCGCGCTCCTCGTGGTGCTCGACACACTCTCCCCGGCGGAGCGGCTCGCCTTCGTGCTGCACGACATGTTCGCCGTCCCCTTCGACGACATCGCCCCGGTCGTGGGGCGCTCCACCATCGCCACCCGGCAGCTCGCCAGCCGGGCGCGCCGCCGGGTCCAGGGCGCCGAGGCCGCGCCCACCGCCGACCGGGGGCGCCAGCGGCAGATCGTCGACGCCTTCCTCGCCGCCTCGCGCGGCGGCCGGTTCGACGAACTGCTCGCCCTGCTCGACCCGGAGGTCGTGGTCCGCGTCGACGGTGCCGCCCTGGCGATGGGCGCGAGCGGCGCCCTGGGTGCCCAGGCGGTCGCCAAGACGTTCTCGGGCCGGGCCCAGGTTGCCCAACTCGCGCTGGTGGACGGGGCCCCGGGCATGGTCTGGGCGCCGAACGGCAGCGTGAAGGTGGTCTTCGACTTCATCGTCGTGGACGGGCGGATCGCCGCGATCGACATGCTCGCCGACCCTGAGCAGCTGGACGAGATGGACGTGAAGGTCCTGGCGGAGTAACCGGCCATCATCCGGACGGAGCCATGAAACCGGGAGCGTTCCCTGTTTCGAGTGGCACGTTCCATGCAACACCAGGAGGCGCAGCGCGGCCATCGGGCCGTGCTGCGCCTCTGTCGTTCCTTGAGCGGATCGCGAGGCGGTGCGGATCGCGATCCGGTACGAACTAGCCGCGCCGTACCGACATCCGCTGGCGCGCCGCCTCCGCGAGCGCCGTGAACGGGCTGTTGTCGTCGGACTCCTCGGCGTGCCACTGCACACCGACCGCGAACGGGTGGTCGTTGACCTCGATGGCCTCCACCGTTCCGTCCTCGGACCACGCGGTCACCGTCAGGCCCTCGCCGACCTCGTCGATGACCTGGTGGTGGTGGCAGGGCACGACGTCCTTGGCGAGGAACTTGGCGAGGTGGCTGCCGGGTTCGAGCCGCACCTTCTGCTGCCCGTACTCCTTCCCGCCGGGGGAGTGGTTGTCGTGGCCGACGATGTCCGGCAGGTGCTGCTGGAGCGTGCCGCCGCGCAGGATGTTCATCAGCTGCTCGCCCCGGCAGATGCCGAGAGTGGGCAGGTCGGATGCCAACGCGGCTTCGAGCAGGGCCAGTTCGTGCCGGTCGCGGACCTTGTCGTTCCAACCGGTCTTCTCGTGCTTCTCCTGGCCGTAGAGCGCCGGGTCCGCATCCGGGCCGGCGAGCATGAGCAGACCGTCGAGCCCGTCGACGGTCTGCTCGATCCCGGGCTGGGGAGCCAGCAGAACCGGTATGCAGCCGGCGTCGGCGACCTTCTGGACGAACGTCTGGGGTACGAACGTCGCGTCCATCTCGAAGATCGCGAATTTGATCTGGGTCACGACGGCCGTGATGCCGATGACGGGCCGACGTGTGCGGTCCAGCGAGTTCAAGGTCTCATTGACGGCGGAATGCACAGTGCACCTCACAAAGTGTCAGAGCTGGGGTACGGGGCGGAGCTCCGCCTCGTGGTGGGTGATCCACTCGGCGTACGTGTAGGCCGGCCGGCCGGTGACGACGTCGACGGTGGGAAGCACTTCCGCGACCTCGCCCTGCGTCTGCCGGCGGCGGTCGAGGATCTGATCGGCCACGTACCCGGAGAGGTACTTGACCATCGCCGCGCGGACGCGTTCGCGCGGCACTTCCTGGAAGCGGGTGGGGATGCCGAGCGCGGCACCGATCATGCGCACCCGGTCCGCCGGGCTGAGCGACTGCGGCCCGGTGATCGAATGGATGATTCCGGATTCCGCCGCGAGCAGGGACTTCACCGCGACCGACGCGATGTCGCGCTCATGGATCGGCGCCATCGCGGAACTTCCGTACACACCGTGCACCACTCCGTCTTTGGCGATCTGGGGTATCCAGAGGAGATCGTTGGACATGAACGCGCTGGGCCGCAGGAACGTCCACGACATTCCCGACTCGACGACTGCCTTCTCGCACGCGATGTGCGGCTCTTCGGCAGCATAGGTGACCGCCTCGGAAGACAGCATGACCACATGTTGCACCCCGGCCCGCGCGATGGCGTCGACGGCTCCCTGGAGCTCGCCGAACACCGGCCAGAGGTAGAGGCGTTCGACGCCGCGCAGGGCCGGGGCCAGGGTCTCGGGGCGGCTCAGGTCGGCCGCCACGACCTCCACTTCGCCGGGCAGGGCGCACTTGGCGGGGTCGCGTGCGATGGCCCGCACCTGGTCCCCCGATTTCAGCAGCTCGTCGACGATGTTTCTGCCGACGTTCCCGGTCGCGCCGGTTACCAAGATCATGTGTTCTCCCGTGGTCAAGGGGGGACGTCCGACGGATGTCTTGCATTTTGCGAAGGCAACTCGAAACGTGCACGGGAAATCCGGGCAGGGTGAAACCCGGCAGGAGGAAAGCGCGCGGTGGACAAGGGCCGGCAGCGGGCAGCCGAGCAGTGGGCGCCGAGAATCCGAGAATAAGTGACTGACCGGTAAGTAATGGGATTATGGAAGAAAGGTTCCGCAGGGAAGCGTCGGCCATGAGGCAGCAGTGCCTCATGGCCGACGGTGGAGCGGGAGGGAGTGCGGTTACTTGACCTTGCTCTCGGAGAGGTTGATCCGCCAGGAGACGCCGAAGCGGTCGTTGACCCAGGCGAACTTGGCGCTGAACCCGTAGGTGCCGATCGGCATGATCACCTCACCCTTCTCGGAGAGGCCCTCGAAGACCCGGTCGAACTCCTCGTCCGAGTCGCACTGGATGTACACCGCCATCGCGGGAGAGAACGCGTAGCTGTCCCAGGGGGCGTGGTCGGAGCCCCGGGCGCCGTCCGGCGGAATGTTGATGCACATGAACTGCTGGCCGGCGATGGTGAAGACCGCGTGCTGCAGGGTCCCCTCCACCCAGCCGGGCTCGTCGGCGCGGGCCCGAATGGTGTTGATCACCTCGGAGTCGTCGAAGAGCGACGTATAGAACGTCACCGCCTCCTCGGCATCCCGCGGGAACGCCAGAAAAACGGTGAGCTTCTGCGTGACTGCGGAGGACATCGTGGCTCTCCTTATTAAGTCTGGTGTTCTGCGTGGATCACCCTTCCAACATCCAATTCGCCGAGTCAAGAGGGCAACCGCGGAAAGTCGATGTCGAGCGGAGAAATGGATCTTGATTCGCCGCCGATTATCCGGAACGAGGCACTACGGTCTCCTGAATGGGCCATTCCTATTCCATTTTAATGATCCTTTCCGGCGGGTGGAAAAGGATCACCCGGAAGGTGTGGCGGGTATTTAAGTAATGCTTGCCTAAATGGCCAGGTGGAGACTTCTGGAAAAGATCATGAAAAACAGCAGGACCCATTCCCCTTGACGCCCCTGATCGACTAGTTGCAGACTTCTTCGGCGGCCCGAAAGGCTTTTCCTGAGCCGCTGAGCATGATCACATTTAACGCTCCGTTTTCGATCTCGATAGGCCGCTTGAGCGGCATCGAGAGGCGTTGCGAGTTGATTCCCGAAGTGCTGAATTCGATCTCGCATATCTCATCCAGGAGGGCGAAAAATGGGAACTGGCGTGATCATTGCCGGTGCCGGACCGGTGGGACTGATGCTGGCCGGCGAGCTCCGGCTGAACGGTGTCGACGTCGTTGTCTACGAGCAGAGAGCCACCCCGAGCGGCGAGTCGCGCGGAGTCGGCTTCACCCGGCGGGCCGCCGAGGTGTTCCACCAGCGGGGACTGCTGGCCCGCTTCGGTGACATCGAGATCGGCAACGAGGGCCACTTCGGTGGTGTGCGCATCGACTTCACCGCCCTGGAGGACAACCACTTCGGCATCCGGGGAGTGCCCCAGTACCGCATCGAGGAGATCCTGGAGGCATGGGTCCGCGACCTCGGCGTGGACGTACGCCGCGGATACGAGGTGGTCGACTACCGGGAAGGGGCCGACGACATCACGGTGGTGGTCGACGGGCCGGACGGCCGTGCCGAGCGCACCGCGCAGTACCTGGTGGGCTGTGACGGCGGGCGCTCCCGGATCCGCAGGCTGGCCGGCATCGAGTTCCCGGGACGCGAGGCCACCCGGGGCATGTACGTGGCCGACGTCGTCGACCGCCCCGACATCAAGCCGAGGGTGATCGGCGAGCGGGTCGACGGCGGCATGGTGATGGCGATCCGGCTGGAGGAGGGGGTGACCCGGATCATCATCCATCCGGCGAAGCTCACTCCCCGCGACAACACCAAGCTGACGTTCAGCGAGATCGCGGACTCCTGGCAGGAGCTCACCGGCCAGTCGCTGCACGGCGCCGAGACGAGGTGGGTCAGCGCGTTCACCAACGCCACGCGCCAGGCCGCCGAGTACCGGCGCGGCCGGGTCCTGCTCTCCGGCGACTCCACCCACATCCACATCCCGGCCGGCGCCCAGGGGCTGAGCGTCGGTGTCCAGGACGCGGTGAACCTCGGCTGGAAACTGGCCGCCACCGTCAACGGCTGGGCGCCCGAGGGCCTGCTCGACACCTACCAGGCCGAACGGCACCCGGTGGGCGAGAAGTTACTGCGCAACACCCTCGCCCAGGCGTCCCTCTATCTCACCGGTGACGAGATGGAGCCGATGCGCCAGGTGATGCGCGAGCTGGTGCAGTCGCCCGACGCGGCGCGGCGCCTCGCCGGGCACGTCAGCGGGCTCGGCATCCGGTACGACATGGGCGGCGCCACCGGCCACCCGCTGCTCGGGCTGCGGATGCCCGACCGCGAGGTCAAGCTCGGGGACGGCTCCACCACCCGGGTGTCCCAGCTGCTGCACCCGGCGCGCGGGGTGCTCCTCGTCGCGGACGGCAGCGCCGAGGCGGCCCGGCTGGCCGCCGGCTGGTCCGACCGGATCGACATCGTCACCGACGCGGGCTGGTCGGACCGGGTGGACATCGTCCCGGACGGCTGGGTTCCGGCGGACACGGCCGAGGGGACGACGCCGGACGCCGTCCTCCTCCGTCCCGACGGACACGTCGCCTGGGCCGCGCCGGACGGCGGCGAGCTGCTCGACGCGCTGGTGCGCTGGTTCGGCTCGCCCCGCTGACCGGCACTCCGGCTCATCCCGCCGACCCGCAGGAGGTTCCGTGATCGAATTCGTGGAGGCCGACGAGACCGCTCCTTATATAAGGCAACTCCAGGAGCGGACCGGCCCGGTCGTGCTCGTCAACACGTTCACCGTTCCGGAGGGCAGGGCCGAGGAGTTCCTGGCGCTGTGGCGCGAGGACGCCGCATACTTCACGCGGCAGCCCGGCTTCATCTCCACGCAGATGCACCGGGGCATCGCCGGCAGCCGGATCCTGGTGAACGTCGCGGTCTGGCAGTCCGCCGCCCATCTGGCGGCGGCGCACAGCAACCCCGACTTCCACCCGGGCGGTGAGGGCTACCCCGAGGGGTGCACCGTCTCGCCCCATCTGTACGAGAAGGTCGCGGTCGACGGCATCTGCGTCGGCTGACGCTTCGCAGGCCCGGGGCCCGTCACGCCGGTGTGACGGGTTCCGGGGCTGTTCTCGGCCAATAAACCGGCCAACTTCACGCCAGTCGGGTGGAGTTGCCCCAGCGCCTCGCGCCCGAATTGTGACCGGCGGTTACCCCGGGGGTGGGTGACGGCCCCGGGAGCATCACGAGTGCGAAGCCGATCAACCGGGCGGAATGTGTGATTCCGGCCCCTCTTCTGACGCTCCCCGAACGTCCGGCCCCACTCCGTGGGCCGATCCCCTCGCCTGTTCACCATCGACGGTACAGAAGGTTGTCCGCACTTGACGGAACCTGAACTTCCGCTTTCGACGGCTCGGCGTTTGCCCTCGTACAGCAGTGCGATGCGCGCCGCTCCGAGGGCACTTCGGGCCGCCCCGCGGGATGCTCGCGCGCGCGTGAACGGCCTTGTCCTGTATGGGAATCCGGGCCCCGCGAACCGGCTCCAGGGTGGTTGACAAGGCCTCGCCCGTCGCCTTTCATTTCGCACACCGGAAGTGGATTCCGGTTCCGATTCATTGCGAGGGGGCGCAAAGTGAGTCTGGCCGAGCAATCAATTGACGATCAGTTACTGAAGATCCATGCGGCGGACCTCGACGAGGTCGTGACCTCCATGGTCTGGATCGAGTCGCATCCCGCCGGTGAAGTACGCATCGACTCCCTCGTCTTCGAGGACTCGCCCCGTCTCGGCGGCGCGGACGAGGATCACGTACGCGTACTCGCCGAGGCAGGGGACTCGCTGCCGCCGATCACCGTCCACCGCTCGTCGATGCGCGTCATCGACGGTACCCACCGGGTGCGCGCCGCGCTCCTCAACGGCCGTACGACCATCCAGGCCCGGATGGTGGACTGCGACGAGGGCGCCGCATACGTCCTGGCGGTCAAGGCCAACGTCACCCACGGCCTGCCGCTGTCGCGGTCCGACCGCTCGGTGGCCGCCGCGCGCATCATCATGACCCATCCGCAGTGGTCCGACCGCGCCGTCGCCGCCGCCGTCGGCCTCTCCGACAAGACCATTTCCAGGATCCGGTCCCGCTCCTCGGCGGACGCTCCGCAGTCGAACGCGCGCCTCGGCCGCGACGGCCGCCTGCGCCCGCTGGACAGCGGATACCGCCGCCAGCAGGCCGCCGCGATGATCCACGAGCGGCCCAACGCGGGTCTGCGCGAGGTGGCCAGGGCGACCGGCCTCTCCCCGGCCACCGTGCGGGACGTGCGCCAGCGCATCGACCGGGGCGAGGACCCCGTGCCGGGCCGCTACCGCGCGGCCGCGGGCCAGAGCCCGGCGCCGGGCGCGCCCGTGGTGCCCCGCCAGACACAGCGTGCGGTGAGCGCCCGCAGCGAGCGGCGGGACATTTCCGTCGATCGGCAGAAGCTGCTCGCCAAGCTGAGCGAGGACCCCTCGCTGCGGCTCAACGAGGCCGGCCGGCGCACCCTGCGCTGGCTCCACCACTACACGGTGGACGGCGAGGGCATGGAGAACCTGGGCCGCGGTCTGCCCGGTCACTGGGCGCCCGAGGTGGCCGACCTCGCGCGCAGCTGCGCGGCCGCCTGGCAGACCCTTGCCGAGCAGCTCCAACAGCGGGCCGAGTGAGCCGGCCGGGCGCCGGCCGTGACAGCGCCGGTGAGCGCTGAACACCGCGCACAAGTGAAGAGCGACGCGGAAGGAGTGCTGGTCGCGGGCCCCATGCCCGCGCCAGCACTCCGCCCGTTCGCCCGTGCAACTGCGGCACACCCGCATCCGTCCGCCGACGGGCGGATCATCGATACGTTCGAACAGCTGCCGAACCAGCCGCCACTACCGTCAGGTTGGAAAGGCTCAACGCGCTGACGTAACCAGGAGGCTGTCCGTGTCCCCCTACGCAGATACCCGCGAGAACGGCCCCCGGACGGGGGTCTGGTTCATCGGAGCCCGCGGCTCCGTCGCCACCACGGCGGTCGCCGGCTGCGCCGCCGTGGCCGCCGGGCTCCAGCCCGCCACCGGCATGGTCACCGAGACCCCCGACTTCGCCGGGACCGGACTTCCCGAGCTGTCGTCGTTCGTCTTCGGCGGCCACGACGTGGCCAGCAGCCCGCTGCCCAAGCGGGCCGAGGAACTGGCCGCCGGGGGAGTGCTCCCGCACGGGCTGCCCGCCGCCGTGCGCGCCGAACTCGCCGCCGCCGACGAGGAGATACGCATGGGCGGCCCGCTGCCCGGCGACACCCGCGACGACGAGGAGCTGATCGCCGCGTTCGCGGCCGACATCACCGCCTTCGCCGACCGCACCGGCGTGGCCCGCACCGTCGTCGTCAACGTCTCCTCGACCGAGCCCGCGCCCGCCGGGGGCGACACCCGGCTGCCCGCCTCCTCGCTGTACGCGGCGGCCGCGCTGCGCGCCGGGTGCGCGTACGTCAACTTCACCCCGTCGACCGGCCTGGGCCACCCGGACCTCCGGGCGGCGGCCGACGCGGCCGGCGTGCCGTACGCGGGCCGCGACGGCAAGACCGGCCAGACCCTCCTCCGCGCGGTGCTCGCACCGATGTTCCACCAGCGCGCCCTGGCCGTACGGGCGTGGTCCGGCAGCAACCTGCTCGGCGGCGGGGACGGGGCCTCGCTCGCCGACCCGGCGGCCGCCGCCGCGAAGAACGCGGGCAAGAACCGCGTCCTGGAGGACAACCTCGGCATGCTGCCCGAGGGCCAGGTGCACATCGACGACGTTCCGGCGCTCGGCGACTGGAAGACCGCCTGGGACCACATCGTCTTCGAGGGCTTCCTCGGCTCGCGGATGGTGCTCCAGACGATCTGGCAGGGCTGCGACTCGGCGCTCGCCGCGCCGCTCGTCCTCGACCTGGCCCGCCTCGCCGCCCGCGCCCACCAGGCCGGACTGACCGGCCCGCGCCCCGAGCTGGGCTTCTACTTCAAGGACCCGGACGGCGGCTCCTCGGCGCTGGCCGAGCAGTACGCGGCCCTGCTGTCGTTCGCCGAGCGGCTGCGGGAGGCCCGGTGAAGCCGGTCCTGCGCGACTGGGCCGAACTCCTGCGCGTCTCCGCCCTGTTCACCGTTCCCGGCGACGCCCTCGCGGGGGCGGCGTCCGCCGGGCTGCGCCCCAACCGGCGCACCGCGCTCGCCGTGGCCTCCTCCCTCTGCCTGTACGAGGCGGGGATGGCCCTGAACGACTGGGCGGACCGCGAGGAGGACGCCGTCGACCGCCCCCACCGCCCGATCCCGTCCGGCCGCGTCAAGCCGGCCGCGGCCCTGGCGGCGGCGGCCGGACTCACCGGCGCGGGCCTGGCGCTCGCCTACCGCGCGGGCCGCCCGGCCGGGCTGGTCGCGACGGCGCTCGCGGGCACGGTGTGGGCGTACGACCTGCGTCTGAAGCACACGCCGGCGGGCCCGGCCGCGATGGCCGCGGCCCGCTCCCTGGACCTGCTCCTGGGCGCGACGGCCACGACCGGCACGGTGACCAGGCGCCCCCTGCTCCCGGCCACGGCCCTGGGCGCGCACACCTACGCGGTGACCACGGTCTCCCGGCACGAGACGCAGGGGGGTTCGGTGCGGGCGCCGCTGGCGGCGCTGGCGGGTGCGGTGACCCTGGGCGCGCTGACGGCGCGGCGGCCGGGCGCCACGCAGGCGTTCCGGCTTCCGTCCGAGCCCCGTGACATCGCCAGGACCGCGTTCGCCGCGACCTTCGTGGCCACCGCCGCCAAGCCCCTCTTCCACGCCGTCCTCAACCCGTCCCCTCCGCTCACCCAGCGGGCCGTGGGCGGCGGCATCAAGGCGATGATCCCGCTCCAGGCGGCCCTCGCGGCCCGGGCCGGATCCGTCCGTACCGCCGCCGCCCTGACCGGCCTCATCCCCGTAGCCCGCAAGCTCGCACGAAAGGTCAGCCCCACATGAGCCTCCGCCTCGGCTACGGCACCAACGGCCTCACCGACCTCCGCCTCGACGACGCCCTCGGGCTCCTCGCGGACCTCGGGTACGAGGGCGTGGGGCTGACCCTCGACCACATGCACCTCGACCCGCTCGCCCCCGAACTCCCCGCCCGCACCCGCCGGGTGGCCCGACGGCTCGGCGAGCTCGGCCTGGGCGTGACCGTGGAGACAGGCGCCCGGTACGTACTCGACCCGCGGCGCAAGCACGGCCCGTCCCTCCTCGACCCGGACCCGGACGCCCGCGCCCGCCGCACCGCACTGCTCGTCACGGCCGTCCGCGTCGCCGCCGACCTCGGCGCGCACGCCGTGCACTGCTTCAGCGGCATCACGCCCGGCGGCACCGACGACGACACCGCCTGGAAGCTGCTCGGGGAGGCCCTCGGCCCGGTGCTCGACGCGGCCTCGGACGCGGGCGTTCCGCTCGCGATCGAGCCCGAGCCCGGCCACCTCCTCGCCACCCTCGCCGACTTCCACCGGCTGCGCGAGCGGCTGGGCGACCCGGAACCGCTCGGGCTCACGCTCGACCTCGGGCACTGCCAGTGCCTGGAGCCGGCCTCGCCCGCGGAGTGCGTGCGCGCCGCCGCACCCTGGCTGCGGCACGTCCAGATCGAGGACATGCGGCGCGGGGTGCACGAACACCTGCCGTTCGGGGACGGCGAGATCGACTTCCCGCCCGTCCTGGAGGCGCTCGCCGCCACCGGCTACGGCGGTCTGACCGTCGTCGAGCTGCCCCGCCACTCCCACGCGGGCCCCGAACAGGCCCGCAGGTCCATGGAGTTCCTGCGCCCGCTGATCGCGAGTGCCGCCTCGCCCCTGAAGGGAGCCTAGCCGTGATACCTCGTGCGGAACTCGACGCCCGCTTGGGCGGCGCCGCCCGTGCCTGGCTCGACGAGGCGCTCGCCGAGGCGGCGCACACCGCCGCCCGCCCGGCCGCCGGGTACGGCACCGCCCCCTGGGAGCTGCGGTTCGCCTCGGCCGGCCGCCACCTCGGCGCCGACGCCGTCGATGAAGCCCGCGTCCTGCTGCTGCACACCGCCCGCGTGGACGCGCCCACCGCGACCCGGATCTACCAGCAGGGCAGCGCCGCCGAGCGCCGCGCCGTCCTGCTGGCGCTCCCGGACCTCGGCCTCGGCCCGGCGGCCGGGGTGCCGCTCGTCGAGGACGCGCTGCGCGCCAACGACACCCGTCTGGTGGCGGCGGCCGTCGGCCCCTACGCCGCGGCCCACCTGGACCCGCACGCCTGGCGGCACGCCGTACTGAAGTGCCTGTTCACCGGCGTGTCCGTGGACGCCGTCGCCTCCTTGCGGGAGCGCGCCCACGGCGACACGGAACTCGCCCGGATGCTCGGCGACTACGCGAAGGAACGTACCGCCGCCGCCCGCCCCGTCCCCGACGACCTGCACCGCGTACTGGCCCTCACCGGGGCCGAGGAGTCCTGACCATGCGTATCTTCGACCCGCACATCCATATGACGTCCCGCACCACCGACGACTACGAGGCCATGTACGCGGCGGGCGTGCGCGCGGTCGTCGAGCCCGCGTTCTGGCTGGGCCAGCCCCGTACCTCGCCCGAGAGTTTCTTCGACTACTTCGACGCGCTGCTCGGCTGGGAGCCGTTCCGGGCCGCCCAGTACGGCATAGCCCACCACTGCACGATCGCCCTCAACCCCAAGGAGGCGAACGACCCGCGCTGTACGCCCGTCCTCGACGAGCTGCCGCGCTATCTGGTCAAGGACGGCGTGGTGGCGGTCGGCGAGATCGGCTACGACTCGATGACGCCCGCCGAGGACCACGCGCTCGCCGTCCAGCTCCAGCTCGCCGCCGAGCACGGCCTGCCCGCCATGGTGCACACCCCGCACCGCGACAAGCTCACCGGTCTGCGCCGCACGATCGACGTCGTACGCGATTCGGCGCTCGCCCCCGAGCGGGTGCTGCTCGACCACCTCAACGAGACGACCGTCAAGGAGGCCAAGGACAGCGGCGCCTGGCTCGGCTTCTCGGTCTACCCGGACACCAAGATGGACGAGGACCGGATGGTCGCGATCCTCGACGAGTACGGGCCGGAGAAGGTGCTGGTCAACTCGGCCGCGGACTGGGGAAAGAGCGATCCGCTGAAGACCCGCAAGGTGGCCGACGCGATGCTGAAGGCCGGGTTCGACGAGGACGCGGTGGACCTGGTGCTGTGGCGCAACCCGGTCGCGTTCTACGCGCTGAGCGGACGTCTGGACCTGGACCTGACCGCCCCGGACGCCCTGCACGAGGGCAACTCCATCCTTCGCGGCGGCGAGTGAGCCCATGCGACTGCGCCACCCCGACGGCTCCACGGTCCACCTCGCGTACTGCACCAACGTCCACCCCGCCGAGACCCTCGACGGCGTCCTCGCCCAGCTGCGCGACCACTGCGAGCCGGTCCGCCGGCGGCTTGGCACCGACCGGCTCGGCATCGGCCTGTGGCTGGCCCGGGGCGCGGCCGAGGAGCTGAGCGCGGACGCGGCCGCGCTGCGCGGGCTGCGCGCGGAACTCGACGGACGCGGCCTGGAGGTCGTCACCCTCAACGGCTTCCCCTACGACGGATTCGGCGCCGAGGAGGTCAAGTACCGCGTCTACAAGCCGGACTGGACCGATCCGGAACGCCTGGAGCACACCGCGGACCTGGCCCGGCTGCTCGCCGCGCTGCTCCCCGACGACGTCACCGAGGGCACCATCTCCACCCTCCCGCTCGCCTGGCGCACCGGCTTCGACGCCGCCGCGGCCGAGACCGCGCACACCGCCCTCACCACACTGGCGGCGCGCCTCGACGCCCTGGAGGAGGAGACCGGGAAGTCCATCCGGATCGGCCTGGAGCCGGAGCCCGGCTGCACGGTCGAGACCACCGCCGACGCCATCGCCCCGCTCGCCGCGATCGGCTCGCCGCGCATCGGCATCTGCGTCGACACCTGCCATCTGGCCACCTCCTTCGAGGACCCGTCGCAGGCGCTCGACGCGCTGCACGCCGCCGGGATCGCGATCCCCAAGGTCCAGCTGTCGGCCGCGCTGCACGCCGAGGAGCCGGGCAGGCCCGAAGTCCGCGCCGCGCTCGCCGAGTTCGCCGAGCCGCGCTTCCTGCACCAGACCCGCACCAGGCACGGCGCCGGGCTCCTGGGCACCGACGACCTCGACGAGGCCCTGGCCGGGCAGGCCCTGCCGGACACCGCGCCCTGGCGCGCCCACTTCCACGTACCGCTGCACGCGCGGCCCGCGGCGCCGCTCACCTCCACGCTGCCCGTGCTGCGCGAGGCCCTGGCGGGCCTGGTCGGCGGCCCGGTCGCGCGCACCCGCCACCTGGAGGTCGAGACGTACACCTGGCAGGCCCTGCCCGCCGAGCTGCGCCCGCGCGACCGGGACCAGCTCGCCGACGGCATCGCCGCCGAACTCACCCTCGCCCGGGACCTGTTGACCGACCTCGGCCTCAAGGAACTGCCATGACCGACGCCACCGCCGGCGCACCCAACCCGCTCCTCGTCCTGGACGTCGTCGGCCTCACCCCCAAGCTGCTTGAGCACATGCCCCGGCTCAAGGCGCTCAGCTGCTCCGGCTCCAAGGCGCGGCTCGGCACGGTGCTCCCGGCCGTGACCTGCGCCGCCCAGTCCACCTTCCTGACCGGTACGCTCCCCGCCGAGCACGGCATCGTCGGCAACGGCTGGTACTTCCGCGACCTGGGCGACGTCCTCCTGTGGCGTCAGCACAACGGCCTGGTCGAGGGCGACAAACTGTGGGACGCGGCCCGCCGCGCCCACCCGGGCTACACGGTCGCGAACATCTGCTGGTGGTACGCGATGGGCGCGGACACCGACATCACGGTCACCCCGCGTCCCGTCTACTACGCCGACGGCCGCAAGGAGCCCGACTGCTACACCCGGCCCCCGGCGCTCCACGACGAACTCCACGACAAGTTCGGCACGTTCCCCCTCTTCAACTTCTGGGGACCCGGCGCGAACATCGTCTCCTCCCAGTGGATCGTCGACGCCACCCGCCACATCCTGGCGACCCGCAACCCCGACCTGGCGCTGTGCTATCTGCCGCACCTGGACTACGACCTTCAGCGGTACGGCCCCGACGACCCGCGCTCCTACCGCGCGGCCGCCGACCTCGACGCCGCCATGGCGCCGCTGCTCGACGACGCGGAGGCGGCGGGCCGCACGGTCGTGGCCCTGTCGGAGTACGGCATCACGCGCGTCAGCAAGCCGGTGGACATCAACCGCGCCCTGCGCCGCGCCGGGCTGCTCGAAGTGCACACCCAGGACGGCATGGAGTATCTGGACCCGATGGCGTCCCGCGCCTTCGCGGTGGCCGACCACCAGCTCGCGCACATCTACGTCCGCAGGCCCGAGGACCTGGACGCCACCCGCGAGGCCCTCGCGGACGTGGCGGGCATCGACCAACTCCTCGACGACGAGGGCAAGAAGAGCTTCGGCCTCGATCACCCGCGGTCGGGCGAACTGGTCGCGATCGCGGAGCCGGACGCCTGGTTCACGTACTACTACTGGCTCGACGACGACCGCGCCCCGGACTTCGCCCAGCTCGTCGAGATCCACCGCAAGCCCGGGTACGACCCGGTCGAGCTGTTCATGGATCCGCTCGACCCGTATGTGAAGGTCAAGGCCGCGAAGGCGCTGGCGCGCAAGAAGCTGGGGATGCGCTACCGGATGGCGGTCGTGCCGCTGGATCCCTCGCCGGTGCGGGGCAGCCACGGACGGCTGCCCGACGACCCGCAGGACGGGCCGCTGCTGCTGTGCTCGGCTCCGGACGCGGTGGGCGACGCGGTGGAGGCCACCGAGGTGAAGGGCCTGCTGCTGAGGCTGGCGGGGCTGGAGTAGTTCCCCGTCGCACTGAGATGACACGAAGAAGCTCCTGGCGGAACGATCCGCCAGGAGCTTCTTCGTATAGGTGAGGTGCGGCCGGATCAGACCGGGCGCGCCTCGACGATCGAGACGCCCGCGGCGGTCTGCACGATCTTGTCCAGCTGGAAACCGGTGGCGCGCAGGATCTCCGAGTACTGGCGCTCGGTGCGCTCCTTGCCGCCGACCAGGATCATCAGCCACAGGTCGACGAGCTTGGCGGGGTGCGCCGCGTTGCCCTCCGGAGGCACGAATTCCATGACGAGCAGCCGGCCGTCGGGGCTGATTGCCTCACGGGCGTTCTTGAGGATCTCCAGCGCCTTCGGCTCCGGCCATTCATGCAGAATGTGCTTCAGCAGATAGGCGTCCGCACCGGCCGGCAGCGGACCGAAGAGATCGCCCTTGTCGATCTCGACCCGGTCGACCACGCCCTCTTCGGTGAGAAACGCGTCGGCGCCCAGCTCGTCCGCCCGGGAATCGAAGAGGATGCCCTTCGACTGGGGCGTCTTCTTCAGGATCGCCGACAGCAGTCCGCCGCGGCCGCCGAAGACGTCGACGAGCGTCTTGTACTTGGAGAAGTCGTACGCGGCGAGAATGGGCTCGGTCTCCATATTCGAGAGCGTGCCCATGCCGTTGAGGAAGATCTCCCCGAATTCCGGGTTCTGGCCCAGGTACTCGTACGCGTGCATGCCGCGGTTCTTCTCAAGGCTGGGCTGACCGGTGCGCACGGTGTGGATGAGCGCACCCCAGTCCTCCCAGCTCGCGGGGTGACCTGTCAACAGAGCCATGTCGCGCATCGACATCGGCGTGCCGGTGCGCAGCGCGTCGGCCATCGGCGTCAGCTTGAACCGGCCGTCGCTCTGCTCGCTGAATATCCGGTAGCTGGCGAGGGCGCGCAGCAGCCGGTGGACCGCGTCCGGGTCGGCCTCGATCCGCCGGGCGATCTCCTCCGAGGACAGCGGGCCGTCGGCGAGCTGGTCGGCGATCTTCAGCTCGGCCGCCACGTAGATCGCCTGGGACACCCAGGCGCCCTGGGCCAGTTCGAGGACGGCGATCGGCGCGGGCACCATCAGCTGGGCGAGGCGCTGCACCCGCGCGCGCACCCCTTCGACGATGCGGACGACTCGGGCGGGCGGAATTGGGGGCATGCGTATCCTCCGTGGGCGGTTGCGCAGCGGTATCAAGAGTCTCAATTACCGGGATACCGGAAACTATGGGCGTCGCCCGGCAGACTCTAGAGCCGCACACGGCGGCGAACAACCACTCAACGCGCGAGAACTCGCCCCGAGTTGGCCGAAATCCGGCGCGAGTTAGGCGCCAGTGAATTCCGAGCGCGAATCAAGTGTGCAACTGCGGATAGGGCGCAGTCGGACAGGGCTTACAACTTACCTGCGAATACAGGACGGTTGAGGTAGAAGCGTCTATCGTGGCGCCGGTTGAGTCGGCTCCCAATGACGGGGGCACGCCATGATGAGGGAGAGACATGTCGAGAATACGCAGGTCTTGGAGTGGGGCCTTCGTGGCAGCGGCGGCGGTGGGCACCATGGCCGTCACGCTGATCCCCGGCCCGGCACAGGCCTCGCCGAAGGAGGCGAAGGCCGCTGCCGGTACCACCGCGGGTGCCACTGCCAACATTGAGGTCATTGCGAGCAAGCTCAACAACCCCCGCGGCCTCTCCGTCCAGGCGGACGGGACGATCCTGGTCGCCGAGTCGGGCGTGGGCAAGCCGGGCTGCGCGCCGGGCACCAAGTGCGTCGGACTGACCGGTTCCGTCTACCGCGTCAAGGGCACCGAGCAGGGCCGCGTCGTCACCGGCCTGGCGTCCTCCGCCGTGGCCCCGACCAACCCGTACGAGCCGATCTCGGCCGCCGGCCCCAACGACGTGGAGGCCAACGGGTCGGGTTACCTCGTCCTCAACGGCTTCGGCGGCAGCACGGACGACCGCGCCAAGCTCGGTGCGGACGCGGCCAAGCTCGGCACGCTCCAGACGTCGAGCGGCTGGGTCGTCGGCGACCCGGTCAAGCACGAGACGCTGCTCGACCCGGACTGGGTCCTGGGCCACCCGGCCAACCCGGAGGAAGCGTCCATCCACAGCAACCCCTGGCGCTTCGCCCGCAACGGCCGCGGCTTCCTGGTCACGGACGCCGGCGCCAACGACCTGGTCGGCGTCGGCTTCGGCGGCCGCACCACCACCGAGGCGATCTTCCCGGACAACGAGCTCCCCGCCCCGGGCGGCGCCGCGGCCCCGTCGGCCAAGCAGAAGAAGGCGCTGGAGTCCCTCGTCCCGCAGACCAAGTCGGTCGCGGCCGACGGCACGGTCAAGGTCCAGGCGGTGCCCAGCGGCATCGTCAAGGGCGCGGACGGCGCGTTCTACATCGCCGACATGGGCGGTCTGCGTCCGGGTGCCTCGCGCATCTGGCGGATCGTGCCGGGCCACCGTGCGGAGGTCTTCGCCAGCGGTCTGACCGCGGTGACCGACCTGGCCGCCGACAAGAACGGCAACCTGATCGCGCTGACGCTGACCGGTGGCTTCCAGCAGCAGGGCCCGCCGCTGCCGGGCAAGCTGAGCCGGATCGACGTCAAGACCAAGGCGGTCACCGAGATCCCGACCGACGGCAAGCTGGCGATGTCCACCGGCCTGGCCGTCGGCCCGAACAACGAGATCTACGTGACCAACAACTCGGTCGGCACCGAGGGTCAGCTGATCAAGGTCACGCAGTAGTCCTGATGGACGTCTTCCTGACCGACTGATCAGCGCGTGACGTGCGGCCCCGCCGGGAACCTGACGCCCGGCGGGGCCGCTTCGTCGTACGCGCGGAAAAATCTTCCTCGCCTTCGGTCACACTCCTGAGCCGGGACCCGTCAGACCAGTGACGTGGATCCCGGCCGATGGGATCAAGCCAGCGTCACCGCTGAACGAACGCTGTAGATCTCTGAAGGAGAGCAGTCATGGAAGCACGGATGCAGAACCCGGCGATGGTCCTCCCCGACGCGATGCAGGCCATCCAGAGCCTGTACAAGGCCACCTACGCGGGCGGCGTCCCGGCGGGTCTGCTCGCGCTGAGCCACCTGCGTGCGAGCCAGATCAACGGCTGCAGCCCCTGTGTGGAGTCGGCGTCCGGCCAGGCGCGCAAGGCGGGCGAGAGCGACGAGAAGATCTTCTCCGTCGGCGCGTGGCGGGAGACCCCCTTCTACACCGACTCCGAGCGCGCGGCGCTGTCGCTCACCGAGCACGTGACGCGGCTGAGCGACCGCGAGGACCCGGTCCCGGACGCGGTGTGGAACGAGGCCGCCCAGCACTTCAACGAGCAGGAGCTCGCGGCGCTCGTGCTGCACATCGCCGTCAGCAACCTGTTCAACCGCCTCAACGCCACGACGAAGCAGCAGGCCGGCCAGAAGTGGTAGGCACGGCCTAGCGAGGTGTTCGGTACGGCCGGGCCGGACCCGGACCGAGTGGGCGGTGTGGCGGTCGCGCGACGACACGCGACGGCCACACCGCCCCTCAGCGCACGGATCGGTCCGCCTACGCAGATCAGTACGTGGGTCGGTACGCAGGTTGGTACCTGGATCAGTATGCAGATCATCGCGATGGCTCGTTCTCGCCTGTGGACAACGTTATCCACAGGGGTGGTGAGGGGTGGCCGGGCGCGGGACCGTCGAGGCATGAACAAGCACCACGAATCGCACGGTTCCCACGGTCTGCCCGACGACGACCCGCAGCTCACCCTGCGCAACCCGGCCGAACTGGCCGATGCGCTGCCGTATTTGATGGGCTTCCATCCAACGGACTCCGTCGTGATGGTCGCCCTCCATGGTCGTCGGGGCCGCTTCGGCGGGCGGCTCCGGCTCGGCATCCCACGTGCGCCGGGGGAGTGGCCGCACGTCGCCGAGCAACTGGCCGAGTGCCTGGTGACGGGGAGCGAGCGGCGGGGGCCGCGCCCGGACGCGATCATCGTGTTCCTCTGCCAGGACCCGGACCCGGCAGGTGAGGTGACGGCCGGTCAAGTCATGGAAAGGCTGCGGCCGTTGGCCCAACTCCTGCGGACGGCCTGCGGGGCCCTGGACGTTCCGGTCCTGGAGGCGCTGTGCATCTCGGACGGAAGGTACTGGTCGTACTGCTGCCCGGACGCGCGCTGCTGCCCGCCGGAGGGGAACGTGCTGGCCATGCCCGGTACGTCGGTGCTGGCGGCGGCCGCGACCTTCGCCGGGCTCCAAGTCCGGGGCTCCCTGCGGGAGATGGAGGCGCGGCTCACCCCCTGGCGGCGCCCGGCGGCGGCCGACCAGGAACGCGTGCTCGCGGCGGCGGAGGAGGCGCTCGTGCCGCGCATCCTGGACGAGGAGGAGCGGCTGCGGGTCGGGCGGGAGACCCTGGACCTGGCGGGCCGGCTGATGCGCCGCCTCTCCGGCGCGCCCCCGGCCACGGGCCGTACGGACGCGGACGCCCTGGACGACGGCCTGATCGCCCACGACGAGGCGGCGGCCCTGGTCCTCGGCCTCCAGGACCGCACCACCCGGGACCGCGCGGCCGAGTGGATGGAGGGCCCGGACGCGGCCCCGGCCCAGCGTCTGTGGCGCGCCCTGGCCCGCCGCTGCGTGGGCCGCTACGAAGAGCACGCGGCGGCCCCGCTCACGCTGGCGGGCTGGGTGGCCTGGTCCACGGGCGACGAGCCCGCCGCCAGGGTCGCCCTGGGCCTGGCCCTGCGCGTGGACCCCGACTACCAGTTCGCCCAACTCCTCCACCAGGCCTGCAATCAGGGCCTGGACCCGGAGGCGCTGCGCAGGTGCCTGCGGGAGGAGAGGCGGGAGCGGGAGGAGGGCGTGGGGGCTACGGCTCCGGGCGCGGCCGGGGCCCCGGGACTCGGCGTCCCCGTGCCCGAGCCTGCCGTGCCCGAGCCTGCCGCCGCCGGGCATGGGGTGGCTATGGAGGCGCCGGTGTCCGACGTGGCCGGGCCCGCTCGGCGGCCCAAGTCCCGCCGCAAGGCTCCGGCGAACCGGAACGACAGCGCGGCCGCCACCTCCCCGGCGAACCGCAGGGACGCGGCATCCGCCTCCGTCCGTCCCGAGGGCGTCGAGGGTGGCTCCGCGACGGCCGGGTCCGCCCGGCGTGGGGCCCGGCGGACCAGTCGGGCGGGGCAGCGGGACGGGACCGGCCGATGACGCCGGGTCCACGCCACGCCGTGTCGCTCCGTGACCCGTGCGCCGCCCGCCGCGTTCACGAGGGGGGCGCCGCGCGAGGGCGGTCCGCCCGACCCGCGAATGCGGCCGGAGTGCTCGGAAGGCAAGCTATGCCGTTCAACGTTCCTCCCCGGGCAGATCCCCCGTCCCGGGCCGATGCTCTTTCCCGGGCCGAAGTCCCGCCCTGGGACGACGTCTCTCCCCGGGCCGACGTCCCGCCCCGGGGCAATGTCTCGCCTCGGCCCCCCGCCGGAGGCGGTCCGGCCTCCCCGGGAGCGGGACGAGCATCCACGCCCGGGTCCGGGCCTCGACCAGGCGCGGGGCCGGGGCGGCGCCCGGCACCGGCACCCCGGGCGTCCGGCCCGGCCGGAAACTCCGGACCCGGGCCCGGATTCGGCGAGCTCCCCCCACTGCACGCGGCCCTGATCTCCGTCGCCCTGCCCGGCCTCGTCGTCTCGGCGGAGCACGGCCAGCTCACCGGCCACGGCCTGGAGGGCTTCTACCGCCACGGTCGACGGCTGCTCGCGCGCTGCCAGCTGAAGGTGGCCGGGCGGGAACCGATCGCCCTCCAGGGCAGACCGATATCGGCCGACCGCGCCCGCTTCTTCGCGGTGGTGCGCACCCCGGCCGACAGCGGCCCCGACCCCGAGATCACGATCGAGCGGCTGCGCCAGGCCGAAGGCAGCGAGCGGATCACCCTGCGCAGCTCCTCGCCCCGCCCCCTGCGGCTACCCGTGGAGATCGCCCTCGGGACCGACCTCGCCGACCTGGGCACGGTCGCGGCGGGCCGGGCCGGACCCGAACTGCCGGGCAGCGTCCACGCCTCGGGCATGCGCTGGACGGCCCCCGGCGCGCACGCGGTGGTGAGCGCGCACCCGCCCCCGGCCGACGCCCTCGCCTCGGCGGGCGTGCTGCGCTGGGACGTGGAGCTGCCCCCGGGCGGTTCGTACACGATCGAGCTGCGGATCCGCACCGACCGCCCCACCCGGCCACCCGGCCAGGCCGCGAGCCACCCGCTGCCACAGGCCGAGGCGGAGGGCGACGACCCTCGGGTCGGACCGCTGCTCCAGAGCAGCCTCGACGACCTGCGGGCCCTGCTCGTACGGGACCCGGCCCACCCGGCGGATGTGTACGCGGCGGCGGGCGTCCCCTGGCGCACCGGCCCGGCCCCGGCCGAGGCGCTGTGGGCCGCGCGGATGGCCCTGCCGCTCTCCACCCGGCTGGCGGCCGCGACCCTGCGCGCCGTATCGCGTACCCAACTGGCAGGAGGGGAAAGGGAGTTCGGCCGCATCCCCGGGCCGCTGCGGGACGCGGGACCCCATCTGCCGCCGAGCTGCACCGGAGTGGAGGCCACGCTCGCGTTCCCGGTGGTGCTCGCCGAGGCCCGCCGCTGGGGGCTGGCCGAGTCCGAAGTGGCCGAGCTGCTGCCGACGGCGGAGCGGTGTCTGCGCTGGCTGCGCGCGTGCGCCGGTGACGACGGCTATCTCGGCGAGCCGGGCCCGGCGGCGGGCCTGGCTCGGGCCGAGACCCAGGCCCACGCCCACCGCGCCGCCGTCCTGGGCGCGGAGCTGCTGCGGGAGTGCGGCAGGCCGGGAGCCGAGGAGTGCGCGGCCTGGGCGGCGGGGCTGCGCGAGCGGTTCCGGGAGGAGTTCTGGATCGAGGACCTCGCGGGCGGGCGCCCCGCCGCCGCCCGTACCGCGGACGACCGCCACCTGCCGTCGCTCGGCGCGGGCGCCGCCCACCTCCTGGACACCGGGCTGCTCGGCGCCGGACGGCTCGCCCCCGGGCTGCTCGACAAGGTGCAGACGGAACAGCTGGCCCGGCTCCTGGGCGGCCCGGCCATGGACTCGGGCTGGGGCCTGCGCGGCCTCGGTGCCAAGGAGCCGGGCTACAACCCGTTCGGCCACCGCGCGGGCGCGGTGCGGGTGTACGACACGGCCGTCGCCGTCGCGGGCCTCGCGGCCGCCGGGTACGAGAAGGAGGCGAGCGCACTGCTGCGCGGACTCCTGGACGCGGCCGAGGCGTTCGGCTACCGGCTGCCCGAGATGTACGCGGGAGAGCAGCGCACCGCGGACAGCGCCCCGCTGCCGCACCCGGCCGCGTGCCGCCCGGCCGCCGTCGCCGCGGCCTCGGCGCTCCAGTTGCTCACCACACTCGCCGGGATCCGCCCGGACGCCCCGGCGGGCACGGTCGCCCTGTGCCCCGTACGGTCGGCGCCGCTCGGCGCGGTGCGGCTGTCGGGGCTGAGTGTCGCGGGGGAGCCGTTCGCCGTGCGGGTCAGCAGGCTCGGCGTCGGCATGGTCGAGCAGGCCGCCGGCCGGCTCCAGTTGGGAGGCTGAACGGAGTGCTGAGTGAATCCGGTACGGAGGAAGAGGCGACGCCGGTGGCCGCCGCGGCAGCGGTGGGCACCGAGGGCATCGAGCCAAATGTGGTGAGAAGCCGTGCGCGGGGCGCCTCGGGAGGAACCCGTGGGGCGGCTGGTGAAGATGGTGCGACCGGCCGTGCCCGGGGGCGTGTTTATCGTCAGGGAGACGACTATGATCGCTTCATGTCTCCCTACGACCCGTCGGCCTTCCCGCCCTTCGCCGTGACCGTCGACCTGGTCGTGCTCACCGTGCGTCGCCACGCCCTGTGCGCGCTGGTCGTCCGTCGTGGGGAGCCGCCGTTCCAGGGGCGGTGGGCACTGCCGGGCGGCTTCGTCCGGGGCGACGAGGACCTGTCGGCCGCGGCCGCCCGCGAACTGACCGAGGAGACCGGACTCTGCGCCCAGGACCCGGCGGCCACCGCCCCGGCCCCGGGCAACGGTGCCCATCTGGAGCAGCTCGCCACCTACGGCGACCCCCGGCGCGACCCCCGCATGCGGGTCGTCAGCGTGGCGCATCTGGCGCTCGCCCCCGATCTGCCCGCCCCGCGCGCGGGCGGCGACGCGCACAGTGCGCGCTGGGCGCCGGTCGAGGACCTGCTGAGCCAGGACGGCGGCTTCGGCCGCGACGGCGAGCAGCCCGCCCCGCTCGCCTTCGACCACGCCCAGATCCTCGCGGACGGCGTGGAGCGGGCCCGCTCCAAGATCGAGTACTCGTCGCTGGCCACGGCGTTCTGCCCGGCCGAGTTCACCGTCGGGGAGCTGCGGCGGGTGTACGAGGCGGTGTGGGGGGTCGCGCTGGACCCTCGCAACTTCCACCGCAAGGTGACCGGCACCCCGGGCTTCCTTGTCCCGTCGGGCGGCACCACGACCCGCCAGGGCGGCCGCCCCGCGCAACTCTTCCGCGCGGGCGGCGCGACACTGCTGAACCCCCCGATGCTCCGCCCGGAGGTCTGACCCGCCCCGGCCGCCCACGCCACAGCCCCGCGACCCAAAGAGGCGCGGGGCTGCGTCATTGTGCGGCTCCGCCGGGTGGGCGCGACCGGCCGCGCACGGTCCGCGGCTGAAGGCCGCACACCTCCGGCGGAGCGCTTGGCTCGGGGCGGACGCGTGCCCACCGCAGGGCACGCGCGCGCCCTGCTTGCACAAAAAGCGCGAAATGTCGCGTTATGTTACTCCGGTACTCGTCGTACCTGTCATACCCGCCGTACCCGTCCTCCCGCCGTGCCGTCGAGTGGTCCCACTCCCGGGAGAGAAACGATGCTCCAGGCCATTGGACTCACCAGCACACCCCGCCGCGACCGTCCGCCCGAGGTGGACGACCTGACCTTCGAGGCCCGGCCGGGCCGGATCACCGCCCTGCTCGGCGTCCCCGGCTCCGGCAAGACCACGGCCCTGCGCCTGATGCTGGAGCTCGAACCGGGCCGGGGCGTCACCTACTTCCGGGGCCGCCCCCTCCACAAGGTGGCCCACCCGGCCCGCGAGGTCGGCACCCTGCTCGGCGACGTGCCGGGCCACCCCGCCCGTACGGTCCGGGGCCAGCTCCGCCTCATGTGCGCGGTCGCCGGGGTCCCGGCCGTCCGCGCCGAGGAGATGCTCCACGTCGTCGGCCTCGACGGCCTCGGGGACCAGCGGCTCGGCACCCTCTCGCTCGGCATGGACCGCAGACTCGGGCTCGCCGCGGCCCTCCTCGGCGACCCGCACACGCTGGTCCTCGACGAGCCCGCCGAGGGCCTCTCACCGCGCGAGAACAGCTGGATGTACGGACTGTTGCGCGGCCACGCACAGCACGGCGGCACCGTGCTGTGCACCTTCGCCGACCCCAAGGAGGCGGCCCGGGTGGCCGACCGGGTGGTCACCATCGACGGGGGCCGCCTCGTCGCGGACCAGGACGCGACCGAGTTCGCCCGCACCCGGCTGCGCCCCCGGGTGGCAGTCGCCACCCCGCACGCCGCCCGCCTCGGCGCCCTGGTCAGCCGCGAGGCCCGCGCCGCACGCCGCTCGGTCGAGGTGGTCGCCGAGGACGGCAGCCACCTCTCCGTCTATGGCACGACCTGCGCCGAGGTCGGCGAAACGGCCTTCCGCCACGGCGTCCTCGTCCACCGCCTCACGGAAGAGTTCGGCGACACCGGCCCGACGGCGCCGGGCCCCCGCCCGGCCCCGGCGTCCGGTCCCCACCCCACTCCGGCGGCCACCACCCCGGACCCCGCCGCTCCGACGGAACCGCTCCCGCCGCACACCGGCGCCCCCGCCCCCCACCCGCGCCCCCCGATCACCCCCGCCCGACCCCGCACACCACTCCGCCCCCTCCGCTACGAGCTCCGCCGCCTGCTCGGTGTGCGCACCACGTACCTGCTCGCCGGCGCCGTGCTCGCCGGGTCGGTCGCGCTCGCCGTGGTGCTCGGGCGCACCGGGCACACACCGCTGCCGCACCTGGCGGCCGCCTGGCCGGGGCTGCTGCCGCTGCCGCCCGCCGCGTTCGGCGCCGGGGTCCTGGGCGCGCTCGCCTTCGGCGAGGAGTACCGCTACCCCGCGCTCGCCGCCGACCGCGGCACCGTCCCGCGCAGGCTCGGGCTGCTGCTCGCCAAGCTCGCCGTGTCGGCCGGGGCCGCCCTCCTGCTGGCCGTGCTCACCGTCGCCCTGGACGCGCAGGCCCTGCGTCTGGTGTACGGCGGCGAGTTGGTGCGGATCCCGCCGGACTGGCCCTCGCTGGCGGCGAGTTGGGCGGGGCTGACCGTCGGCTGCGCCTGGGCCGGGCTGCTCGCGGCCGGCATCTTCCGGGCCACCACGGCCGGGCTCGCCGCCGTCCTGGCGGTGCCGGTCGCCGTCGTACCCCTCGTACAGAAAGCGTTGTCCGCTCCGCAGGCGCGTTCGGTCGCCGGACTTCCGGCCAGGCTGCGGGACGTGGCCTGGCTGCGCTGGCCGCGCATGCTGGACAACGGGCTCGACGCGGCGCTGCACCTGCTCGCCCGGCCGCAGGGCGCGGCCCTCGCGCTGTCGCTCTCCGTGCTGCTCTGCGCCTACGTGGTCACCGGCCTTCGCGGAAGGGCCCGTTGGTGACCCCACCCTGACCTCGGCGTATACGGAGAGGCACAACTCCCTAGGGAATGCCCGCTTCTTTCCGATAAAGCGTCAATTGCGAGGGGTGCGGCGATCACCCTTTCGTGTGCTTTTCACCAAAGACCTCAAGGGCCGTGGAAGTCCCGCCGACAAAGGATGCGTGAGTACCCTTGCGCACACCATGATGACCACCGCCCGCGCCGCCGACACCGGCCTCGCAGGACCGGGCGAACTCGACCGCTACCCCTACGCGGAGGCGCGTGGCGCCGACCGCGTCTCCCTCCCGGCGTGGGACGGAGCCGAGGCAGACCTCGGCCGGGTGAGCCGCCGCGCGGCGGGCAGCCGCGGGAGAGGACTGCACGGCCAACTCGTCCAGCAGCTCGGCCAGATGATCGTCTCCGGCGATCTCGGCGCCGACCGCCCGCTGGTCCCCGAGGAGATCGGCCAGCGCTTCGAGGTCTCCCGGACCGTCGTCCGCGAGTCGCTTCGCGTACTGGAGGCCAAGGGCCTGGTCAGTGCCCGCCCCAACGTCGGCACCCGGGTCCGCCCGGTCAGCGACTGGAACCTGCTGGACCCCGACATCATCGAGTGGCGGGCCTTCGGCCCGCAGCGCGACGACCAGCGGCGCGAGCTCAGCGAGCTGCGCTGGACGATCGAGCCGCTGGCCGCCCGGCTCGCGGCCGGACACGGCCGCGAGGACCTCCAGCAGCGCCTCGGCGACATGGTCGAGATCATGGGTCACTCGCTCGCGCAGGGTGACGTGATCACCTGCTCGCGGGCCGACGCGGAGTTCCACTCCCTGCTGATCCAGGCCGCGGGCAACCGCATGCTGGAACACCTCTCCGGCATCGTCGGCTCCGCCCTCCAGGTCTCCGGCGGACCGATCACCGGCTGTGACCGCCCCTCCGAAGCCGCGCTCACCCATCACGCCCGGATCGTGGACGCCCTGGCGAACGCCGACGGGACGGCGGCCGAGACGGCCATGCGGCAGCTGCTCACCGTCCACCCCGAGGTCGAGCGCGTCGTCCCCGCGCCGCGCGAGCACTGACGGCGGAGCGCGGCCGGGCGCGGGCTGGCCGCCCCGCCCGGAGGGAGCATGCGTCGCCGGACCTCGGGGGGTCCGGCGACGCGATTATGGGCACTATGACCCTTGTAGGCTTTTTGTCGTAAATGGGGTGTGACTCGGGCCACGTGGATTGGGCGTAACACTCCTCGAAACCGTGCGATGACCTAAGAGGTAACAGCCGAGGAAGGAATACAGCTGCCGCTCGCGGCGCTGTGCACCTCCGAGGTTCAGCCCGCGCCGTCGGCACAATCCCCAGCCGACGGTCGTCGGCTCCGGCCCGATCATGGGCGGGGCCGGAAGCCGTTTCCATCGTTCCGAGAGGTTGTTCGTGTCGGCCAGCACATCCCGTACGCTCCCGCCGGAGATCGCCGAGTCAGAGTCTGTGATGGCGCTCATCGAGCGGGGAAAGGCTGATGGGCAGATCGCCGGCGATGACGTGCGTCGGGCCTTCGAAGCCGACCAGATTCCGCCAACCCAGTGGAAGAATGTTCTGCGCAGCCTCAACCAGATCCTCGAGGAAGAGGGTGTGACGCTGATGGTCAGTGCCGCGGAATCTCCCAAGCGCACCCGGAAGAGCGTCGCAGCGAAGAGCCCGGCGAAGCGCACCGCCACCAAGACCGTCGCGGCCAAGACGACCGTGACCAAGACCGTCGCGGCCAGTGCGGCCCCGGCGGGCGAGACAGTGGACGTGTCGGCGGACGACGCCGAGGCGCCCAAGAAGGCCGTGGCCAAGAAGACGGCCGCGAAGAAGACCGTCGCCAAGAAGGCCGTGGCCAAGAAGACGGCCGCGAAGAAGACCGCCGGCAAGAAGGGCGACGACGAGGCCGCCGAGGGCGAAGAGCTCCTTGAGGACGTCGCGCCCGGCAAGGGCGAGGAAGAGGAGGCCGAGGGCGAGAACAAGGGCTTCGTCCTCTCCGACGACGACGAGGACGACGCTCCCGCGCAGCAGGTCGCCGTCGCCGGTGCCACCGCCGACCCGGTCAAGGACTACCTGAAGCAGATCGGCAAGGTCCCGCTCCTCAACGCCGAGCAGGAGGTCGAGCTCGCCAAGCGCATCGAGGCCGGCCTGTTCGCCGAGGACAAGCTCTCGGCCGCCGACAAGCTCGCCCCCAAGCTCAAGCGCGAGCTGGAGATCATCGCCGAGGACGGCCGCCGCGCCAAGAACCACCTGCTGGAGGCCAACCTCCGCCTCGTGGTCTCGCTGGCCAAGCGCTACACGGGCCGCGGCATGCTCTTCCTGGACCTGATCCAGGAGGGCAACCTCGGTCTGATCCGCGCGGTCGAGAAGTTCGACTACACCAAGGGCTACAAGTTCTCCACGTACGCCACCTGGTGGATCCGTCAGGCGATCACCCGCGCCATGGCCGACCAGGCCCGCACCATCCGTATCCCGGTGCACATGGTCGAGGTCATCAACAAGCTCGCGCGTGTGCAGCGCCAGATGCTCCAGGACCTGGGCCGCGAGCCCACCCCGGAGGAGCTGGCCAAGGAACTCGACATGACCCCGGAGAAGGTCATCGAGGTCCAGAAGTACGGCCGTGAGCCGATCTCCCTCCACACCCCCCTGGGTGAGGACGGCGACAGCGAGTTCGGTGACCTCATCGAGGACTCCGAGGCGGTCGTCCCGGCCGACGCGGTCAGCTTCACGCTCCTCCAGGAGCAGCTGCACTCGGTCCTCGACACCCTGTCGGAGCGCGAGGCGGGCGTGGTCTCCATGCGCTTCGGCCTCACCGACGGCCAGCCGAAGACCCTGGACGAGATCGGCAAGGTCTACGGAGTGACGCGTGAGCGCATCCGTCAGATCGAGTCGAAGACCATGTCGAAGCTCCGCCACCCGTCGCGTTCGCAGGTGCTGCGCGACTACCTCGACTAGGTCGCGTCCTTACGTACGTAGTACGTAGTCGTACGTGACGCAGGGCCCGGTTTCCGCAAGGGAGCCGGGCCCTCGTGCGTGTCTGAGCGGGTGCGGGCCGTCAATAGCTCGTTGACTCTGGGGTGTGCCTGTGTCACCCGAAGTCAGGAGACCGTATGCGACGCCCCACCGTCCGAGCGCTGCGCGGGGCGCTGGCCCTCACGGCGGCCGCGACCGCCGTACCGCTGGCCGTGCCCGTACCGGCCGCCGCCGACAGTGTGGTCATCGGGGGCACGCCCGCCTCCGTCGAGGACAACCCGTACGCCGTGGCGCTCTCCAGCCGTACCCGGTTCGGGGGTACGCGCGCGGGCCAGTTCTGCGGGGGAGTGGTGGTCGCGCCCACCAAGGTGGTCACCGCCGCGCACTGCCTCAGCAAAGAGGTGCTCGGCGCCAACGGGGTGCGGGACCTGAAGGTGATCGCGGGGCGCTCCCAGCTGAGCAGCAGCAAGGGCCAGGAGGTCGTCGTACGGGACACCTGGGTCAACCCCGACTACAACCCGGTCAGCAACGCCGGTGACATCGCGGTGCTCACCCTGGCGAGCGCGCTGCCCGAGTCGTACGTCATCGGGCTCGCCGGGCCGCGCGACGCCGCGTACGCACCGGGCACCGCCGCGACCGTCTACGGCTGGGGCGACACCTCCGGGCAGGGCAGCTACGCCTCGGTGCTGCAGTCGTCCCGGGTCCAGGTGCTGGCGGACGGGGCCTGTGAGCGCGCCTACCCGGGGAACACGGAGGGGGAGTACCTGAGCGCCACCATGCTCTGCGCAGGCGCTCCCAGGGGCGGCCACGACGCCTGCCAGGGCGACAGCGGGGGGCCGCTGGTCGCCGGTGGGCGCCTGATCGGCCTGGTGTCCTGGGGCAGCGGCTGCGGGCAGGCCAAGAGCCCGGGGGTGTACACCCGGATCTCCGCGTTCGTCAGCCCGTCACGGAACGCGGCGCCCCTGTAGCGGGGCGTGGGCATGAGAACGGGCGGCCGCCCCCGGGTGCGGGGGCGGCCGCCCGTCGCCGGTCCTGGACCGGCCCTGGCTCGTCGTCAGTGCGAGGTGTCAGTGATCCTCTTCGCCTGCGGATTCGGGCACCGCGGTGAGGCGGTCCGTCTCGTCCTGTATCTCAGCGGCGATCTTCTTCAGTTCCGGCTCGAACTTGCGTCCGTGGTGAGCACAGAAGAGCAGTTCGCCGCCGCTGGTCAGAAGGACACGCAGGTAGGCCTGTGCGCCGCAGCGGTCGCAACGGTCAGCGGCCGTCAGGGGGCTCGCGGGGGTCAGAACAGTAGTCACGTCGCCTCTTCTCTAGCTCGACGAGCTGTCGTACCAGGGTCAACATCCAACCAGGCCGAAAACGTTCCCGCTCGTGCCTTCTCCTTGAAACTTCTTGGTCAAGGTGGCTGGCTGCTGCCGGTTGGCGGCGAATGAGCCGTATTGCGTTGCTTTACGGTTTCGCGTTGCTTGTCTTGGTTTGGTCCTCCCGGCGGGGTTGCCGGTCGTTCATGAGGACGTGCCCGGAGCCTAAATGGTTCATGCCTGGATGGGAACGTGATATCCGCATCACCCCAACGAGGGATCGAACATGCATACGAGGCTGGACTAGCATGAGTATTGCCGAGGGTGGCGTGACAACGGCTCTACCAGGCCTCGGTACCCTCTGACCGGCGACCGACGCCGACCCCCTACCCATCGGGGGCGAATTGAAATTCAGCGAGGAGCGAACTGCGTGACCGCCGAGACGTCCGTTCCGTCCACTGCGCTGCTGTCCGGCGCCGACCGGGACGGCTCCAACTACACCGCGCGGCACCTGCTCGTCCTTGAAGGCCTCGAAGCGGTCCGCAAGCGCCCCGGCATGTACATCGGCTCGACCGACAGCCGCGGCCTGATGCACTGCCTCTGGGAGATCATCGACAACTCCGTCGACGAGGCCCTGGGCGGGTACTGCGACTTCATCGAGGTGATCCTGCACGACGACGGCTCGGTCGAGGTGCGGGACAACGGCCGGGGCATCCCGGTCGACGTCGAGCCCAAGACCGGCCTGTCGGGCGTCGAGGTCGTCATGACCAAGCTGCACGCCGGCGGCAAGTTCGGCGGCGGTTCCTACGCCGCCTCCGGCGGTCTGCACGGCGTGGGCGCGTCCGTGGTGAACGCGCTGTCGGCCCGCCTCGACGTCGAGGTCGACCGCAGCAGCGCGACGCACTCGATCAGCTTCCGGCGCGGCACGCCCGGCATGTTCACCGAGCAGGGTCCCGACGCGCCCTTCGACCCGTCGAGCGGGCTGCTCAAGGGCAAGCGGGTGCCCAAGAACCGCACCGGCACGCGCATCCGCTACTGGGCGGACCGCCAGATCTTCCTCAAGGACGCGAAGCTCTCCCTGGAGACGCTCCACCAGCGCGCGCGTCAGACGGCCTTCCTGGTCCCCGGCCTGACCATCGTCGTCCGGGACGAGCGCGGCCTCGACGGCGAGGGGAAGACGGAAGAGACGTTCCGCTTCGACGGCGGGATCAGCGAGTTCTGCGACTACCTGGCCCAGGACAAGGGCGTCTGCGACGTGCTGCGGCTCACCGGCCAGGGCACCTTCAAGGAGACCGTCCCGGTCCTGGACGAGCGCGGCCACATGACCCCCACCGAGGTCACCCGCGAGCTCGTCGTGGACATCGCGCTGCGCTGGGGCACCGGGTACGACACCAACCTGAAGTCGTTCGTGAACATCATCGCCACCCCCAAGGGCGGCACCCACGTCAGCGGCTTCGAGCGCTCGGTCACCAAGACCGTCAACGAGGTGCTGCGCTCGGCGAAGCTGCTGCGCGTCGCCGAGGACGACGTCGTCAAGGACGACGCCATGGAGGGCATGACGGCGGTGGTCACCGTCCGTCTCGCCGAGCCGCAGTTCGAGGGCCAGACCAAGGAGGTGCTCGGCACCTCGGCGGCCAACCGGATCGTCGCCAATGTGGTCGCCAAGGAGCTGAAGGCGTTCCTGACCTCCACCAAGCGCGACGCCAAGGCGCAGGCCCGGTCGGTGCTCGACAAGATCGTGGCCGCGGCCAGGACCCGGATCGCCGCCCGTCAGCACAAGGAGGCGCAGCGGCGGAAGACCGCCCTGGAGTCCTCCTCGCTGCCGGCCAAGCTGGCCGACTGCCGCAGCGACGACGTGGAGCGCAGCGAGCTCTTCATCGTCGAGGGCGACTCCGCGCTCGGCACCGCCAAGCTCGCCCGGAACTCGGAGTTCCAGGCGCTGCTCCCGATCCGCGGCAAGATCCTCAACGTTCAGAAGGCGTCCGTCTCGGACATGCTCAAGAACGCCGAGTGCGGCGCGATCATCCAGGTCATAGGGGCGGGCTCGGGCCGGACCTTCGACATCGACGCGGCGCGGTACGGCAAGATCGTGCTGCTCGTCGACGCCGATGTCGACGGCGCCCACATCCGCATCCTGCTGCTGACCCTCTTCCAGCGCTATATGCGCCCGATGGTCGAGGCGGGCCGGGTCTTCGCCGCCGTCCCGCCGCTGCACCGGATCGAGCTGGTCCAGCCCAAGAAGGGCCAGGACAAGTACGTGTACACGTACTCGGACAACGAGCTGCGCCAGACCCTGCTGGAGTTCCAGCGCAAGGGCGTCCGGTACAAGGACTCCATCCAGCGTTACAAGGGCCTCGGCGAGATGGATGCCGACCAGCTGGCGGAGACCACGATGGACCCGCGGTTCCGCACCCTGCGCCGGATCAACATCGGCGACCTGGAGGCCTCCGAGCAGGTCTTCGATCTGCTGATGGGCAACGAGGTGGCGCCCCGCAAGGAGTTCATCACCAGCTCGGCGGCGACGCTGGACCGCTCGCGCATCGACGCGTAGCCGCAGCGGGGGCCGGCGGGGTGGCCGGGCCGGTCCGGGCTGCCCCGACGGCCGGGCCCGTCCGGGCGCCGGGGGTGGCGTGTCCACCCGTGGGTGGAGCCGAGAGCTCCACCCACGTTCAACCCCTGCTCCGATGTGTCTGACCAGGTCGTTTCCGTAACTTCGATGGCGTAGGGAAGCCCTGCCGTCGTAGTTCCGGAGGCCCAGATGTCCGCGCTCGTGAATGTGCTGGTGGCGGTAGCCGTCGTCGCGCTGATCGTCTCGCGCCAGGTGCGGCCCCAGCAGCTGGCCGACGCCAAGCGCTGGTGGCTCGTCCCTGCGGTCCTGGTGTACCTGGCGATACGGGAAAAGGGCCTGGTCGACCCGGACCACCACATGGCCTCGGTGCTGCTGCTCGGCACGGAGATCGCGACCGGGCTGCTCATGGGCGCGGCCTGGGGCTGGACCAGCAAGGTGTGGACCGAGGCGGACGGCTCGGTGTGGACCAGGGGCACCAGGGCGACGGCGGCCGTCTGGGCCGTGGGCATCGCGGTCCGGGCGGGGCTCGCCGGCATCGGCGCCCTGGCCGGGATACGGATGGGCACGGGCGCGCTGCTGCTTGGCCTGGCGGCATCGCTCCTGGTCCGCAGCGGCATCCTGGTGTGGCGGGCCCAGTCGCCGCCCGCGTCGTACGGTGTTGCTGCCGACGGCTCCACCCGGCCGCTGTGGAAGGACCGCGTGTGACCACCGACGTCTGGTTCACCTGGCCCTCACGGGAGGCGCTCTCCCGCGAGGGGCTCAGCCGCGCACGGCTGGGCATCATGTGGGGCGTGCGCGGGCTGCTGCTCGGCGGGATGCTGTGGACCGCGATCAGCGAGAAGGGGCCCGACGGCTGGTCCTGGGCCGTGGGCGTCGCCATGGTGGCGGTGATGGTCGTGCTGGCCCGGGCGTTCTGGCAGCAGACGCTCGCCCACCGGCTGTGGCCCTCGCTGGGGCTGCTCGCGCTGCTGATGGCGTCGGCGCTCGGGGCGCAGCAGACCGACTGGCACATCTTCGCGATCATCGTGTGGTGCGGCTGCGCGATCTCCGCCCTGGAACGGCTCCCGCTGGGCGCCGCCGTCCCCTGCACCCTGGTGGCCCTCGGGGCGTACGCGGTGGTGAACACCGACAACTGGCTGACCACCGCCCTCACCACCGCGGGGCTGGGCCTCGCCGGATATGTGCTGCGGCTGGACGCGGAGGCGCGGGGCAGCGCCCAGCGGCTGCTCGCCCAGGAGCGGGCTGCCCGGGCCGCCGAGGCCGAGTCGGCGGCGTTCGCCGAGCGGGCCAGGATCGCCCGCGAGATCCACGATGTGCTGGCGCACAGCCTCTCCGCCCAGCTGGTGCATCTGGAGGCGGCCCGGCTGATGATCGAGCGCGAGCCCGCCGGGGACTTCAGGGACCGGATTCTGGAGCGGGTGGTCGCCGCCCGGTCGATGGCGCGGGAGGGTCTGGCCGAGACGCGGCAGGCGCTTTCCGCGCTGCGCGGCGAGATCACGCCGGTCGAGGACTTCCTGCACACGCTCGTCGAAGGCGGCGGGCCCGGCGGTCCGGCCGGGGTCGAAGTGGCGGGGGAGCGGCGGCCGTTGGCGGCCGAGGCGTCCCAGGCGGTGCGGCGCGTGGCGCAGGAGGCCCTCACGAATGTGCGCAAGCACGCGCCGGGCGCCGCCGTGGCCGTCCGGCTGGAGTATCTGCCGGACGAAGTGGCCCTGGAGGTACGGGACTCGGGCGGCGGCCGGGTCGCCGACGAGCTGGCAGTCAGCGGTTCCGGATACGGTCTGCTCGGGATGAGGGAGCGCGCCGAACTGCTCGGCGGGACTCTGGAGGCGGGACCGGAGGAAGAGGGCTTCGTGGTGCGGCTGAGGGTGCCGGCATGACCGGGGAAGGGGGCGGCGTGGCTGTGGGAGGTGCTGGGGCCGAGGGCGGGCCCGGAAGTGGGGGCCGCGCGATGCGCGTGGTCGTGGCGGACGACCAGGCGGTGGTGCGCGAGGGGATCGTGATGCTCCTCGGGCTGCTGCCCGGCGTCGAGGTGGTGGGCGCGGCCAAGGACGGCGAGGAGGCGGTCGCGCTGGTCGCCGAAGTGGCCCCGGACGTGGTCCTGATGGACCTGCGGATGCCGCGCTGCGACGGGGCCGAGGCCACCCGCCGCATCCGCTCCGCTTATCCGGGCACGCAGGTGGTGATCCTGACGACCTACGCCGACGACGACTCGCTCTTCCCGGCGCTGCAGGCCGGGGCGCGCGGGTATCTGACCAAGGACGCGGGCGGCGACGAGATCGTCAGGGCGATACAGGACGTGCTGGCCGGACAGGCCGGTCTGGCCCCCTCGGTGCAGCGGCGACTGCTCGAACGGGTGACGGCGCCACCGCCCGCAACGGCTCCCGCGGTGCTGCCCGACGGGCTCACCGGCCGTGAGGGCGAGGTGCTCGGCCTGGTCGCGGAGGGCCTGTCCAACCCCGAGATCTCCCGTGCGCTGCACATCTCCACCGCGACGGTGAAGACGCACATCAACAACATCTTCGCCAAGACGGGAGCCAGGGACCGGGCGCAGGCCGTGCGGTACGCCTATCAGCACGGCCTCTCGCGACCACCGGGTTCGGCCATCACCTAATGGGGTGAAGAGGGGGCGTTGAAGAGTGCGGAGGCGTCCCCTCTGCCCATCCTTGGGCACGCGGCCGAACAGGGCCGTGGACTAAGGAGTGTTGTTCGGTGGAGAGACAGGAACGGCACGAACCGGCGGCGGCACGGATCGACGACCCCTGGTACGACGCGCTCGCCTCCGGGTGGGGCGAACTGGACTGTACGGTGCCCGCGTTCGCTCCGCCGCAGCAGCGGGCAGCAGAGCCGGACGCGGGGCACAGCGCGGCCGACATCTATCTGGAGGTGCAGCGCAGCGCTGCCTTCCAGGAAGTGCGCGCCCGCTACCGCAGGTTCGTGATCCCGGCCGCGCTCGCGTTCCTCACCTGGTACATCGCATATGTCGTCGCCGCTACCACCGCGCCTGACCTGATGGCCCATCAGGTGGTCGGGGCGGTCAATGTCGCCATGGTCGCCGGGCTCGGCCAGTTCCTCTCCACCTTCCTGCTGACCTGGGCGTACGCCCGTCATGCGCGGCTGCGCCGGGACCGGGCCGCGCTCGAACTGCGCTGGGACACCCAGGAGATGACACGGGGGATGGCCAGGTGAGCGCCGGACGGGATCATCAGGCGCTGGCGCTGCTGCTGTTCAGCGCGTTCGTGGCCGCGACGCTGGCGATCACTACCTGGGTGAGCCGCAACCGGCGCGGCTCGGCGGAGGAGTTCTATGCGGGCGGGCGGCTGTTCTCCCCCATGGAGAACGGTTTCGCCATCGCGGGCGACTACATGTCGGCCGCCTCGTTCCTGGGGATCTCCGGACTCATCGCGCTCTTCGGGTACGACGGGATGCTCTACTCCGTCGGGTTCCTGGTGGCCTGGCTGGTGGTGCTGCTACTGGTGGCCGAACTGGTCCGCAACTGCGGGCGGTTCACCCTCGCCGATGTGATCGCCGCCCGGATGAGCGAGCGCCCGGTGCGGATCGCGGCGGGAACTTCTTCGGTCACCGTGTCCGTTCTCTATCTGGTGGCGCAGATGGTCGGCGCGGGCAGTCTGGTGGCGCTGCTGCTCGGCGGCTCCAGCGGCGCGGCCCGCTCGTGGACCGTCATCGGCGTGGGCGCGCTGATGGTGATCTATGTGTCGCTGGGCGGGATGCGGGCGACCACCTGGATCCAGATCGTGAAGGCCGTCCTCCTCATGGCCGGAGCGGTCACGCTCACCGTGCTGGTGCTGATGCGCTTCCACGGAAACATCAATCTGCTGCTCAACACGGCGGCCGAACGGAGCGGCCACGGAAAGGAGTTCCTCTCCCCGGGGCTCAGATACGGCGGTGGCTGGACCGCGCGGCTCGACTTCATCAGCCTGGGCCTGGCCCTGGTGCTCGGTACGGCGGGGCTGCCGCACATCCTCTCCCGCTTCTACACGGTGCCGACCGCCCGGGCCGCGCGCCGCTCGGTCGTCTGGGCGATCGGTCTCATCGGCGGCTTCTATCTGATGACCATCGTGCTCGGCTTCGGTGCGGCCGCCGTGGTCGGCTCCGCCGAGGTGAAGTCCGCGAACGCGGCGGGGAACACGGCCGTACCGCTGCTGGCGCTCGATCTGGGCGGCGGTGCGGGTTCCACAGGCGGAACGGTTCTCTTCGCGGTCGTGGCCGCGGTCGCCTTCGCCACCATCCTGGCCGTCGTCGCCGGGATCACCCTCGCCTCCTCCGCCTCCGTCGCCCATGACCTGTACGCCTCGCTGCGGCGGCGCCACGCCAGGCAGCACAGCGAGGTGGCGGTGGCCCGGGTCGCCGCCGCCGGGATCGGGGCGGTCGCCATCGGCCTCGGCCTGCTCGCCCGGGACCTGAACGTGGCGTTCCTGGTCGGGCTGGCGTTCGCGGTCGCGGCCTCGGCCAATCTGCCCGTGCTGCTCTACTCGTTGTTCTGGCGGAACTTCACCACCCGGGGCGCGGTCTGGTCGGTCTACGGCGGGCTGGTTCCCGCGCTGGTCCTGGTGGTGCTGTCGCCGGTGGTCTCCGGCGGGCCCCACGCGCTGTTCCCCGGGGTGGACTTCCAGTTCTTCCCGCTGGAGAACCCGGGCCTCGTCTCCATCCCGCTGGGCTTCCTGGCCGGCTGGCTGGGCACGGTGACCTCACCCGAGCCGCCGGACGAGGCCCGCCACGCGGAGACGGAGGTGCGGTCGCTGACGGGAGCGGGCGCGGTCTAGCCGTCGGCAGGATCGATCCTCCTGAGGTCAGGGCCGCCCGTCCGCGGACCCGCCGGTCACACCGCCCAGGCGTACCGGTGTTCCGGGCGGCCCGTCTCCCCGTACCGCAGGGTGAGGCGGAGGCGGCCGGACTGCTCCAGGAGCCGCAGGTAGCGCTGGGCGGTGGAGCGGCTGAGGCCGGTGCGGCCCGCCACCTCATGGGCCGAGAGCGGATGGTCCGCGTGGTGCAGCACCTCGCGGATCAGCTCGGCCGTAGGCAGCGAGTGACCGCTGGGCAGCCCGGGGGCACTCGGACCTCCCCGGGCGTCACTCGGACCCGGGCGTCAGCGGCCGGTCGCCCACTCGTAGCGGTGCTCGGGGCGGCCGGTCTCCCCGTAGCGCAGACCGAGCCGCACCCGGCCCGCCCGCTCCAGGAGCTTCAGATAGCGCTGGGCCGTCTGCCGGCTCACCCCCGCCCGCTCCGCGATCTCCTGCGCCGAGAGCGGGCCTTCGGCCGCGAGCAGCACCTGGCGCAGCAGTTCGGCGGTGGTGGGGGAGTGGCCCTTGGGCAGGTCGGGCTCGGCGGAGACGGAGAGGGCGCCGAAGATCCGGTCCACCTGGGCCTGTTCGGCCTCGCCGCCGCCGTCGAGGGTGCGGCGCAGCGCGGCGTACGCCTCCAGCTTGGTGCGCAGCCCCGCGAAGTTGAACGGCTTGACGAGGTACTGGAGTGCCCCCTGGCGCATCGCGGCCTGGACGGTGCTGACGTCGCGGGCGGCCGTCACCATGATCACGTCGGTGTGGTGGCCGAGCCGGCGCAGCTCGCGTACGACGGCGAGGCCGTTCTCGTCCGGCAGATAGTGGTCGAGCAGGACCAGGTCGACGGGGCGCTCGGCGATGACCGCGAGCGCCTCCGCGGCCGAATGCGCCTTCGCCACCACCCGGAAACCGGGAACTTTCTCGGCGTACGCGGCATTGATGTCGGCGACCCGCCGGTCGTCGTCCACGACGAGGACATCGATCATCGCGCCTCCTCATGCAGTACGGTCCCGTTCTCCGCAATGATCATGTTCCCGGGGCCGGTCGCGCCCGGATCCCCGTCCAGGGCCTCGCTCAGCGCCTCCGGCAGGACGACGGTGAACTCGGCCCCGCCGTCCGGACCCGTCGCCACGCGCGCGTGCCCGCCCTGCCGCTCGGCGAACCGCCGGACCAGGGCGAGCCCCAGACCCCGCTTGCCGTGGGCGGGGAGAGCCTTGGTGGACCAGCCCTCGGTGAAGATCAGTTCGCGCTGCCCGTCGGGGACGCCGGGGCCGCTGTCGACGACCCGCAGCACGGCCGTACGCCCCTCGGCGCGCAGGGTCACTCCGACCGAGGCGTCCGGAGTGCCGGCGGCCGCGTCCAGCGCGTTGTCGACGAGGTTCCCGACGACGGTGACGAGTCCGCGTGGGTCGACCAGCCGGTCGGGGAGCAGGGTGTCCGGGGTGATGCGCAGGGCGACCGCGCGCTCGGCCGCCACGGTGGCCTTGCCGACCAGCATCGCCGCGAGCAGCGGGTCGCGGACCTTCTCGGTGACCTGCTCGGCGGTGGTCCGGTGCACCCCGACGACCTCGGTGACGAACTCGACCGCCTCTTCGTGCATCTCCAGCTCCAGCAGTCCGAGCAGGGTGTGCAGCCGGTTGGCGTGCTCGTGGTCCTGGGCGCGCAGGGCGTCGATGAGGCCGTGGGTGGAGTCCAGCTCGCGTCCCAGGCGCTCCAGCTCGGTGCGGTCCCGCAGGGTGGCGACGGCGCCGCCGTCGTCGGTCGGCATGCGGTTGGCGACCAGGACGCGGTGGCCGCGTACGGTCAGCAGATCGGTGCCCGAGACGCGGCCCGCGAGCACATCGGTCGTCCGCCCCGCGCCGAGCACCTCGTCCAGGGGGCGGCCCGCGGCCTCGGGGCCGACGCCGAGCAGCCGCTGGGCCTCGTCGTTGAGCAGCCGGATCTTGCCGGTGCGGTCGAGCGCCACCACGCCCTCGCGGATCGAGTGGAGCATCGCCTCGCGCTCCGCGAGCAGCGCGGAGATGTCGGAGAAGGCCAGGTCACGGGTCTGTTTCTGGATCCGGCGGGAGATCAGATAGGCGGCGAGCGCCCCTGCCGCGAGGGCGCCGCCCGCGTAGGCGAGCAGCCCGGGGATGGCGGCGAGCAGCCGGGCGCGCACGCTGTCGTACTCGATCCCGACCGAAACCGCCCCCACGATCGCGCCGCCGGAGTCCCGCAGCGGCACCTTGCCGCGCGCCGAGCGGCCCAGCGTGCCGCTGTCGATCTCCATGACCTCCTCGCCCGCCAGCGCCTCGCTGGGGTCGGTGGAGACGACCTTGCCGATCTGCCTGCCGTCGGTGTGCGACCAGCGCACCCCGCGCCGGTCCATGACCACCACGTACTCGGCGCCGGTGGCCTTGCGGACCCGCTCGGCCTCGCGCTGCACGGGGCCGTCGGCGGCGGGCCGGGACGCGACCAGGTCCGCCGCGAGCTGCGGCTGGGCGGCCGTCGACTCGGCGATGGCGAGGGCCCGGCGCATCGCCTGGTCGTCGAGCTGGTGGCTGAGCGGGGCGAGGAACAGGCCGGTCGCGAGCACGGTGACACCGGCGGCGATGGCCAGCTGCATCAGCAGCACCTGGGAGAAGACGCGCTGCGGCCAGCCGAACCGCCGCCGTCCGGGTGCGGGCGTGCTGGGGACGGCACTCATGCCTATGCACGGTAGACGGCTCCGCGGCGCATTCGAAATCTGTTCGCACCGTGGGCGCCGCGGCACTCCTGGTCACCTGGGTCCTGTGCAACCACTTGAACGCCGCCGGGAGGCTGCCGCGCGACACCGCTGTCCGGCTGCGGGCGTGAATTCCTTATCCGCTCCTTATGCTCCTCTATTCGTTCCTTATCCGTTCCTTACGCCTCGGGGATGTCCGCCTTGGCACGCACGAGCGTGTCGCGGGTGATCACGACGATCCGCTCGTAATCGGCACGCGCGGCGTCAAGGGGCAGCCTGCCGTCCAGGATCTCGGTCACGTCCGTACCGATGACGGCGAAACGGCCGTCACTCAGCTCGAAGATGTCGGGGCATGTCTGCCCCGACAGGCTGCCGCGTTCTCGTGGGGAAGCACCGACCCGGCGCACGATTTTCACCAGGGACCGTTCCAATGGCTCGGAGGAGTCTGGGTCGTAGGACAGATAACCAGACTCCCGCAGGCCGCGGTAGGCCCCCATGGAATTGGTGAGGATTACCTCAACTGGCTGATGTTCTGCACGATCTCGTCGACACGCCGGCCGAGGCGTGCCTCCTGCGAGTCCTCCTGGAGTTCGGACCGGTGCTGCCGGGTGAACTCCCAGTATTCGCGGAAAATAGGACTGCGGCAGATGACGTGCAGATGTCCGCCGATCTCGCTCTCGTTCGTCGAACCGGTGCGGTAGGCGTGCAGCACATTGCTGTAGAGAGCGTTCGCGTAGAGGAACTGCCGCTGTTTCACCGGGGGCACGTCCTCCTCGAACGTATCGAGGACGGCGGCGAGTTCGGGGTCGTCGATGGCCTTGCTGAGCAGGTCGAAGTGGAGCCGGTGCTGGTGGGTGAGGGTGATCCGGCGGGCCAGCAGCCGGTGCTGGAGGGCGAGTCCGGCGGCGCCCGCGGCGATGGCGAGCCCGGCGAAGACGCCGCCGGCGGAGGCCGTGCCGGCCGCCGGGGCGATCGCGTGGAACCCGGCGCCGAGCGCCAGGCTGAGGACGGCGGCCAGCGCCACGGCACCCGCCGCGAGCGCCGCCGTCGTCACCGTGCCGTCGTGCTGTCCGGTTCTGTGCTGGCTGGTCATGTCTCTTCTCCCGTACGACTTTTACTACTGTGGGGGAGTGGGCGGCCCCTGGGTGGCCCTGATCTCCTCGTCGATCAGCTCTGCCAGTTTCCTTTCGTGGCTGTCCCCGGGGAGAGTGAATTTCGCGTCCCTGGAGAGCGCCCAGTACCGAAGATAGGGTGCACTGCTCCGTAATGACCTCGCGTGTACGCGCAGTTCGTCGTCCGAATAGCTGCCCCACTGACGGGCGAGCAACAAGTGCCCGAACGTCAGGTTGGCGAACAGGTACTGTCGCTCCTCCTCGTGAGGGATACCCGGAAAGCCGTTCCACACCGCCGCGAGCGACGGATCCTCCATGGCCATCCGGGTGAGCTGCACATGCAGCGAGCGCATATTCGCCTCGGCGCTTCGGTGAAGTTCCTGGCGGGACTGGGTCAGTTCCTCGCGCTGGTCCGCGAGTTCGGTGCGCTGCATGCGCAGTTCCTGGTATTGGAGCAGCAGTGCCACCACGAGTATGAGGAATGCCAGGCCGGAGAAGACGGCGCTGGCGGCGCTGAAATAGTTGCCGATCTGGCTGCGGCGCTCGGCGCGGTCCAGGCTGCCCTCGCGCCGCTGGACGGTGTCGATGAGCCAGCCGCTGACCAGCACGGCGGCCGCGCTCACCAGGGCGGTTCCGGCGAGTGTGGCGGCCGTCCAGAGGGCGAACTTCGCGGTGGAGCGGAGCCGGCCGGACGGGGCTGTCGTTCCTGGCATGAGACCTCCCGAGGGTGGGCAGTCAATCTGCCCGCGCGCCCGCCGGGCGACGCGCGGCCGGGACGGCGGGCGCGCGCGTTCCGGCCACGGGCGGTGGGCGCTCGGGCGCGGGGGTGTGCGCCGGGACGCGCCGCGGGTGGTCGGGCTGGGCCGACCTCGCCCCGGGCCGCCCCGCCCCGGGGCGCCAATATCCTGGAGCGGGCTCGGGGAACATCCCCGAGCCCCGCCCGCCCCGCCTGAGAGAGGTCCCCCTCGTGAGTCCGACCGGTCCGGCCCAGCAGATCCCCGTCGTCGTCCTCGCGGGCTTCCTCGGCTCGGGCAAGACCACCCTGCTCAACCATCTGCTCCGGGCCAGCAGGGGCACCCGGATCGGGGCGATCGTCAACGACTTCGGGTCCATCGAGATCGACGCGATGACCGTGGCCGGACAACTCGGCGACTCGACGCTGTCGCTCGGCAACGGCTGCCTGTGCTGCGCCGTCGACGCGAGCGAGCTCGACGTCTATCTGGAGAAGCTGACCCGGCCCGCCGCCCGGCTCGACGTCGTCGTCATCGAGGCGAGCGGTCTCGCCGAGCCGCAGGAGCTGGTGCGGATGGTCCTGGCCAGCGAGAACCCCCGGGTCGTGTACGGCGGGCTCGTCGAGGTCGTCGACGCGGCCGAGTACGAGGCGACCCGCGAGAAGCACCCCGAGATCGACCGGCACCTCGCGGTCGCTGACCTCGTGGTGCTCAACAAGACCGACCGGGTGCCGTGGGCCGGCCTCGACCGGCTGCGCGCGTCCCTGGGCGGGGCCGCGTCGGTGGTCGAGTCCGTGTACGGCCGGGTCGACCCGGAGCTGTTCTTCGACCGCAGGCCGAGCACCGAGCGGGTCGGCCAGCTCGCCTTCGAGGACCTGCTGGACGACGAGGAGGCGCACGGACACGGGGAGGAGCACGGGCACGGGGAGGCGTGCGGCCCCGAGTGCGGGCACGGGCACGGGCACGCGGCCCATCTGCACACCGCGTACGAGTCCGTCGCCTTCACCTCGGCCGCGCCCATGGACCCGCGCCGGCTGATGGCCTTCCTCGACAGCCGCCCCGAAGGCCTCTACCGCATCAAGGGGTTCGTCGACTTCGGCGCGGCCGACCCGCGCAACCGCTACGGCGTCCACGCCGTCGGCCGCTTCCTGCGCTTCTACCCGGAGCCCTGGCCGCCCGGCGAGGAGCGCCTCACCCAGCTCGTCCTCATCGGCTCCCGCATCGACGCCGAGGGGCTGCGCAAGTCACTGGAAGCGGCCGTGGCCCCGGCGCCGCAGGGCACCCCGGACGAGCACGCCATGTGGGGCGTCCTGCGATACGTACAGCAGGAGGACGAGGCCGAGGAGGACGCGAACGAGGCCGAGGCGGACCCGGGCGCGGACGCATAGCCCCGCCCCCGGGTCCGCCGACGAACCGAGCCCGCTACGACGCCGGCCCCGCCAGCACCGTCACCGTGTGCCCCAGCGGTGTGCCCGAGCCGTCGCGGCGCGGGTCCGGCTCCGGGAGCTCCACCGGCGTGCCGTTGGCCTGCGCCGCCTTCGCCGGGGCCGCGCCCGCCCAGGCCAGGACCAGCATGTCCTCGCCCTTCAGGAACCGCTGGCAGCGCACCCCGCCGGTGGCCCGGCCCTTGCGCGGATACTGGTCGAACGGCGTCAGCTTGACGGTCGCCGCCGAGTCCCCGAGCAGCGTGCCGCGCGAGCCCGCCACCGTGAACACCACCCCGTCCGCCGCCGGGTCGACCACGGTGAACGAGATCACCTTGGCGCCCTCGGTGACCTTGATGCCCGCCATACCGCCCGCCGGGCGGCCCTGCGGCCGCACCTGCGAGGCCTGGTAGCGCAGCAACTGGGCGTCGTCCGTGATGAAGACCAGGTCCTCCTCACCGGTGCGCAGCTCCGCCGCACCGACGATCCGGTCGCCGTCCTTGAGGGTGATGACCTCCAGCTCGTCCTTGTTGGCCGGATAGTCGGGCACCACGCGCTTGACCACGCCCTGCTCGGTGCCGATCGCCAGCCCCGGCGACGACTCGTCCAGGGTCGTCAGACAGACCAGCGTCTCGTCGGCCTCCAGCGTCAGGAACTCCGACACCGGGGCGCCGCCCGAGAGGTTGGGCGCGGCCGCCGTGTCCGGCAGCTGCGGCAGGTCGATCACGGCGAGCCGCAGCAGCCGCCCGGTCGAGGTGACCGCGCCGACGTCGCCGCGCTGGGTCGCGGGCACCGCGGACACGATCACGTCGTGCTTGGTGCGCCGCTCGGCCTCCGCGAGCGGTTCCGCGTTCGCCGTACGCGCCAGCAGGCCCGTCGAGGAGAGCAGCACCCGGCACGGGTCGTCCGCGACCTCCAGGGGCACGGCCGCGACCGGCGCGCCCGCCGACTCCAGCAGGACCGTCCGCCGCTCGGTGCCGAACTTCTTGGCCACCGCGGCCAGTTCGGTCGAGACCAGCTTGCGCAGCTCGGTGTCGGACTCCAGGATCCCGGTCAGCTCGTCGATCTCGCCGGTGAGCCGGTCGCGCTCGCTCTCCAGCTCGATGCGGTCGAACTTGGTGAGGCGGCGCAGCGGGGTGTCCAGAATGTACTGCGTCTGGATCTCGCTGAGCGAGAAGTGCTCGATCAGGCGCTGCTTGGCCTGCGCCGAGTTGTCACTCGACCGGATGAGACGGATGACCTCGTCGATGTCGAGGAGCGCGACGAGGAGACCCTCCACCAGATGCAGCCGGTCGCGGCGCTTGGTGCGGCGGAACTCGCTGCGGCGGCGCACGACCTCGAAGCGGTGGTCGAGGTAGACCTCCAGGAGCTCCTTGAGGCCCATGGTGAGCGGCTGGCCGTCCACCAGCGCCACGTTGTTGATGCCGAAGGACTCCTCCATCGGCGTCAGCTTGTAGAGCTGCTCCAGGACGGCCTCGGGGACGAAGCCGTTCTTGACCTCGATGACCAGGCGCAGACCGTGCGAGCGGTCGGTGAGGTCCTTGACGTCGGCGATGCCCTGGAGCTTCTTCGAGCCGACCAGGTCCTTGATCTTGGAGATCACCTTCTCCGGGCCGACCGTGAACGGCAGTTCCGTGACGACCAGGCCCTTGCGGCGGGCCGTCACGTTCTCCACCGCGACCTTGGCGCGGATCTTGAAGCTGCCGCGGCCCGACTCGTACGCGTCCTTGATGCCGGACAGGCCGACGATCCGGCCGCCGGTCGGCAGGTCGGGGCCGGGGACGAAGCGCATCAGCGCTTCCAGGTCCGCGTTCGGATACCGGATCAGGTGGCGGGCGGCGGCGATGACCTCGCCGAGGTTGTGCGGCGGCATATTGGTCGCCATGCCGACCGCGATCCCCGTCGCGCCGTTGACCAGCAGGTTCGGGAACGCGGCGGGCAGGGCCACCGGCTCCTGCTCCTGGCCGTCGTAGTTCGGGGAGAAGTCGACGGTGTCCTCGTCGATCGACTCCGTCATGAGCGAGGTGGCGTCGGCCATCTTGCACTCGGTGTAGCGCATCGCGGCCGGCGGGTCGTCGTTGCCGAGCGAACCGAAGTTGCCGTGGCCGTCGACGAGCGGCACGCGCATGGAGAAGGGCTGCGCCATCCGCACGAGTGCGTCGTAGATCGACGCGTCGCCGTGCGGGTGGAGCTTGCCCATGACCTCGCCGACCACGCGCGCGCACTTCACGTAGCCGCGCTCGGGGCGCAGGCCCATCTCGTTCATCTGGTAGACGATGCGGCGGTGGACCGGCTTCATGCCGTCGCGGGCGTCCGGCAGGGCCCGCGAGTAGATCACCGAGTAGGCGTACTCAAGAAAGGAGCCCTGCATTTCGTCCACGACGTCGATGTCGAGGATCTTCTCCTCGAAATCGTCCGGCGGCGGGGTCTTCGTGCTGCGGCGGGCCATCGCGGCTGCGGCTCCTTCACCAACGAGTTCTTCTAGCGACCACCAACAAGGTCTGCTGCTGACGCCGACCATTGTGGACCGTCCCACTGACAACGCCGACCGCGACCCGGGAACTTCGCCAGGTGTCGGTGCGCTTGCATACAGTGGCAGGACTTCTTCACCGCGATCGAAGGGACGTACATGCCCATGGGTCACACGGCCACCGCCCAGGCCGGCTCCGGCGGCCTGACAGCGACCGAGCACCGGCTGGCCAATGGCCTGCGCGTGGTGCTCTCCGAGGACCACCTGACCCCGGTCGCCGCGGTCTGCCTCTGGTACGACGTGGGTTCCCGCCACGAGGTCAAGGGCCGCACGGGCCTGGCGCACCTCTTCGAGCACCTGATGTTCCAGGGCTCGCACCAGGTCCACGGAAACGGTCACTTCGAGCTGGTGCAGGGGGCGGGCGGCTCGCTCAACGGCACCACCAGCTTCGAGCGCACCAACTACTTCGAGACCATGCCCACCCACCAGCTCGAACTGGCGCTGTGGCTGGAAGCCGACCGTATGGGCTCGCTGCTCTCCGCACTGGACGAGGAGTCCATGGAGAACCAGCGCGACGTCGTCAAGAACGAGCGCCGCCAGCGGTACGACAACGTGCCGTACGGCACGGCGTTCGAGAAGCTCACCGCGCTGGCCTACCCGGAGGGCCACCCGTACCACCACACGCCGATCGGCTCCATGGCCGACCTGGACGCGGCGACGCTGGAGGACGCGCGGAACTTCTTCCGTACGTACTACGCGCCGAACAACGCGGTCCTCTCCGTCGTCGGCGACATCGACCCCGAGCAGACGCTCGCCTGGATCGAGAAGTACTTCGGCTCGATCCCGTTCCACGACGGCAAGCAGCCGCCGCGCGACGGCGAGCTGCCCGGCGTGATCGGCGAGCAGCTGCGCGAGGTCGTCCACGAGGACGTCCCCGCACGCGCCCTGATGGCCGCCTACCGGCTGCCGCACGACGGCACGCGCGAGTGCGACGCCGCCGACCTGGCGCTCACCGTCCTCGGCGGCGGCGAGTCCTCCCGCCTCCACAACCGTCTGGTGCGCCACGACCAGAGCGCCGTGGCGGCCGGGTTCGGCCTGCTGCGCCTCGCCGGCGCGCCCTCGCTCGGCTGGCTGGACGTCAAGACGTCCGGCGGCGTCGAGGTCCCCGACATCGAGTCGGCCGTCGACGACGAGCTGGCCCGGTTCGCCGAAGAGGGCCCCACGGCCGAGGAGATGGAGCGCGCCCAGGCCCAGCTGGAGCGCGAGTGGCTGGACCGGCTCGGCACGGTCGCCGGCCGCGCCGACGAACTCTGCAGGTACGCGGTGCTGTTCGGCGACCCCCAGCTCGCCCTGACCGCCGTCGACCGGGTGCTCGACATCACCGCCGAGGAGGTGCGGGACGCGGCCCGGGCCACCCTGCGCCCGGACAACAGGGCGGTGCTGGTGTACGAGCCGACCACCGCCGAAGCAGACGACGCGGCCGACGCCGACGCAGAGGGAGCAGCGCAGTGAGCGAGACCGGCGTGACCATGCAGTTCCACCCCCAGCCGGCCGCCGGCACCGCGCGTCCCTGGGCGTTCCCCGCCCCCGGCCGCGCCACCCTGCCCAACGGGCTCACCGTGCTGCGCTGCGACCGCCCCGGCCAGCAGGTCGTGGCCGTCGAGATCTTCCTCGCCGCCCCGCTGGACGCCGAGCCGACGGGCCTTGACGGCGTCGCCACGATCATGGCGCGCGCGTTCTCCGAGGGCACCGACAAGCGCTCCGCCGAGGAGTTCGCCGCCGACCTGGAGCGCTGCGGCGCCACCCTGGACGCGCACGCGGACCACCCGGGTGTGCGGGTCTCCCTTGAGGTGCCGGTCTCCCGGCTGGCCAAGGCGCTCGGCCTGCTCGCGGAGGCGCTGCGCGCCCCCGCGTTCGCCGACGCGGAGGTCGACCGGCTGGTCCGCAACCGCCTGGACGAGATCCCGCACGAGCTGGCCAACCCGGCCCGCCGCGCCGCCCAGCAGCTCTCCAGGGAGCTCTTCCCGGCCACCGCGCGCATGTCGCGCCCGCGCCAGGGCACCGAGGAGACCGTCACACGGATCGACGCGGGTGCGGTGCGGGCCTTCTACGAGGCGTACGTACGCCCGGCGGCGGCCACCGCGGTGGTCGTGGGCGATCTGGGCGCCACCGACCTGGACGCGATCCTGGCGGACACCCTGGGCGCCTGGACCGGCACCGCGGCGGTGGAGCGCCCGATGCCTCCGGTCACCGCCGACGACACCGGCCGCGTGGTCATCGTGGACCGGCCCGGCGCCGTCCAGACGCAGTTGCTGATCGGCCGGATCGGCCCGGACCGCCACGACCGCGTCTGGCCCGCCCAGGTCCTCGGGACGTACTGCCTGGGCGGCACGCTCACCTCCCGCCTGGACCGCGTCCTGCGCGAGGAGAAGGGCTACACGTACGGAGTGCGTGCGTACGGTCAGGTGCTGCGCTCCGGCGCGGAGGGCACCGGCGCGGCCATGCTCGCCATCAGCGGCTCGGTCGACACGCCCAACACCGGCCCGGCGCTCGACGACCTGTGGACGGTGCTGCGCAAGCTCGCCGCCGAGGGGCTGACGGACGCCGAGCGGGAGACCGCCGTGCAGAACCTGGTGGGCGTGGCCCCGCTGAAGTACGAGACGGCGGCCGCGGTCGCCGGGACGCTGGCCGACCAGGTCGAGCAGCACCTCCCGGACGACTTCCAGGCGCAGTTGTACGCGCTGCTGGCCGACACGGGCACCGTGGAGGCCACCGCGGCGGTCGTCAGCGCCTTCCCGGTGGACCGTCTGGTGACCGTCCTCGTCGGGGACGCGGCGCAGATCGAGGAGCCCGTCAAGGCGCTCGGCATCGGTGAAGTCACCGTCGTCGCGGGCTGATTGAGCGGACCGCCACGCGCGGACGCGTGCGCGGAGGAGGACCCCGGTGGCCGATGTGCCGCCGGGGTCCTCCTGTATGTCCGATTTGTTGGGGAGGTTGCCTGTCTGTCATGTGGCGTGTGCAACAAAAAGACGTGTCTGTTTGGTGATTGAAAGATCAGCCGTCTAGCGTCGGTCGCGCTGTCCGTCACCACCCGTCGCAGCCGCGGCACCGGACAGCGATCGCCGAGTCCCCAACTGGCGCGAGCCAGGGGAGCCGGGGACCCACTCAGTCCCTGGGGTGAATCGGACGCCTCCGCCCGCGGAGGAGCCCGTAGGAGACCTTCCAGCTCCGAACCCGTCAGCTAACCCGGTAGGCGAGATGGAAGGAAAGGACACCGCCCCTTCATGGCGTTCACCCGTGCCACCGGGAAGCACCGTCGTCCGAGCGCCATGTCGCGCAAGAGCGCGAACATAGCGGGCATCGCCACCCTCGCCACCGCCGGCGTCGTGGGCACCCTCGCCTCCCCGGCCATGGCCGCCGAGAGCTCGGCGCCCGCCGCGGCCTCCGTCGAGGACACCGGCATCACCCAGGCCATCGTGATCGGCGACTCCCTCGCCGACCGCATCGACGCCCAGGCCGCCGCCCAGAAGCACGCCGCCGACAAGGCCCGCGCCGCCGCCGAGGCGAAGCGCAAGGCCGAGGCGAAGGCCAAGGAGGAGCGCGCCGCCAAGGAGCGCGCCGCCCGCGAGGCCGAGCGCAAGCGCCTCAACTCCTTCGTCGCGCCGATCGACGGCAGCTACGTCTCCACCGGCTACAAGACCGGCGGCTCGATCTGGTCCTCCGGCAGCCACACCGGCATCGACTTCCACGCGGGCATGGGCACCTCGGTACACGCCGTGGGCCTGGGCACCGTCGTAGAGGCGGGCTACGGCGGCGCCTACGGCAACAACATCGTGATCCAGATGAACGACGGCACGTACACGCAGTACGGCCACCTGTCGTCCATCGGTGTCTCCGTCGGCCAGCGCGTCGAGCCGGGCCAGCAGATCGGCCTCTCCGGCAACACCGGCAACACCACCGGCCCGCACCTCCACTTCGAGGCCCGCACCGGCGAGGGGTACGGCTCGGACATCGACCCGATCGCGTATCTGCGCTCGCACGGCGTCAACGTCTGACGCGGCCGTCTCCGCACGTCTCCCCCAAGCCCCCGGCGTCCCGCGCCGGGGGCTTCGGCGTCGCCGCCGGGCGCGGAGAGCCGTCCGTGGCCAAAAGATATGCATTGCATACGGCATGTCACCGGGAATTAACAGTCGCTGGAATAGAGTCACCGAACAGGCGTCGATCAACCGCGTTTCGCGGGGATTAAGGCGGAGGTTCGGTCATGCGCATTCCAGCGCAATCGGTATGCACGGCAATCCGCGACGACATCGTCGCGGGACTCTTCGCGCGCGGCAGCCGGCTCACCGAGGAAGTGCTCGCCCGGCGGTACGGGGTTTCGCGCGTCCCGGTCCGCGAGGCGCTGCGCACGCTGGAGTCCGAGGGGTTCGTGACCACGCGCCGGCACGCCGGGGCCTGTGTCGCCGAGCCGACCGAGCAGGAGGCCGCCGACCTGCTCGAACTGCGCGCGTTGCTGGAGCCGCTGGCCGCCTCGCGGGCCGCCGCCCGGCGCACCGAGCCCCATCTCAAGGTGCTGCGCGGGCTGGTCAGGCTGGGCCAGGACCGCATCCGGCGGTCCCAGGGCGAGGATCTGCGCTCGCTGGGCGTCTGGTTCCACGAGACGCTGGCCCAGGCCTCCGGCAGCCCCGGCCTCATCTCGCTGCTCACCCAGCTGCGGCACAAGATCGCCTGGATGTACGTGGTGGAGCAGCCCGCGCTGCCCGCCGAGTGCTGGGCGGAGCACGGGGCGATCGTGGACGCGCTGGCGCGCGGCGACGCCGAGCGGGCCAGATCGCTGGCGGCCCACCACGCCGACCGCGCGTTTTCCGCCTATCGCCTGCGGAGCCCGGTGGACGTGAGGACTTCGCAACATGCCGTAAACACCGCGAGCGTCCGCGCTTAACGGGGTCGCCGTATACAAAGGGAGTGATTCGGCGGGGTTCTTTTGTGCTGCCCGAATTCGTCGCCGGAAATCAGCGGCGCGGGTAAGGGGTTCGGGCGACCCGCACAACCAGCTAAAAGGAAAGGAGCCGCGGATCCTGAATTCAGGATCCGCGGCTCCGTTTCGCGAAGTGCGGTGACGCATCGGCCCGGGCCGGGGTTCGGCCGACCGGGTGCGGTCAGACGGTCTCGGGGAGCTCCTCAAGGCCCGCCTCGACCAGCTTCGCCAGACGGTCCAGGGCCGCCTCGGCGCCCTCCGCCTCGGAAGCCAGCACGATCTCCTCGCCGCCCTGCGCACCCAGGCCGAGCACCGCGAGCATGGAGGCGGCGTTGACCGGGTTGCCGTCGGCCTTGGCGATCGTCACGGGGACGCCGGAGGCCGTGGCGGCGCGGACGAAGATGGAAGCGGGGCGGGCGTGCAGGCCCTCGGCCCAGCCGACATTGACGCGGCGCTCAGCCATGGTGATGCCCTTCGAAATCTCTGACGGTTGTCTAGACCAGTCTCTCATGTCCTGCGCAGTGCTCGTGCCGACGTCGGTCCCGGATCCGGCGGCCCTTCGGCCCTGGCCGCCCTCTCCACTCTGCCCCCTACCTTGACCTGACCGCAGCGGCCCCGCGACCCGTAGGCTGCCCGTATGCAGGCTCCGCAGGAGAAGACGCAGGACCCCGCGTACCCGGCCCACTGGGAGGCCGACGTCGTGCTGCGCGACGGGGGGACCGCGCGGGTCAGGCCCATCACGACCGACGACGCGGAGCGGCTCGTCTCGTTCTACGAGCAGGTGTCGGACGAGTCCAAGTACTACCGCTTCTTCGCGCCCTACCCCCGGCTGTCGGCGAAGGACGTGCACCGCTTCACCCATCACGACTACGTGGACCGCGTCGGGCTCGCGGCGACGGTGGGCGGCGAGTTCATCGCGACCGTCCGCTACGACCGGATCAACGCGCAGGGCAGGCCCGCCTCGGCGCCGGCCGACGAGGCCGAGGTGGCGTTCCTCGTCCAGGACGCCCACCAGGGGCGCGGGGTCGCCTCCGCACTGCTCGAACACGTCGCGGAGGTCGCGCGCGAGCGGGGGATCCGGCGGTTCGCGGCGGAGGTGCTGCCCGCCAACAACAAGATGATCAAGGTGTTCACGGACGCGGGCTATCAGCAGAAGCGTTCCTTCGAGGACGGCTCGGTCCATCTCACACTCGATCTGGAGCCGACCGCCGAGTCGCTGGCCGTGCAGCGCGCCCGCGAGCAGCGCGCGGAGTCGCGCTCGGTGCAGCGGCTGCTCGCCCCCGGCTCGGTGGCCGTGATCGGCACCGGCCGCGCGCCCGGCGGCGTCGGCCGCACGGTGCTGCGCAACCTGCTCGGGGCGGGGTTCACCGGACGTGTGTACGCGGTCAACCGGGCCTTCCCCGAGGGCGGTTCGCAGGTCGACGGCGTCCGCGCGGTCCGCTCGCTCGGCGAGATCGCGGAGCAGGTCGACCTCGCGGTCGTCGCGGTCCCGGCCGAACGGGTGCCGGAGGCGGTCGCGGAGTGCGGTGAGCACGGGGTGCAGGGGCTGGTCGTCCTGTCCGCCGGGTACGCCGAGAGCGGCGCGGCCGGGCGCGAGCGCCAGCGCGAACTGCTGCGCCAGGTGCGGTCGTACGGGATGCGGCTGATCGGGCCGAACGCGTTCGGCGTCATCAACACCGCGCCCGGGACGCGCCTGAACGCCTCGCTGGCGCCCGATCCGCCGCAGCGGGGCCGGATCGGACTGTTCACCCAGTCGGGAGCGATCGGGATCGCGCTCCTCTCGGGCCTGCACCGGCGGGGCGCGGGCCTGTCGACGTTCATCTCGTCGGGCAACCGGGCGGACGTCTCGGGCAACGACATCCTCCAGTACTGGTACGAGGACGCGGACACGGACGTGGTCCTGCTGTACCTCGAATCCATCGGCAACCCGCGGAAGTTCACCCGGCTCGCGCGCCGGACGGCGGCGGTCAAGCCGGTGGTCGCGGTGAAGGGCGCCCGCCACAGCGGCTCGACCCCGCCCGGCCACGCGGTCCCGGTGACCCGGGTCCCGGACACGGCGGTGTCGGCGCTGCTGCGCCAGGCGGGCGTGATCCGGGTGGACACGGTGACCGAGCTGGTCGACGCGGGCGTCCTCCTCGCGGGCCAGCCGCTCCCGGCCGGCCCGCGCGTGGCGATCCTGGGCAACTCGGAATCCCTCGGCCTGCTCACCTACGACGCCTGCCTCACCGAGGGCCTGCGCCCCCACCCGCCCGTCGACCTCACGACGGCGGCCACCCCCGAGGACTTCCGCGACGCGCTGGCGCGGGCCCTGGCGGACGAGTTCTGCGACGCGGTGGTGGTCACGGCGATCCCCTGGGTGGGCGAGCCCGGCTACCCCGACGAAGCCCTGGCCACGGCCCTCCAGCAGGCCACGACCACGGCCCCGGCGAAGCCGGTGGCGGTAGTACACGTGGAGCTGGGCGGCTTGGCGGAGGCGCTGGCGAGCGCGGCGAGCACGGCCCGCCGCACCACACCCCCGCACCGAGCCCCGCTCACCCCGACGAGGCCGGACGGCGAGCCGGGGACGAGTGCCGCGACGACGCCAGGGGCGACGCTCGGGGCGCGCCCCGAGCGGGGTGCAGGGGCCGCAGGCCCCGCCGGGGTTCCGGGGGCGGAGCCCCCGAGGGGGTCCTCCCGTATCAGCCCACCCCCACCCCCGGAGGGTCTCGGGAAGGGGCGGGGTGGGGGACAAGCCATCCCCACCGGCCCCGCACCCGAACCCCCCGCCGAACCCCACAGCATCCCCGCCTACCCCGCCGCCGAACGCGCCGTACGGGCCCTCGCCGAGGCCGTCCGGTACGGGCAGTGGCGGCGGCAGGCCGCCGAGCAGGGGAAGGTGCCGGAGTACGACGACATCGACGAGGCCGGGGCCGCCGCCGACATCGGGCGGCTGCTCGGGGACGCGGACCCGAGGGGGACGACCCTCGCCGCCGCCGAGGCGGAGGCGCTGCTCGCCCGGTACGGGATCCCCGTGCGCCCCGCCCTGCCCGCGCCCCACCCGGACGCCGCCGTCGAGGCCGCCGCCCGCCTCGGCTACCCCGTGGCCCTCAAGACCACCGCCCCGCACCTGCGCCACCGCCCCGACCTCGGCGGCGTCCGCCTCGACCTCGCCGACGAGGAGCAACTGCGGCGCGCATACGACGAGTTGGCCCAGGTCCTCGGCAAGCCGGAGGAGCTGCTCCCGGTCGTGCAGGCGATGGCGCCGCGCGGCGTGGACACCGTCGTACGCGCGGCCATCGACCCGGCCGTCGGTGCCGTGCTCTCCTTCGGCCTCGCCGGAGCCGCCTCCGAGCTGCTCGGCGACACCGGCCACCGGCTGGTCCCCGCCACCGACCGGGACGCCGCCGAGCTGGTCCGGTCGATCCGGACCGCACCCCTCCTCTTCGGCTGGCGCGGCTCCGCACCGGTGGACACGGCCGCCCTGGAAGAGCTGCTGCTGCGGGTCTCCCGGCTGGTCGACGACCACCCGGAGGTCGTCGCCGTCTCCCTGGAACCGGTCGTCGTCGCCCAGCACGGCCTCTCCGTACTCGGCGCGAGCGTCCGCCTCGCGCCACCGCCGCCCCGCTCCGACCTGGGGCCGAGGCGCCTGCCCAGCTACTGAAACGATCGGGCCTCAGGGCCCCGTAGGATGGAGCTCATGGCGAAGACCGGCACGATGACCCAGGGGCTGCGCGCGGCGATCGAGCGCAGCGGCTACTACCCGGCCCTTGTGGCCGAGGCGGTGGAGGCCGCCGTCGGTGGTGAGCCCATCGCGTCGTACCTGGTCCATCAGGAGACCACCTTCGACGCCAACGAGGTGCGCCGCCACGTGACGGTCCTGGTTCTGACGGGCAACCGTTTCATCGTCAGCCACACCGACGAGCAGAACGCCGACACCAGCTCCCCGACGCCGTACGCCACGACCTCCACCGAGTCCGTGAAGCTCAACCGGATCTCGTCCGTGGTGGTCAGCCGCGTGGTCGCCAACCCCGAGTCGTACACCCCGGGCACCCTGCCCCGCGAGGTCGTCCTGACCATCGGCTGGGGCGCCGTCTCCCGTATCGACCTGGAGCCCGCCGCCTGCGGCGACCCCAACTGCGACGCCGACCACGGCTACACCGGCAGCTCCACCGCCGACGACCTCAGCCTGCGCGTCAGCGAGGCCGGGGACGGGCCGGACACCGTGCGCCAGACCCTCGACTTCGCCCAGGCGCTCTCCGAAGCCACTGCGGCCACCGCCCGCTGATGGCCCAGCCCGCCTGGCAGGATCCGGAACCCCTCGCCCTCGACACCGCCCCCGTGCCCGAGTACGGCAGCGGCTCGCTCGCCGATCTGCTGCCCACCCTCGCGGCCGGCATGGGCGTGCCCGGTGCGACCGCCGCCATCCCCGAGCTGACCCCGGCCGACCGGAACTGTGTGTTCCTGATCGACGGGCTCGGCTGGGAGCAGATCAAGGCCCACCCCGACGAGGCGCCCTATCTGCACGGGCTGCTCGCCACCTCGCGCGGCGGCACCGGACGGCCGATCACCGCCGGGTTCCCCGCCACCACCGCCACGTCGCTCGCCTCCGTCGGCACCGGCCTGCCGCCCGCCGCGCACGGCCTGCCCGGCTACACCGCGCGCAACCCGGAGACCGGCGAGCTGATGAACCAGCTCCGCTGGAAGCCCTGGACCGACCCGCACGTCTGGCAGCCGTACCCCACGGTCTTCCAGCTGGCCGACGCGGCCGGCGTGCACACCGCCCAGGTGTCCTCACCGACCTTCCAGCACACCCCGCTCACCAAGGTCGCGCTCAGTGGCGGAACGTTTCACGGCCGGCTGACCGGCGAGGACCGCATGGACCTGGCCGCCGCGCAACTGGCCGCCGGGGACCGCTCGCTGGTCTACACGTACTACAGCGAGGTCGACGGCAAGGGCCACCGCTTCGGCGTGGACTCGGACGCCTGGCGCGGCCAGCTGATGTACGTCGACCGGCTGGTCCAGCGCCTCGCCGAGCAGCTGCCGCCCCGCTCCGCGCTGTACGTCACCGCCGACCACGGCATGATCGACATCCCCTTCGACGAAGAGTCCCGCATCGACTTCGACGAGGACTGGGAGCTGCGCGCCGGAGTGGCCCTGCTCGGCGGCGAGGGCCGGGCCCGCCATGTGTACGCGGTCCCGGGCGCCGAGTCCGACGTGCTCACCGTCTGGCGCGAGGTGCTCGGCGAGCAGTTCTGGGTGGCGAGCCGCGACGAGGCGATAGCGGCGGGCTGGTTCGGGCAGCCGGGCGCGTGCGACGAGCGCGTGTACGGGCGGATCGGCGACGTCGTCGCGGCCGCGCACGCCGATGTGGTGATCACCGCCTCGCAGAACGAGCCGCACGAGTCCGCGATGGTCGGCATGCACGGCTCGATGACCCCCGTCGAGCAGCTCGTGCCGCTCCTCGAAGTACGCTCGTAACCCTTCCGCACCTCCCTCCTGTCTCCTGTACGCGGACGCGTGCGCAGATCCGAAAGGCCGTCAACTTCCCATGCCCGAGCTGGTGTTCTTCTCCGGAACGATGGACTGCGGAAAGAGCACCCTCGCTCTTCAGATCGAGCACAACCGCTCCGCGCGCGGCCTCCAGGGCATGATCTTCACGCGGGACGACCGCGCGGGCGAGGGCAAGCTGTCCTCCCGGCTCGGCCTGGTGACGGACGCCGTCGAGGCCGCCGAGGGCTTCGACTTCTACGCGTATCTGGTCGCCCACCTCTCCAAGGGCGGCCGCTGCGACTACGTGATCGCCGACGAGGCGCAGTTCCTCGCGCCCGGCCAGATCGACCAGCTCGCCCGGGTCGTCGACGACCTCGACCTGGACGTCTTCGCCTTCGGCATCACCACCGACTTCCGCTCCAAGCTCTTCCCCGGCTCCCAGCGCCTGGTCGAGCTGGCCGACCGCGTCGAGGTCCTCCAGGTCGAGGCGCTCTGCTGGTGCGGGGCGCGGGCCACGCACAACGCGCGTACCCGGGGCGGGGAGATGGTGGTCGAGGGCGCGCAGGTCGTCGTCGGTGACGTGAACCAGTCCGAGGACGAGATCGGCTACGAGGTGCTGTGCCGGCGCCACCACCGGCGCCGCATGACGGCCGCGGGTGCGCGCGCGGCCGCGCTGTCGCCGGACGTCCTGCCCGTCGACGCGTAGCCGCTCCGCGGGGGCCCGGACTTTGTCCGCGGGCCGTCTGTGGCTGGGCGCGCCCACGCGGCGGAGCCGCAAAATGTCACAGCCCCGCGCCCCTAGGGGGTTGATCGGATCAGCGTGAACACCGCGCCCTCCGGGTCCGCCACCGTCGCCAGGCGGCCGCTCGATCCCTCGTGCGGTGGGCGGAGCACCTGGCCGCCCAGCTCGGTGACCCGCCGGGCCGCCTCGTCGGTGTCCGCGACCTCGAAGTACGTCATCCAGTGCGCGCCCCTGTCGCGCGGCAGGGCGTGGCCCACGCCGTGCAGCGAGCAGACCGGGCGTCCCTCGATGTGCAGCGTCACGTGGTCGAATTCGGCCGAGACCACCGTCTCCTTCTCGTAGCCGAACACCGACTCGTAGAACTTGCTGACCGTGGAGGTCTCGCGGGTCACCAGCTCGTTCCAGACGGGGGTGCCCGGCGCGCCCGCCACCATCGTGCCGACGTGCGCCTCGGCCTGCCAGGCGCCGAAGACCGCGCCCTCCGGGTCCGAGGCGATCACCAGGCGCCCCGCGTCGCCCGCGTCGAGCGGACCGACGCCGACCGTGCCGCCGCAGTGCCGGATCGTCTCGGCCGTCGCGTCGGCGTCGTCGGTGGCCAGATACGTGGTCCAGGCGATCGGCAGATGGCGGTCGGGCGGCAACTGCCCGATGCCCGCGACCTCGGCGCCGTCGAGCAGGGCCCGCACATAGGGGCCGAGCGAGGCGGGCCCCGGCCGGAACTCCCAGCCGAACAGCGCCGCGTAGAACTCCTGGGTAGGAGCCAGGCCGTGCACCATGAGGCTCACCCAGCAGGGTGTGCCGGGCGTGCGCCGGGTCTCTGCCTGGGACATCGTGACTCTCTCCTCGGACCATCGCTGTGAGAACGCGCCCTGAAGAGGCGGGCGGCCGGGCCGCGCCGGCGCCCACCTCCTCGCAGATGCTTGCACCACCTACGGCGAAGCGCGCCCCGGCCGCGCCGCTTTTGGCGCGTTCCCGCAGGAGGATGCCCGCTTTGGCATTTCTCATCCGTTTCGCGGCCGTTTCGCGGCGCCGTGCGCTGCGCGAGGATGGCCCCATGAACGCCATCATCAGCGCACCCGAACTGGCGAACGAGCTGACCGGGGCACGCCCTCCGGTCCTCCTGGACGTCCGCTGGCAGCTCAGTCTGGCGAAGGCCGCCGGCGCCGCCGCCTTCGACGGCCGGGCCGAGTACGAGGCCGGGCATCTGCCCGGCGCGGTCTTCGTCGACCTCGACGCGGAGCTGGCGGGGCCGCCCGGCGCCGGCGGCCGCCACCCGCTGCCCGACGTGGCGGCGTTCGGCGCCGTGATGCGCCGCGCGGGCGTGTCCGCCGGGACACCGGTGGTCGTCTACGACGGCGGCCAGGGCTGGGCGGCCGCCCGCGCCTGGTGGCTGCTGCGCTGGACGGGTCACCCGGACGTCCGCGTCCTCGACGGCGGTCTCGCCGCCTGGACCGGCGCGCTGTCCACCGACGTCCCGGCGCCCGCCGAGGGCGACTTCGCCCCCGAGCCCGGCGCGGTGGACCTGCTCGACGCGGACGGGGCGGCCGCGCTCGCCCGCTCCGGACTGCTGCTCGACGCCCGGGCGGGGGAGCGCTACCGGGGCGAGGTCGAGCCCATCGACCGGGTCGGCGGCCACATCCCGGGCGCGGTCTCCGCCCCCACCACCGAGAACGTGGGCCCCGACGGGCGCTTCCTGGCTCCCGAGGTCCTCGCCGACCGCTTCAAGGCCCTGGGCGCCTCCGGTACCGAGGTCGGCGTCTACTGCGGCTCCGGGGTCTCCGGCGCCCACGAGGTGCTGGCCCTGGCGGTCGCGGGGATCCCCGCCGCGCTCTACGCCGGGTCCTGGTCGCAGTGGTCCTCGGACGAGTCGCGCCCGGTCGCGACCGGCCCCGACCCGCAGTAGCGCACACCGAGGGGCCCGCGCTCGGCGCGGGCCCCTCGGCTCGTATCGATGTACCTCGTATCGACGTACGACGCGTCGACGTACGACGCGTCCTACTCCTGTTTCTTGCGCCGGGTGCCGAAGACGATCTCGTCCCAGCTGGGCACGGCCGCCCGTCGTCCGGGCCGGACGCCGTCCGCCTCGGCCTGGCGGTCCGTGGTGCCGGTGAGGCGGTCGCGGTGACCGGCCACCGAGCGGGGCATCAGGACGTCCGCGTACGCCGCGCCGGCGCCCGCCGACGCCGCCGGTGCGGGCGGCTCCTCGACCTCGGGCTCCGCCTCGGGCTCGGCCGCCGGGGGCTCCGGCGGCGCGGCGGGCCGCTCGGGCACCACCATGTCGCCGCGGAAGCTCGGCACGGCCTCCAGGAGGCTGGTCAGCGAGTCGCTCTCGTCCGCGGCGGGTTCCGGCGCGGGCGGGGTGGGACGCTCCAACTGCCGGTCCAGGGCGCGGTCCAGCGGCCGGTCCCGGGGCAGTCTGGCGATCCTCGGCACGAACGGGAAGCTCGGCTCGGGGGTGTCGTCGGTCTCGCCGATCAGCGAGCGGGCCTCGTCGTCGACGGCCTGGACGAGCCGTCGCGGCGGGTCGTAGGTCCAGCTCGCGGCGTGCGGCTCGGTCGCCACCCGGTAGACCAGCAGGACTTCCCAGGTGCCGTCGTCGCGGCGCCAGGAGTCCCACTGGACGCTGTCCTTGTCGGCGCCGCGCAGCAGCAGCCGCTCCTGGACGGCCTCGCCGAGCTGGGGTCCGGTGTTCTCGCCAGGGCGCCGTACGGGGGTCTTGCGTGCCCGCTCGGCCATGAAGGCGCGCTCCGCGAGCACCGGGCCCTCGAAGCGCCGGACCCGGTCGACGGGGATCCCGGCGAGCTGGGCGACCTCTTCGGCCGAGGCACCCGCGCGTATCCGTGCCTGGATGTCGCGAGGACGGAGATGGCTCTCGACCTCGATCTCGATCTGCCCGAGCCGGGCGCGGTCGTTGCGCACGGCGGCGCGCAGCCGCTCATCGATCGGAAGCGTGTACTCCGTGCTGTCCGCAGCCTTGAGCACCAGTCGTGTGCCGTCGTTGGAGACGGCCACGACACGCAGTTCGGGCATGGGGACCTCCCGGGTGGTGCCTGCCGACGTCACCTGCGTCGCTGCTTCCGCTAGTCGAGTGTGGCCTGCCCGGGTGCAGCCTGCCACAACCTTGCCGAGTTGCCCGGCGTGTCGGGCATGGGCCCTGGAACGCCGTTATGGCACGGTTACCTATTTGCAACGCAGAGTGACCGAAGTGGTCGCCCTGGGTAGCTGGCGCCCGTGCGGTGCCGCGGCGCCGCCGGTTCGAGTGCCGCTTTCGGCCCCCTCCCGCAGAGCCCGGAAACCCGAGAGGGAGACCAGGCCCAGGGCTCGCCACAGTACTCCATTCGGGCCACCTGGGTGGACCGCCGCGCCGCCGAAGTTCTCCCTGGGGGCGGGAGTTGGAAGCCGTGCGCCGTACGGGTGCGCACTTCATACGTGTCGTGCTTCACAGAATCGACAGAAACGGAACTATTCGCTTCGCCCATAGGTCCCCACTACGTACAAGCTGGCGGAGAAGGGCGAACAGAGGCTGTAGATGGGTGACAAGCCGGATACCGGGACGAAGCAGGACGAGAAGCGGCTCGATCTGAGTGTGCCCCAGGTCGCGGGCAGTGCGCTCGCGGCGATCGCGGCCGCCGTGCTCGCCTCCAAACTCGGTGTCTACGGGACGATCCTCGGCGCCGGTGTGGTGAGCGTCGTCGCCACCTGCGGCGGCACGGTCTTCCAGCACCTGTTCCGCCGCACCGGGGAACAACTGCGCGACGCCACCGTCCAGTCGCTGCCCAAGCCGCGCCGCGACCCGGGCTTTCCGGCGTACGAGGACACCCGCGAGGGCGAGTTCGGCGCGGCCACCGTGCACGGCACCCGGCTCCGGGGCTGGAAGCGGTCCGCGCTCGGCGCCGCCGTCGTCTTCGCGGTCGCGATGGGCGGCATCACCGCGTACGAACTGGCGTCCGGCGGCGAGCTGGGCGGTGGCAAGGGCGGCACCACCTTCGGCTCGGTGGTGAACGGCGGCGGGGGCGGCGGCAAGTCGTCGGAGAAGGACTCGGAACCCGAGCGGCGCACCCCGCACACACCCGGCACGGGCGCCGACGGGGGCACGTCCTCGTCGCCGGACCCCGGGAAGGGAACCGGCGGAACATCCACCACGGGCGCCACTTCGGGCTCGGGCGGCACCACCCCGGCACCCACTCCCACCCCCTCCACCGGTGGTTCGGGGTCCTCGGGCGGCACCCCGAGTCCGCCGCCGACGCCCTCGCCGTCCACGGGCGGCGCGTCCACCGGCTCGGGCACCGCCACCCCGGGCACCGGATCGGGAGCGGGGTCGGCGGCGACCCCGCCCGCGACGTAGGACGTCAGTCGCCGAGCACCCGGCGCAGATACGCGTTGCCGAACAGCCGGTCCGGGTCGAGCCGGTCGCGCAGCGCCGTGAACTCGCCGAAGCGCGGATAGGCCTCGGCGAAGTACTCGGCGTCGCGGGTGTGCACCTTGCCCCAGTGCGGACGGCCCGCGTGCGCGGTCATGATCCGCTCCACGGCGGTGAAGTACGCCTGGTACGGCGTGCCCTTGTACATGTGCACGGCGATGTACGCGGTGTCCCGGCCCGACGCCGTGGAGAGCGCGATGTCGTCGGCCGGGGCGGTGCGCACCTCGACCGGGAAGCTCACCCGCAGGTTCGACCGCTCGACCAGCGCCCGCACTTCGCGCAGCGCCGCCACGACGGCCTCGCGCGGCAGCGCGTACTCCATCTCCACGAACCGCACCCGGCGCGGACTTGTGAAGACCTTGTACGGAATGTCGGTGTACGTACGGGCGGAGAGGGCGCGGCTGGAAACCTTGGCGATCGCGGGGATCGTCGCGGGGACGGCCCGGCCCAGTGAACAGACGACCTGGAAGAGGCCGTTGGACATGAGCTCGTCCTCGATCCAGCCACTCACCCTGCCGGGCGGGGCGGCGGGACCGGCGCTGCGGTTGTTGCGCTTGGTGTTGCAGTTACCGGTGTGCGGGAACCAGTAGAACTCGAAGTGCTCGTTCTCGGCGTGCAGCGCCTCGAACTCCGAGGTGACCTTGTCGAAGGTCATCGGCTCCTCGCGCGCGGTGAGCAGGAACTCGGGCTCCACGGCGAAGGTGATCGCCGAGACGACCCCGAGCGCCCCCAGCCCGATCCGGGCCGCCGCGAAGACGGCTCGCTCTTCATCGGTTCCCTTGGCCGAGCACTTCAGGACCGAGCCGTCGGCCGTGATCAGCTCAAGTCCCGTGATCTGTGCGGCTATCGAGGCCGAGTCGCGGCCGGTGCCGTGGGTGCCGGTGGAGGTGGCCCCGGCCACCGTCTGCTCCATGATGTCGCCCATGTTGGTGAGCGAGAGCCCCTCGCGCGCGAGGACCGCGTTCAGCCGCTTCAGGGGCGTGCCCGCCTCGACGGTCACCGTCATGGCCGTACGGTCGATCTCCCGGATGCCGGTGAGCAGATCCGGACGTATGAGCACGCCGTCGGTGGCGGCGGCCGTGGTGAAGGAGTGGCCGGTGCCGACCGCCTTCACCTTCAGACCGTCCTCGGCCGCCCGGCGCACGGCGGCGGCCAGTTCGGCCACCGAGGCGGGGGAGACCTCCCGCACCGGCCGGGCCGTGACGTTGCCCGCCCAGTTACGCCACGTGCTGCTGCTCGCTCCGCTCATCTGCTCCGAGCCCCTCCCGTTGCGGCGCCGGCCTGCTCAGCCGGCGGTACCCCAGGAACGCCACCGCGGCCGCGAGCGCTCCCGACACGACGGGCACCAGATACCCCGAGCGCGCGCCCGCCGCGTCCACCACCCAGCCGGCGGCCGACGAGCCGAGCGCCACACCGACCGCCAGCCCGGTACCGGTCCAGGTCATGCCTTCGGTGAGCTTGCTGCGCGGTACGTGCTGCTCGACGAGGGCCATGGTGGTCACCATCGTCGGTGCGATGGACAGGCCCGCGACAAAGAGCGCCACGGCCAGGAACGGCAGGCTCCCGGCCAGTTGGAGCGGGATCATACTCACCGCCATCGCACACACTCCCACCAGCCACCTCGTGGCAGCGGCGCCCTTGAGGCGCAGCAGCCCGAACACCGCTCCCGCGAGGCACGAGCCCAGCGCGTACACGGCGAGCACCAGGCTGGCCGCCGCCTTGTGGCCGCGCTCGTCGGCGAAGGCCACGGTGACCACGTCGACCGCGCCGAAGATCGCGCCGGTGGCGACGAAGGTGGCGACCAGGACCTGGAGGCCCGGGGAGCGCAGGGCGGAGCCGCCGGTGTGGTGCTCGCGCGGGTGCGGCACGGGCTCGGTGGCGCGCTGGGCGGTCAGCCAGAAGACGCCGACGACCAGGAAACCGGCCGCGATCAGCGGCCCCGCCTCGGCGAACCAGGCGGTGGAGAGCCCGATGGAGAGGATCGGCCCGACGATGAAGCAGAGCTCGTCGACGATCGACTCCCACGAGTACGCGGCGTGCAGGTTCTGCCCGTCGCCCCGGTAGAGCTCGGCCCAGCGGGCGCGGACCATGGCGCCGACGCTCG